>NZ_JBEXIJ010000003.1:0-386262 GCF_040608495.1 Micromonospora sp. NPDC005174 | reverse complement strand
GGAGTGAGCCGGGTTTGCGAGCCCCGCAGTCGCGAACCTCAGGTGGTGCCGTGAGCGCGAGGAGTGAGCCGGGTTTGCGAGCCCCGCAGTCGCGAACCTCAGGTGGTGCCGTGAGCGCGAGGAGTGAGCCGGGTTTGCGAGCCCCGCAGTCGCGAACAGAGGAAGCGCCGTGACGGCGGGTGGCGCCGGGCCCACGGTGGTGTTGGTGCTCGCCGTCGCGGTGCTCGTCGGGTGTGGCGTGATCCTGCTGCTGGAGCGCAGCCTCACCCGGATCCTGCTCGGCGTGATCCTGCTCGGCAACGGGGTCAACCTGCTGATCCTGCTGGGTGGCCGATCGGGTGGCGCTCCGGTCGTGGGCACCGGCCCGGTGGACCGGATGAGTGATCCGTTGGCACAGGCGATGGTGCTGACCGCCATCGTGATCATGTTCGGGTTCACCGCGTTCCTGCTCGCCGTGGCGTACCGGAGCTGGTATCTCACCGGCGACGACGAGGTGCCCGACGACCTGGAGGACCGCCAGATCATCCGGCGTGCCGAGCAGCACGAGGTGAGCGCCGCCGACCGTGGTGGGGAGGGCCCGGGCAGCGACCCGGAGCAGGTCGACCCGGAGCCGGCCCGCCGCCGACTCCGGCGTGGCAGGGGGGAGGGCCGGTCGTGAGCAGGCTCCTGCCGCTGCCGGTGGTGGTGCCGCTGCTCGGGGCGGCGCTGACCCTGCTGCTGGCCGACCGTCCCCGGGTGCAGCGTACGGTCAGCGTGCTCTGCCTGGCGGTGACGTTCACGGTCGCGGTGGTGCTGCTGGTGCAGGCGTACCGGCACGGGCCGGTGGTGCTCGCGGTCGGCGGGTGGCCGCCACCGGTCGGCATCGTGCTGGTGGCCGACCAGTTGGCCGCGCTGATGCTGGTGGTGTCCTCGGCGGTCACCCTCTGCGTGCTGGTGTACTCGATCGGGCAGGGTCGCAGCGAGACCAGCGAGAGCGCGCCGGTGGTGATCTTCCACCCGACGTACCTGGTGCTCACCGCGGGCGTCACCAACGCGTTCCTGGCGGGAGACCTGTTCAACCTGTTCGTCGGCTTCGAGATCCTGCTGGCGGCCAGCTTCGTGCTGATCACGCTGGGCGGCACCGAGACGCGCATCCGCACCGGCTCGACGTACGTGGTGGTCAGCATCCTCTCCTCGATGATCTTCCTGACCGCGGTGGGACTGGTGTACGCGGCCACCGGCACGCTCAACATGGCGCAGCTCGCCCAGCGTCTCGACGACCTGCCGGACAACGTCCGCGTGACCCTGCAACTGATGCTGCTGCTCGCGTTCGCGATCAAGGCCGCGGTCTTCCCGCTGTCGGCCTGGCTGCCGGACAGCTATCCCACGGCTCCCGCCCCGGTCACCGCCGTGTTCGCGGGGCTGCTCACCAAGGTGGGCGTGTACGCGATCATCCGTACCGAGACGTTGCTGTTCCCGGACGGCCAGGTCGACGGCCTGCTCATGGTCGTCGCCGGGTTGACCATGGTGGTCGGCATCCTCGGCGCGGTGGCGCAGTCGGACATGAAGCGGCTCTTCTCGTTCACGCTGGTCAGCCATATCGGCTACATGATCTTCGGGGTGGCGCTGAGCACCGCGGCCGGTCTTGCCGGCGCGATCTTCTACGTGGTGCACCACATCACCATCCAGACGACCCTGTTCCTGGTCGCCGGACTTGTCGAGGAGCGTGCCGGCAGCACCGACCTGCGCCGTCTCGGCGGGCTGGCCCGGATGGCGCCTCTTCTGGGCGTCCTCTTCTTCGTCCCGGCGATGAACCTCGCCGGAGTGCCCCCGTTCTCCGGGTTCCTGGGCAAGCTCGGCCTGCTCCAGGCCGGGGTGGCGGCCGGCGGGGCGCTGCCCGCGGCGCTGGTGGCGGCAGGGACGCTCACCAGCCTGCTCACCCTGTACGTGACCTCCCGGGTGTGGAACATCGCGTTCTGGCGGGCGCCCCGGATCGCCACCGACGAACCCGTCGTCCGACTGCCCGCCCTGACCGTCGGCGCGACAATCGCCCTGGTCGCCCTGGGGGCCTCGCTGACCGTGCTGGCCGGTCCGCTCTTCGACGTCACCGCCGACGCGGCCGGCGACCTGCTCTCGCGTACCCCGTACGTGCGGGCGGTGCTGCCCGGGGGCGTGCCGTGACGGGCCCGCGTGGCACGCCCCCGACGGGCGCTGCCCCGACGCCGGGCCGGCGGCTCGGGCGTCGGCGGGACCAGACGCTGGCGCTGGGCTGGCTGGTGCTCGTCTGGAACCTGCTCTGGGGTGACATCACCGTGGCGAACATCATCGGCGGCCTGCTGGTGGGCGGCGCGGTGCTGCTGTTCTTCCCGCTGCCCGCGGTGACCTTCGCCGGACGGTTGCGGCCCGTGGCGCTGCTGGCGTTCGCGGGTCGGTTCGCCGTCGAACTGGTCACCGCGAGCCTGCACATCGCCCGGATCGCCGTGCAACCCGGCTACCGACCCCGCGGGGCGATCATCGCCGTCCGGTTGCGGGTGCGGACGGACCTGAACCTGGCGCTCACGGCCGAGGCGGTCTCGCTGGTGCCCGGCACGCTGATCCTCGAACTGGACCGGGAGTCGGCGACGCTCTACCTGCACGTGCTGGACACCCACGGGCCGGCGGATCTGGCGCTCGCCCGGGACCGCACCCTCGACATCGAGCGCCGGATCGTCCGGGCGGTCGGCAGCGCGGCGGAGCTGCGCCGCGTCGAGCCCGGTCCCGTCGAGAAGGGAAGCCCGTCCCAATGATCATCTTCCTGGCCGTCGTCCTCACCGTCCTGTTGTCGGTGACCGCGCTGCTCGCGCTGATCCGGCTCTACCGGGGTCCCTCGCTGCTGGACCGGGTGATCGCCGCGGACATGCTGCTCTCCACCATGGTGGGCGCGGTCGGCGCGGAGGCCGCTGTCAACCGGCACGCCAGCACGCTGCCCGTGCTGGTGGTGATCTCCCTGCTCGGCTTCGTCGGGTCCGTCTCGCTGGTCCGCTTCGCCGTCCGGGAGCAGTCGTGACGGCGGGCGTGTTCGCGATGATCGCCGACTGGCTCGGTGCCGCCTGCCTGGTCGGTGGCGCGCTGCTCGCCCTGGCCGCCGGCATCGGCGTGCTGCGCTTTCCGGACGCCCTCTCCCGGATGCACGCGGCCACCAAGCCCCAGGTGCTGGGCCTGCTCCTGCTGCTGCTCGGGATCGCGCTGCGGCTCCGGTCCCCGGCCGATCTCGGCATGATCCTGCTGGTGGGCGTCTTCCAGTTGGCCACCGCGCCGGTCGCGGCACAGATGATCGGTCGGGCCGCGTACCGGTCCGGTCGGCTCGACCGCGGCCTGCTCGACGCCGACGAGCTGGCCGAGCGCGGGTCGACGGCCGCGCGGGGTGACGGCCGGTCCCAGCCGGAATGAACAGGACGATCGACGCCTTCGGCCCACCCCCAGCGGAGTCCCAGGCGACGCCGATAAAATGACCGCATGATCGACTCTTCTGCCCAGGAGGGCAGCAGTAGCCAGCCGGGTCGTGCCCGGCATATTCCCGTCCCGACGACTCCGGGAGCCCTGAGCGACAGGTGCTGATCGTCGTCGGTCTTCTCTTGATCATCGTGCTCACCGCCGCCACCGGTTACTTCGTGGCGCAGGAGTTCGGCTATGTCGCCGTGGACCGGGGCAAGCTGCGCCAGCTCGCCGACGACGGCGACCAGGCCGCCGCCCGGGCCCTCACCGTCACCAGCCGGCTCTCCTTCGTGCTCTCCGGCGCGCAACTCGGCATCACCGTCACAGCGCTGCTGGTCGGTTACGTCGCCGAGCCGTACCTCGGCGGCGGCCTCGCCGACCTGTTCGGCGTCGTCGGTCTCGGCGAGTCGGTCAGCCTGCCGCTGTCGGTGGCGCTGGCCCTGGTCATCGCCACCGTCGTCCAGATGGTCCTCGGCGAGCTGGCGCCGAAGAACCTCGCCATCGCGCGGGCCGTGCCGCTGGCCCGGGCGCTGAGCCGGTCCACCCTCGCCTACCTGGCCGTGGCCGGGCCGGTGATCCGGCTCTTCGACCGCGCGTCGGTACGCCTGCTGCGTCGGGTCGGCATCGAGCCGATCGAGGAGCTGCCCAGCGGGGCCACTCCCGCCGACCTGGAACAGATCATCGCCGAGTCGCGCGAGGAGGGCAGCCTGGACGCCGAGATGTCCACGCTGCTCGACCGGGGGCTCGACTTCCGGGAGCTGACCGCCGGCGAGGCCATGGTGCCCCGGGTCGACGTGCACACCGTCCGGGCCCACGAGCCGGTGAGCCGGGTGGTCGAGCTGCTGGACACCGGTCACTCCCGCTTTCCCGTACGCGGTACGGAGGGCGTCGACGACCTGCTCGGCATCGTCGGCATCGCCGACGTGCTGGGCGTACCTCCCGCGGAACGTGCCACCACCCCGGTGAGCGCGGTCGCGGGGCCGCCGCTGCTCGTACCGGAGACCCTGCCCCTGCCCACGGTGCTGGACCGCCTGCGGTCCGGGCACCGGCAGATGGCCTGCGTGGTCGACGAGTATGGCGGCTTCGCCGGTGTGATCACGCTGGAGGACATCGCCGAGGAGCTGGTCGGCCCCATCCGGGACGAGGACGACCCGCCGGAGCGGGCACCCGCCCGACAGGACGACGGGTCGTGGGTGGTGCCGGCCCGCTGGCGGATCGACGAGGTCGCCGACAGCACCGGCATCGCGCTGCCCGAGGCCCCGGAGTACGACACGCTCTCCGGGCTGGTCATGCGGGAGCTGGGTCGGGTGCCGGAGGTCGGCGACCGGCTGGAGATCAGCCTGCTGCCCGAGGGCGCCGAGGTCGACGAGGGCGAGGTGGCGCCCCGGGCACTGGTCGAGGTGCTCGCCGTGGACCGGCACGTCGCCGACTCGGTACGGCTGCAACTCACCGACCGCGGCGAGCGGCACGAGGTGTCGGCATGAGCCCCGGCATCGCACTGATCAGCTCGGGCGTCCTCCTGGCGTTGAACGGGTTCTTCGTGGCCGCCGAGTTCGCCCTGGTGGCCAGCAAGCGGTACCGGCTGGAGCAGGCGGCGGCCAGCGGCGGCCGGGCGGCCAGAGCCGCGCTGGACGGCGTCCGCGAGCTGTCCCTGATGTTGGCGGGGGCGCAGCTGGGCATCACCCTGTGCACCCTGGGGCTCGGCGCGCTGGCCGAGCCGGCGATCGAGCATCTGGTCAGCCCGCTGTTGCACGTCGTGGGGCTGCCCGACGCGGCCAGTCACGTGGTCGCCCTGGTCTTCGCCCTCGGGTTGGTGACCTTCCTGCACCTGGTGGTGGGGGAGATGGCGCCGAAGTCGTGGGCGATCACCGACGCCGAGCGGTCGGCCACGCTGCTCGCGTTGCCGTTCCGGGCCTTCGCCCGGGTGTCCCGCCCGGTGCTGTCGGCGTTGAACGCGCTGGCCAACGCGATCCTGCGGCTGGTCGGCGTCAACCAGCAGGACCAGCTCGCCCAGGTGCACGGCCCGGACGAGCTGCGGATGCTGCTGGAGCAGTCCCGCGAGCACGGGCTGCTCGGCGCGGAGCAGCACCAACTGCTCACCAGCATGCTCGAGTTGCAGGGCACGTCGGTGGCACAGGTGATGGAGCCGTTCTCCACCATGGTCACCGTGCGGCGCGACGACCCGGCCGAGCGGATCGAGCAGGTCAGCCGGGACAGCGGCCGGTCGCGGCTGGCGGTGCTGGACGCGGGCGGCGACGTCTGCGGCCTGGTGCACGTCCGGGAGGCGGTACGGGTGGTCACCACCGGTCGGGTCGCCACCGCCGAGGAGTTGATGACCCCGGCGTTCACCCTGCCGGCGACGTCCACGGTCACCGAGGCGGTGGCCGCGATGCGCGCGCGGCAGTCGCAGCTCGCGCTGGTCCGCAACGGCGGTGGCCCGGCCCGCCCGATCGGCTTCGTCGCCCTGGAGGACCTGCTGGAGGAGGTCATCGGCGAATTCGACGACGAGACCGACACGGTGCCCCGCGGTCGGCGACTCCGTTAGGGCGGCTCCTCTTCGGCGAAGTTCCAGGTGATCACGCGCCGGTTCCGCGACAGTTGAGGTGAGCTGGCGGGGGGCGCGGTGCGGTTGACGGGGGTGTCTCGGGAGTCCGGCTGGACCGGGCTGTCCGTGCAGACGACGCTTCCGAACCCGAGCACCCGTCCGGGCCTGCGCCTGCCCGGACGGGTGACGCTCGCCGCCGGGCCGGACGACGTACTCGTCCGCCACGTCCGGCTCGGCCTGGTCACGACGGTCGAGCCGGACGACCCGGCGGCTCCCCGACGTCTCATGCAGTTCTTCCACCTGCCGATCGCCGGGCGGTTCGTCGTCCCCGCGGGCCGTCGACGGGCGGTGGACTTCGCGCTGCCGCTGCCGTGGGAGACGCCGGTGACCACGTTCGGCGGGGTGCCGTTGCTGAGTCTTCGGATGGGCCTACGGACCGAGGTGTCCGTCGAGCCGGACCTGGACCAGGGGGCGATGGTGCCGGTCTTCGTGCACCCGGTCCCCACCCAGCAGCACGTGCTGGCGGCGTTGGACACGCTCGGCTTCTCGATCCGCCAGGCCGGGCTGGTCGAGGGTGGCCTGCCCGGGGTGGGGCACACTCTCCCGCTGCACCAGCGGTGGGGCTACTGGGTGGGTCCCCTCTACGCCGGCCCGATCACCGAGCTGGAACTGATCTTCGTGACGAACTCGGCGGGCCTCGAAGTGATCACCTGGATGGACCGACGGCTGGCGCTGGCCGGCATCACCCACCAGAGCATCAGCCGGTTCCGGATCTGGCACGCGGACGCCGGTCAGCGGGACTGGGTCGCCACCGTCGACGGCTGGCTCCGCCATGCCGTCAACCGCCACGCCGCAGCCGCCGCCCACGCCGACTGGTCCGCGCAGATCGGCCATTCCGCCCACGTCAGCCGCCATCCCGACGCGCCGATCAAACCGGGCTACGGCCTGGGCGGCACAGCGGGAAGCGGAGGCGTAGGCAGCGGCTCCGGCGGAGGCGACGGCACCTAACCCCACCCCACCCACGCCCGCGCCCAGGCCCGCGCCCCACGCCCGCGCCCCGCGCCCGCGCCCCACTACCACGCCGATCTTGCACTTACTGTTGTCGCAAAGCGGTGCGAAGAGTGCATATAGACAGCACAAAGTGCAAGATCGCGGGGAGCGGGGAGCGGGGAGCGGGGAGCGGGGAGCGGAGAGGGGTGGGTTAGCCCGCGGTGGCGGTGGCTAGTTTGAGGCTGAAGGCTAGGAAGAGCGTTGCTACCGCCGTGGTGCCGCCCACCGCGAGGCGACGGCGGCGGCGGAACTGGGTCGCCAGGAACGTCCCCGCGAAGATCAGCGCGGTCAGGTAGAGCGCGCTGGCGACCTGGGCGATCAGGCCGAGCAGCAGGAACGACAGTGCCGGCCAGGCATAGGCGGGGTCGACGAACTGGATGAAGAACGAGATGAAGAACAGGATCGCCTTCGGATTCAGCAGGCTGATCACCAGCGCCTTGCGGAACGGGCTGCGCAGCTGCGCCGGCTCGGCGGCGTCGATGAGCCGCGGCGTGCTCGGGTCGTTGCGGTCGCGCCAGCGCCGCCAGGCGCCGCGCAGCATGGTCACCCCGACATAACCGAGGTACGCGGCGCCGGCGTACTTGATCACCAGGAACAGCGGCGGGTACGCCTTGAGCAGCGACGCCACTCCGGCTGCGGAGAGGATCATCAGCACCCCGTCGCCGACGAACACCCCGCCCGCCGCCCGGTAGCCGACGCCCACGCCCCGTTTGGCGGCGGTGGAGAGCACGAAGAGCGAGTTCGGCCCGGGCAGCAGGATGATGGCCACGGTGCCCAGCACGTACGTCCAGATGTCGGTGATCCCCAGCACGCCCGTCATCATCAGGCCGCGGGTGCCGTACCGCGAAGTCTTTTCCGCAGCATGGCCTGTGCGTTCGGCCACTCGTCGACGGTCATCGCGTACTGCACCGTGTCCCGCCAGGAGCCGTCCGGGCGCTGGCGGTGCATCCGCAGCACTCCCTCCCGGGTGGCGCCGAGTCGTTCGATGGCCGCCTGGGAGCGTTCGTTGCGGATGTCGGTGTGCCAGGCGACCCGTACCGCGCCCAGGTCGTCGAAGGCCCGGCCGAGCAGCAGCAGCTTGGCCTCGGTGTTGATTCCGGTACGCCACCAGGGTCGGCCGAGGAAGGTGTGCCCGATCGCCACCGACCGCCGCTCCGGGTCGATCTCGTAGTAGGAGGTGCTGCCGACCACCGTCCCGGTCACCGCGCAGCGCTGCACCCAGGGCACCCGCTCGCCGCGCTGCTGTGCGGCCAGAGCGTCGGCGATGACCTCGGCGGTGCCGGCCGGCTCGGTGGGCCGCGGGACGGTGAGGTGCCGCCAGACGTCGTCGTCGGCGGTGGCGGCGTGCAGGTCGTCGGCGTGCGTCGGGTCCAGCGGCTCCAACCGGACGTGCTCGCCGCTCAGCGTCGCCGGGTCGTGCCAGGGCGTACGGGCCGTGCGCAGGTACGCCGGTAGGGCAGCGGTGACCCCGGCGGCGGGCTGCGGTAGGCCGGCGGTCAGCCTCAGTGGCAGGACGCCGGCCCAGTGCGGCAGGTGCAGGTCGGCTTCGTCCTCGCGGACCCCGCCGGTGCGGGACCGGACGGACACCTCCCGCAGGGGCAGCGCCAGCACTGCGGTCTCGGCCAGTTCGCGCCGACTCGGTGGGCGACTGTCCGTGCTGCGGCCGGCGCCCACCTTCTCGACGAGCGCGGTGAGCACGGCGCTCTTCTCCTGGGCGTCGGTGACGAGTCGCGCGGTGCCGAGCGCGACCACCGAGCGGTAGTTGGCGCTGTGGTGGAACTGCGATCGGGCGTAGACCAGCCCGTCGAGCAGCGTCACCGCGACGCAGACGGCCAGCCCGTCGCCCCGGGCGGCGAGCAGGGGACGGCTGCCGGTGGAGCCGTGCAGGTAGAGCGTGTCGCCGATGCGGACGTGCAGGGTGGGCAGCACCCGGGGTTCGCCGTCCACGGTGAAGCCGAAGGAGCAGTGGTACGCCTCGTCCAGCACGGCGTGTGCCGCCGCGCGGTCGTAGCTCATCCGGTCGCGGGAGCGGGTCGGGATGGTCCGGGCGGTGGGTGGATACATGCGCGCCCCTTTGTGCTAGTACAATCTCTTATTTGTGTCAGCACGCTATCAGTTCACCGGGACGACCGCCGTCGCGATTTCGGCCAGCATCGAGTCGGGCATCCGTACCGGCGCCCTGGCCCCTGGGGTCAGCCTGCCCTCGGTGCGCGCTCTCGCCGCCGACCTCGGCGTCAGCCCGGCCACCGTTGCCCGCGCCTACCAGGAGCTGCGCCAACGTGGCGTGCTCGCCACCGCCGGGCGGCACGGCACCCGCGTCCGCCCGCGTCCACCGGTGGCCGCCCGCCGCTCCGCCCTACGCCCCGCACCACTGCCGGACGCCCGCGACCTGTCCCGGGGCGAGCCCGACCCCCGACTGCTGCCCCCGATCGGCCCGCACCTGGCCGCGCTCGCCGCCGACGTCGGCCCGCCGGTCGGCTACGCGCAGGCCGGAGTGCTCCCGGAGTTGGCCGAGGTCGCCCGCGCCCGGCTGAGCGCCGACGGCGTACCCGTCGAGGACCTCACCCTCACCGGTGGCGCGCTGGACGGCATCGAACGCCTCCTCGGTGCCCACCTGCGCCCCGGTGACGCGGTGGCGGTGGAGGATCCGGGCTGGGCAAATCTGCTCGACCTGGTCGCCGCCCTTGGGCTGCGGTCCATCGGCGTACCCGTGGACGACGAGGGCCCCCTGACCGCCGGGGTGGCGGCCGCGCTGACCGCCGGAGCGCGGGCGCTGGTCGTCACCAGCCGGGCCCAGAACCCGACCGGCGCCGCCGTCTCCGCCGCTCGCGCCACGGAGCTGCGCGCGCTGCTCGCCGGGCGGCAGGACCTGCTGCTCATCGAGGACGACCACGCCGCCGAACTGGCCCGCGTACCCCTGCATCCGCTTGCCGGCGCGGCCGGAAGCTGGGCCTTCGTGCGGTCGGTGAGCAAGCCCTTCGGTCCGGACCTGCGGCTGGCGGTGCTGGCCGGCGACGAGACCACCGTGGCCCGGGTGACCGGTCGGACGCGTGTCGGCGCCGGCTGGGTGTCCACCGTGCTGCAACGGTTGGTGCTCGCCCTGTGGCGGGACCCGGCGGTCGACGAGCTGGTGCGCCGGGCGGCGCAGAGCTACGAGCTGCGGCGCGAAGGGCTGCTGGCCGCGCTGGCCGAGCACGGCCTGACGGCGCACGGTCGCACGGGCATCAACGTCTGGCTGCCGGTTCTGGACGAGACCAGCGCGGTGACCGCGTTGCGCGACGCCGGCTGGGCGGTCGCGCCCGGCGCCCTCTACCGGATCGCCGCGCCGCCAGCCCTGCGCGTCACCATCAGTTCCCTGGCCGTCGAGGACATGACGCCGCTGGCCGCCGCCCTGGCGCGCGCCGCCCATCCCGTCGCACCCTCCGGCTTCGCCACCTGACCCGTCGGCCGGCGACCCGATCGGGCGTTGTCGCGGCACAAGAGGGGTTTGGCGCGTCCGGGGCGGGTATGCGCGCCGACGGAGGTGGCTGACATGGCTTCAGGCGGCAATCGAGGGCTCTGGATCGGGGTCGCGGTCGCGGTCATCGTGATCATCATCGTGCTGATCGCGCTCGCGTCGTGTGGTGGCGGCGGCGGTGGGGGCGGGTACTGACGTGGCGCGGCCACGTTCGGGCCGGGGCGTAAGCGGCAGCGCGTACCGAACGGGTATATAACAAGCGGCATGGCCGAGCAGACCGACGCAGCTCCCGGCGCCCAGCGGTTCATCCCGCCCGAGGCCGACACCATCGACGAGCTGCGGGCGGCCTCGGGCGGCTGTCGCGGCTGCGAGCTGTACCGGGACGCCACGCAGACCGTCTTCGGGCGGGGTGACGAGAGCGCCCGCGTGGTGCTCGTCGGCGAGCAGCCCGGCGACATGGAGGACCAGAAGGGTCTGCCCTTCGTCGGTCCCGCGGGCCGGCTGTTGCGCAAGGCCGTCGACGACGCCGGGCTCGATCCGGCCGCGCTCTACCTCACGAACGCTGTGAAGCACTTTCGTTTCGAGGTGCGCGGCAAGCGGCGCATCCACCAGACGCCGGACCGGATTCACATCACCGCCTGTCGTCCCTGGTTGGTCGCCGAGTTCGCCCGGCTAGACCCGGCGGTCGTCGTGGTGCTCGGCGCCACCGCCGCGAAGGCGCTGCTCGGCCCGTCCTTCCGGGTGACGAGGCAGCGCGGCGAACTGCTGCCCTGGCCCGCGTCGGCCCAGCATCCCGAGGACTTCCAGCGGGTTCCGGTGGACAGTGCCGGCGCGGTGGCGGACGCTCCGCGGACCCGGCTGCTGGCGACCATCCACCCGTCCGCCGTCCTGCGCGCCGACGACCAGGACGCGGCGTACGAGGGGCTGGTCGCCGACCTCACCGTGGCCGCCCGCGCCTTTGCCGGATAACCGCGAGCTGCCGTCTGCGGGGCGTCAGCCGGCGGTGTCGGAGTACACCTCGACGTCGTAGAGCAACTGGACGTTGCGGCGGCCGTTGGTGACGCCGACGAAGACCCGGACACAGCGCAGGCCACCACTGACGATCGACCGGATCGTGGACGCGGCGGTCGACCTGCTCGACGAGCACGGCACCGACGGTCTCACGATGCGCAGCCTCGCCCAGCGCCTCACCGTGACGGCGACCGCCCTGTGCTGGCACGTGCGGACGAAGGACGACGTGCTGGACCTGGCGATGGACCAGATCTTCGGCGACGTGCCGATTCCGGGCGCGACCGACGACTGGCCGGAGGACGTCCGCGTCCTCGTCCGAGGCTGGCGCTCCGCCATGCTCCGGCATCCCTGGGCGCCGGGCCTGGTCGGGCGTCCGATGCTCGGCCCCAATGTGCTGGCCCGCACCGAGTTCCTCCAGGCGGCGCTGGTGCGTGGCGGTTGCCGTGGCCGTCACCTCGCGGCGGCGACGCGAACACTTGCCAACTACGTCATCGGCGCCTCGCTCACCGAAGCCACGTGGCGCAGGAGCGTCGACCCGGACGCGCGGGCCGCCGCCCGCGACCATGTCGCCGCACACGCCGACGCCTACCCGACCCTCAACGCCTCCGGCCATCTCGACGACGACCGGTGGGACGACGACCTGTTGTTCGAGGACGGCCTGGACGGCGTCCTCCGCTCGGTGGCGCGGCACCCGCCGTCCTGAGTGTCCCGACAGGGGCCGGACGCGCGGCGTCCGAGCGATACCTACCGGAAACGGCGACGCGTGATCGACGTAACACGTCCTCTACAGACTCACCTGAGTCGATCTTGTAGGGGAGGCGTTCATGAGCGATCAGACGCAGTCGACGGTGAGCCGGCGTGGATTCCTACGCGCGGTCGGGATCAGCGGCGGGGCCGGTGCGATGCTCGCCACGATGGGAGCCATGGGTCTCGCGCCCAGCGCCGCCGCCTCGGCGACCCCGGCGTTCCGGGCGCCCGAGCCGTCCGACTTCACCCTGACCGGGCGGCCGGGCGTCAGCGTCGTCGTGCTCGGCGGTGGCATCGCGGGGCTCACCACGGCGTACGAGCTGGGCAAGGCCGGTTACCACTGCACGGTCCTGGAGGCGCGGCACCGTGTCGGCGGGCGGAACCTGACCATCCGGGGCGGCGACGTCGAGACCGACCTCGACGGCCACACCCAGCGGGCCGGCTTCTCCGACGGCGTCTACTTCAACGCCGGACCGGGCCGGATCGCACAGTGGATGGTCACCATGGACTACTGCCGCGAGCTGGGCGTACCTGTCGAGGTCTTCACCAACCAGAACGCCGACGCCTGGATCTACAACGAGTCCGCCGGCATGACGGAGCCGATCCGCTACCGCACCGCCAAGGCCGACGTCTACGGCTACGTGTCGGAACTGCTCGCCAAGGCCACCGACCAGGGTGCGCTGGACGCGCGGCTCACCACCGAGGACCGGGACCGGCTGCTGTCGTTCCTGCAGAGCCTCGGCGCGATCGGTGGACGGGCCAGCGACTGGGCGTACACCGGCACCACCCGGCGTGGTTTCTCCGCGTACCCCGGCGCGGGCAACGACGTGGGGAGTCCGCTCGGCACGCCGCCAGCGCTCTCCGACGTCTTCGCCAGCAACGTGGGCCGGTACTTCTCCTTCGAGTTCGGCTACGACCAGGCCATGCTGATGTTCCAGCCGGTCGGAGGCATGGACCAGATCCCCCGCGCCCTCGCCAAGGCTGTCGGCGGGCATCGCATCCACCTCAACGCCGAGGTGACCGGGGTGACCGACCGGGGCAGCCGGGTCGAGGTGACCTACCGGCAGGGCGGCCGGCAGTCGCAGATCACCGCCGACTACTGCGTGGCCGCCCTGCCGCCACACCTGATGGCCCGGGTGCCGCACAACCTCGGCGCCTCCGTGACCGCCGCGCTGGCCGACTTCCCCGTCACCGCCGCCGGCAAGATCGGCCTGGAGTACCGCAGTCGCTGGTGGGAGACCGACCAGCGGATCTACGGCGGCATCACGGAGACCGATCTGGACCTGTCGCACATCTGGTACCCGTCCTACGGCTACCACGGCAAGCGTGGCCTGGTCGTCGGCTACTACAACACCGGGGCGAACGCCCGGGCGTACAGCGGGCTCACCCCGGAGCTGCGTCAGGAGCGGGCGGTCAGCCAGGGCATCAAGATCCACGGTGACAAGTACCGCAGCGAGCTGGTCACCTCGTACTCGCACGCCTGGGACCGGACCCGCTACATCGAGGGCGCCTGGACCTCGCCCCGCTACGGCACGGCCGGGTACGACCTGCTGCTCCAGCCGGCCGGGCGGGTCTACTTCGCCGGGGACTGGCTGAGCCACGAGGTGGCCTGGCAGCACGGCGCGTTCGTGGCAGCCCGTGCGGCGGTGTCGGCCCTGCACCAGCGGGTGATGACCGGCTGACCGTCCACCCCGGCCCCTCCCTTCGACGCCGACCAGGATCTGCGCAACTTCGGGGAAACTGCTGCTTCCCGGCGCGCCGAGCCAGCAACTTCCCTGAAGTTGCGCAGATCTTGCGGCGGGCGGGCGGGCGGGCGGGCGGGGCGGGGCGGGCGGGGCGGCGCCGCCCTGCGGGGCGTTGGCGGGCGGGAGGGGTGCGCGAGGATGGGGGCGTCCCCGTCCTCAAGGAGCGTCGATGGCCACCGAGCTGACCGTGCCGCGTACCGACGACCGACTCGACGTCGCGCCGATTCAGCGGCGCACCATGCGGCTGCTCTTCAGCACCCAGATCATCGGCGGCGTCGGCGTGACCATCGGCATCTCCGTCGGCGCGTTGCTCGCCGCGCGGATCGCCGGCACCGCGGTGGCCGGCGTCGCCCAGAGCGCCGGGGTGGTCGGTGCGGCGCTGCTCGCCGTCCCGGTCACCCGGATCATGGCCCGGCACGGCCGCCGGCCCGGCCTCGTGCTGGCGTACGCGGTGGGCGCCGTCGGCGGCGTCCTGGTGGTGCTGGCGGCGGCCACCCGCTCGGTGCCGCTGCTCTTCCTCGGCATGCTGCTCTTCGGTGGCGGTACCGCCGCCAACCTCCAGGCCCGCTACACGGCCGTGGACCTCGCCGAACCGGCTCGTCGAGGACGCCAGCTCTCGCTGATCGTCTGGGCCACCACCATCGGTGCGGTGGCCGCGCCGAACTTCGCCGCGCTGGCCGATCGGGTGACCACCGGCTGGGGGCTGCCGCCACTGGCCGGCCCCTTCGCGTTCAGCGCGGCGGCGTTCGTGCTGGCTGCCGTCGTACTCCTCGGTCTTCTCAGGCCCGACCCGCTGCTCACCGCGCGGCGACTCGCCGCGTCGCCACCCGCGGCCGCCGCGCCGGTCGGTGTGCGCGCGCCGCGCGGCGCCGGCATGCGGGTGGCCTGGTCGGTGGTACGCGGACAGCCCGCCGCCGGGCTCGGTATCGCCGCCGTGGCGGTGGGTCACCTGGTCATGGTGGCGGTGATGGCGATGACCCCGGTCCGGCTCGGCGAGTCGCACGCCGACGCCGACGTGCTGCGGCTGGTCGGGATCGTGTTGAGTCTGCACATCGCCGGCATGTACGCGTTCTCCCCGGTGGTCGGCTGGCTCACCGACCGGCTCGGCCGGCGGGCGGTGATCCTCGGCGGGGTCGGGTTGCTGCTGGCCGCCTGCGCGGTCGCCGGCACCGCCGGGCACCACACCCCTCGACTCTCGGTCGGTCTGGTCCTGCTCGGGCTGGGCTGGTCGGGGACGATGGTGGCCGGCTCGACGCTGCTCTCCGAGTCGGTGTCGGCCGATGTGCGGCCGAGCGTCCAGGGGTTCTCCGACATGATCATGGGGCTGGCGGGCGCGAGTGCCGCGGTGCTCAGCGGGTTTGTCATGCAGGTGGCCGGTTATCCCGTGCTCACCCTGCTCGCGGCGGTCGCGACCGTGCCCCTGGTGGCGCTAGCGTTGCGCCCGGTGCCGACCGGGGCACCGGGTGAGGAGGACTGATCACGTGCGGCTGACCGACTTCTGGACGCGGTTGGAGGAGGCGTTCGGGCCGGGCTACGCGGCCAGCATCGCCCGCGATCAGGTGCTGTCCCAGCTTGACGGCCGGACCATCGAGCAGGCGCTGGCGGCGGGGGAGCGGACGCACGTGGTGTGGCGGGCGGTCTGTGCCGCGTACCCCGACCGCGTACCCGCTCGACTACGCTGAGCAGCCTTTTCGTCGCTTCCGCGTGTCGCTTGTCGAGTCGTACACCTGTTCGGCTATTGTCCACAGCGGGGTGCTCGTCCACAGCTCGCGGCCCGTCGGCTGGTTTTCTGTCGGACCTAGCGCCTAGCGTGTCCGCGTGACGCGAAGCTCAGCAAAGACGCCGGCGAAGGCAGGGGTGGCAACCATGGCAGCAGGGCCTGACCGGGAGAAGGCACTCGACCTTGCTCTCGCTCAGATTGACAAGCAGTTCGGCAAGGGCTCGGTGATGCGGCTGGGAGAGCGTCCGGTCGTCCAGACCGCCGTGATCCCGACCGGCTCCATCGCGCTCGATGTGGCGCTCGGCGTGGGCGGCCTGCCGCGCGGCCGGGTGGTCGAGATCTACGGCCCTGAGTCCAGCGGTAAGACCACGGTGGCCCTGCACGCGGTGGCCAGCGCCCAGCGGGCCGGCGGCATCGCCGCCTTCATCGACGCCGAGCACGCGCTCGACCCGGAGTACGCGAAGGCCCTCGGCGTCGACACCGACGCGATGCTGGTCTCGCAGCCGGACACGGGCGAGCAGGCGCTGGAGATCGCCGACATGCTGATCCGCTCGGGCGCGATCGACATCATCGTGATCGACTCGGTGGCGGCCCTGGTGCCGCGCGCCGAGATCGAGGGCGAGATGGGCGACAGCCACGTGGGTCTCCAGGCCCGGCTGATGAGCCAGGCGCTGCGCAAGATCACCGGTGTGCTCAGCAACACCGGCACCACGGCGATCTTCATCAACCAGCTCCGGGAAAAGATCGGCGTGATGTTCGGCAGCCCGGAGACCACGACCGGTGGTCGGGCGCTGAAGTTCTACGCCTCGGTCCGGCTCGACGTGCGCCGCATCGAGAGCCTCAAGGACGGCACCGACGTGGTCGGTAACCGCACCCGGGTCAAGGTCGTCAAGAACAAGGTGGCCGCGCCGTTCAAGCAGGCCGAGTTCGACATCATGTACGGCAAGGGCATCTCGCGTGAGGGCTCGCTGATCGACGTCGGCGTGGAGCAGGCGATCATCCGCAAGTCCGGCGCGTGGTACACGTACGACGGTGACCAGCTCGGCCAGGGCAAGGAGAAGGCCCGGGAGTTCCTGAAGGAGAACCCGGACGTGGCCGCCGAGATCGAGAAGAAGATCCTGGAGAAGCTCGGCGTGGGGGTCGGCGCGGGCGACGCCGCCGGTGGCCCCGAGCTGCCGCCGGTCGACTTCTGACGGGTAGCTGACACATGGCAGGACGACGCGCCCGTACGGGGCGGGGCTGGGATGCCAGTCCGCCTCGTACGGGCGACGCCGCCGATCCGCCGCGCCCCCGCCGGGGTCGCCAGGCCGAACAGTCGGCTGACGAGCCGGCGGCCACGCCGCCGCGTGACGAGTCCGAGGTGGCCCGCGAGATCTGCCTGCGCCAGCTCGCCGTCCGACCACGTACCCGCGCCGAGCTGGCCGGGGCGCTGGCCAAGCGGGGCATCTCCGAGGAGGTGTCGGCCGAGGTGCTCGACCGGTACGACGAGGTCGGCATCATCGACGACGCCGCGTTCGCCCGTGCGTGGGTGTCGAGTCGGCACAACGGGCGCGGTCTGGCCCGCCGGGCGCTCGCCAACGAGCTGCGCCGCAAGGGCGTGGACGGCGAGGTGGCCACCGAGGCGCTGGGTGAGCTGGACGAGGAGACCGAGGCGCAGACCGCCCGAGCCCTCGTGGAGCGCAAGCTACGTACCGCCCGGGGTGAGCCGGACGCCGTCTTCCGCCGGCTGGTGGGCATGCTGGCCCGCAAGGGCTACCCGCCCGGCGTGGCCATCCGGGCGGTGAAGGACGCCCTCGCCGCCCAGAGCGCGGAGGCGGCGGAGTTCGCCGAGCAGATCGACGCCGACGCCTTGGCCGACGCCGAGGGCGAGTTGGAGCGCGACAACCGCTGACGCCGACCCGCACCGTGATCGTGGACTCTCGATCCCGACATGACGGGCGTTCCACTCATCTCGACAGCCGAGACGGCAAGGCCGGCGCGATCCTCTCCCTCGACACCCGGCGCGAGGTCGCAGGTGTCACACTCGCGGCTCGCCTGCGGGACCTGTGCGGTCGCTGAACAGGCATGACATCCCAATCGAGGGCGTCGGCTCGCCGTGTTTGTCCTGCCGTGTCCGACACGACATCAGCTTTGCGTGACGCTGCAACTTCTCTCCGTTCGGGGGGTTTGATCATGAGTCCTTGACCAGACCGCCCTCGGAGACCTAGCCTCGCCATACAGGCTCACATTGCCCGACCAGCGCAGGCTAAGCGCACAACATAGATCTCGTAACAGAACAGCATCACTTTGGCCGACTCCGCGGCCTTTGGCGGCAGTTCCGGACTGGCCGGTCCGGCGCTCCGCGACAACTGCACCCGGTCGCCGACGATGCCCGAGGGCACCGCCGGCGGAGAGAGCTACCCACGGCCAGCCGCTCCGGTCGGGCGTCCACAGCCGCAGGAGTGTGCCCTGGGCACAGTCGCTGCGGTCATGACGTTCAGGGGAGGCGGCCATGGCGGGGCGGCGGCACAGGTTCGCGGATGGACCTCGCGGGGTTCCGGCATGAACGCCCTCGACGTGGTGCTCCTCGCGGCCGTCCTGATCCTCGGCGTGGTCGTGGTCGCGGCGGTGCTGGTCGGCATCCGGGCGCTGCGCCGGATCGGCTCGGCGCCGGCCCCGGAGGATCCCGCCTTCATCGCCGAGAAGGACCGTCAGGAGCAGTCCCTGGCCGCCCTGCGCGACGCGGCCGACCAGGCGAACAGCACGATCGACGTGGCGAAGTCCGCCGCCTCCGCGGCCCGCGCCGAGGCGGCGGGGGCGAAGGCCGAGGCGAAGGCGGCCCGGGCCGAGGCGCGACGGGTGCTCGACGACGCCCGCGCCGAGGCCGACACCGTGCTGGAACGGGCGCACAAGCAGGCCGAGGCGGACGCGGAGCAGCTCCGTACGGCCGCGCGCCGCAGCGGCGAGCGGGAGGTCGCGGTACTCGCCGCCACGACCCGGGAACAGGCCGCCGAGGTGGAGCGCCGGGCAGC
The DNA here is from genome assembly GCF_040608495.1 of Micromonospora sp. NPDC005174. Classification (NCBI taxonomy): domain Bacteria; kingdom Bacillati; phylum Actinomycetota; class Actinomycetes; order Micromonosporales; family Micromonosporaceae; genus Micromonospora; species Micromonospora sp. NPDC005174. Next base: position 367,523 of record NZ_JBEXIJ010000003.1, on the reverse strand, counting down.
CCGGATGGACGAGCGGGAGCGGCTGCACACCGAGGAGGTGGAGCGGTTCGCCGAGCGGGAGCGGCAGCTCACGGCGGCCAGCGCCGCCCTCGCCACCCGGGAGTCCGCGCTCAGTCAGCGCGAGGCCGAGCTGGCCGAGGCCGAGGAGTTGCGCCGCCGGGAGTTGGAGCGGGTGGCCGGTCTCACCGCCGAGTCCGCCCGGCTGGAGCTGATCGAGGCGATCGAGACGTCCGCCAAGCGGGAGGCGGCGCTCCTGGTACGCGACATCGAGTCCGACGCGCGCAACACCGCCGAGCAGCGGGCCCGGCACATCGTGGTGGACGCGATCCAGCGGGTGGCCAGCGAGCAGACCGCCGAGAGCGTGGTCAGCGTCCTGCACCTGCCCGGCGACGAGATGAAGGGCCGCATCATCGGCCGGGAGGGCCGCAACATCCGGGCCTTCGAGTCGGTGACCGGGGTCAACCTGATCATCGACGACACACCCGAGGCGGTGTTGCTCTCCTGCTTCGACCCGGTGCGCCGCGAGGTCGGCCGGCTCACGCTCGAGAAGCTCGTGCTCGACGGGCGGATCCACCCGCACCGGATCGAGGAGGTCTACGACCTCGCCCGCCAGGAGGTGGAGGAACTCTGCCTGCGTGCCGCCGAGGACGCCCTGGTCGAGGTCGGCATCACCGAGATCCACCCGGAGCTGGTGACCCTGCTGGGCCGACTGCGCTACCGCACCTCGTACGGCCAGAACGTGCTCAAGCACCTGGTCGAGACCGCGCACATCGCCGGCATCATGGCCGCCGAGCTGCGGCTGGACGTGCCCACCATCAAGCGGTCGGCGTTCCTGCACGACATCGGCAAGGCGCTCACCCACGAGGTCGAGGGCAGCCACGCCATCATCGGCGCCGACCTGGCCCGCAAGTACGGCGAACACGAGGACGTGGTGCACGCCATCGAGGCGCACCACAACGAGGTGCCGCCGCAGACCATCGAGGCCGTCCTCACGCAGGCGTCCGACGCCTGCTCCGGCGGCCGGCCGGGCGCGCGGCGGGAGAGCCTCGAGGCGTACGTCAAGCGGCTGGAGCGGATCGAGGAGATCGCGGCCGGCAAGCTCGGCGTGGACAAGGTCTTCGCCATGCAGGCCGGCCGGGAGATCCGGGTGATGGTGAAGCCGGACGACGTGGACGACATCGGGGCGGCCGTGCTGGCCCGTGACGTGGCCAAGCAGATCGAGGAGGAGCTGACCTACCCGGGTCAGATCCGGGTCACCGTGGTCCGCGAGTCCCGGGTCACCGAGATCGCCCGCTGACCTCCGACAGCGCCGTCCACGATGGCGCCGCTTGATCAACACCAGTTCCGCGATATCGGGGTATCCCGCTGCCGGTGATACCCCGATATCCGGGACGTGACGTCGATCGCGCCGAACCGCCGGAGTCTGCCGGTCGGCCGGCTTCGCGTCAGCCCTGCGGTTCTCCCACGGTGACGCCGCCGGCCCCGTCGGTGCCGGTGGCCCGGTCGGCACCGGTGGCCACCCGGCGCTGCGCGCGGATCCCGCGTCGCTGGCTGCGCCGGTCGAGCCAGTTGGCCAGGGCGGTGAGCAGGGAGTTGATCACGATGTAGATCGCCGCTGCCACGATCGCCGCGGCGACGATGTTGCCCTTGTTAGCGGCGAGGTCGTTGACCCCGCGCTGGAGCAGTTCCGGGTAGGCGACGATGTAGCCGAGCGCGGTGTCCTTGAGCAGCACGACGAGTTGGCTGACGATGACCGGCAGCATCGCCCGGGCCGCCTGCGGGACGAGGATCAGCTGCATGACCTGGCTCTTGCGCATGCCGATCGCGTACCCGGCCTCGGACTGGCCAGCCGGCAGCGAGCGGATCCCGGCGCGGAACGCCTCCGCGAGGACCGAGCCGTTGTACAGGGTCAGCCCGATCACGACGGCCCAGAAGGCGGTGACCGGCGCCTGGATCAGGAAGGGCACGCCGTAGAAGACGAAGAAAATCATGATGAGGAGCGGCACGGCACGGAAGAACTCGACCACGGCGCCGGCGGGGATGCTGATCCAGCGTCGCTCGGAGAGCCGGCCGACCGCGAAGACGATGCCGAACGTCAGCGAGAGCACCATGCCGACCGCAGCGGCCCACAGCGTGGCGCGCAGGCCGGGCCAGATGAACTGGGTCCAGGTCGCCGCCTCGGTGAAGGGCTTCCAGAGCGCGCCCTCCCACTGGCCCGCCTCGTCGAACTTCGCGTAGACCCACCACGCCAGTCCGGCCAGGGCGACTCCGAAGACGACGGTCAGCACCGCGTTGCGGATCTTTGCCCGGGGCCCCGGGTGGTCGTAGAGGACGGAGTCGGTGCTCATCAGCGCTTCACCGCCAGTCGGTTGGCCAGCCAGCCGAAGACGTAGCCGGTGGGGATCAGGAACGCGGCGAAGGTGCCGGCGAAGACCAGGAAGATCGGGATGACCGCGTCGCCGTTGCTGTTGATCAGGTCCTTCATCACGGTCGAGGACTCCATCAACCCGATCGTCCCGACGATCGTGGCGTTCTTGCAGAGCGCGATGAGGATGCTGCCCAGCGGTGCGATCACGGAACGCGTGGCCTGGGGCAGCACCACGATCCGCAGCGTCTGGGCGAAGGTGAGGCCGATCGCCCGGGCCGCCTCGGCCTGCCCGGTGGGCACGGTGTTGATGCCCGATCGCAGCGCCTCGCAGACGAAGGAGGCCGTGTACACCGACAGCCCGACGACGCCGAGCCAGTAGTTGTTGCGGTTCAGGTCGTCGGAGAGGCTCAACCCGAGTGTGGAGTACAACCCGAAGAAGCAGAAGAAGATGACCAGCGTGAGCGGCGTGTTGCGGAAGATGTTGACCCAGGCCGTGCCGAACCCGCGCAGTACCGGCACGGGCGAGACCCGCATGGCGGCGAGTAGCACGCCGAGGACCAGCGCGAACACCGCCGACGCGCCGGTCAGCTTGAGGATCCAGAGAAATCCCGACAGGTAGGCGTCGAAGTTAGTCGGATCAGCGAATACGTGCACGCGTCGGCTCCCAGAGGCAGGTCGTCGGCGTCGTCACGGGTCGGGGGCCGACACCCGGTCGCGGGTATCGGCCCCCGAAACCGATCAGACGCTGCCGCAGTTGGTCAGCTTGGTGGTGTCCAGCTCGGGCGCGGCCTTGCCGCTCTTGCCCAGGGTGGCGTCCCAGGCGGCCTTGTAGGTGCCGTCCGAGGCGGCGGTCTTCAGGATCTCGTTGACCTTCTCGCAGCCGTCCTTGTCGTCCTTCTTCAGGCCGATGCCGTAGGGCTCGCTGGAGAAGGTCTTGCCGACGACCTTGAACTTGCCGGCGTACTGGGACTGCGCGGCATAGCCGGCGAGGATGATGTCATCGGTGGTGATGGCGTCGACCTGGCCGTTCTCCAACAGCGGCAGACACTTCGAGTACGAGTCGAACAGCTGCAGCTTGGCCTTCGGGTAATCGCTCTGGATCCGCTTGGCGGGGGTGGACGCCGAGACCGAGCAGACCTTCTTGCCGTCGAGACCCTCCGGACCGGCGACAGTCGAGTCGGCCTTGACCAGCAGGTCCTGACCGGCGATGAAGTACGGGCCGGCGAAGTTGACCTTCTGCTTGCGCTCGTCGTTGATGGTGTAGGTCGCCACCACCAGGTCGACGGTGCCCTGCTGGATGAACGGCTCCCGGTTGGAGGAGACCGTCGTCTTCCATTCGATGTTGTTGGCGTCGACGCCGAGGCCCTTGGCCACGATCTTGCCGATCTCGATGTCGAAGCCCTCGTACTGGCTGCCGGTCTGCAGACCCAGGCCCGGCTGGTCGGCCTTGACGCCGATCACGAGCTTCTTCTGCTTCTCCGCCTTGCCGACGATGCCCTTGGCGCCCGAGCTGCCGGTGCTGCCACCTTCGTCTCCGCCACAGGCGGTCATGGTGACGGCCAGAGCCGCGACCGCGGCGACTGCCGCAACGCGCGTCATACGCATACTCTTCTCCTTCTTCGACGGAGCCCACCGAGGTGCGGCGCGCTCCACTACGGACGCCTAGTGCGTGAGGATCTTGGAGAGGAAGTCCTTGGCCCGCTCGCTGCGCGGGTTCTCGAAGAACTCCGCCGGGGAGGCGTCCTCGACGAGCCTGCCGTCGGCCATGAAGATGACCCGGTTGGCGGCGTGCCGGGCGAAGCCCATCTCGTGGGTGACCACGACCATGGTCATGCCGTCGCGGGCCAGCGAGGTCATCACGTCGAGCACCTCGCCGACCATCTCCGGGTCCAGGGCGCTGGTGGGCTCGTCGAACAGCATCGCCTTGGGCTGCATGGCCAGGGCGCGGGCGATCGCCACCCGCTGCTGCTGGCCGCCGGAGAGCTGGGCCGGGAACTTGTCCGCCTGGTTGGCGATGCCGACCCGGTCGAGCAGGGCCAGTCCGCGTTCGCGGGCCGCGGCGGGCTTCTCCTTGCGGACCTTGATTGGCCCGAGGGTGACGTTCTCCAGGATGGTCTTGTGAGCGAAGAGGTTGAAGGACTGGAAGACCATGCCCACCTCGCTGCGCAGCCGGGCGAGGGGCTTGCCCTCGGCCGGGAGCGGCTGACCGTCGAAGGTGATGGTGCCCGAGTTGATCGGTTCCAGTCGGTTGATGGCACGGCACAGCGTCGACTTGCCGGAGCCGGACGGGCCGATCACCACGACCACCTCGCCCCGATCTACCGACAGCGAGACGTCGTCCAGTACGTGCAGCGGCCCGAACCACTTGTTGACCGCGTCCAGCACGATGAGCGGTTGGCCCGTCGTCACGTCCTCCACCGTCCCTGTCGTCTCCCCGGATCGGGTCGGTCGACCCCCGGTTGGGCAACTGTAGGCGGCGTGATGTGGCGGAACGCAACCCAGTTGGTCACGGAGCGGTAACACCGGTCACGATCGTTGTCGGGGGTCCGATTTCGGTCACCGGGTGGACCGCGACGGTGGCGGCGGCACCGGGTTGCCGAGATCATGGGGGGATGACGGAACCCGTACGGCTGACCCGTTACGCGCGCGGCGGTGGCTGCGCCTGCAAGATTCCGCCCGGCGAGCTGGAGGTCATGGTGGCCGGTCTCGGCCCGGCCAGCGGCACCGCGGAACTGCTGGTCGGCCTGGACCACGGCGACGACGCCGCGGTGGTCCGCCTGGACGAGCGCACGGGCCTGGTCAGCACCGCGGACTTCTTCACCCCGGTCGTCGACGACGCCTACGACTGGGGGCGCATCGCCGCGGCCAACGCGTTGTCCGACGTGTACGCGATGGGCGGCACCCCGCTGGTGGCGCTCAACCTGCTCTGCTGGCCACGGGACGTGTTGCCGCTGGAGTTGGCGCGGGAGGTGCTGCGCGGCGGCCAGGACGTGGCCCGGGAGGCGGGTTGTCACCTGGCCGGTGGGCACAGCGTGGACGACGACGGTCCGAAGTACGGTCTCGCGGTCACCGGCACCGTACGGCCCGAGGAACTGATCACTCTGGACGCCGGTCGGGCCGGGATTCCGCTGTCGCTGACCAAGCCGCTCGGCGTGGGCGTGCTCAACACCCGACACAAGGCCACCGGTGAGAGCTTCCCGGAGGCGGTCGCCACGATGAGCGCGCTGAACGCCGGCGCCGCACGGGCAGCGGTCGCCGCCGGCATCCGGTGCGGCACCGACGTGACCGGGTTCGGTCTGCTCGGGCACGCCTCGAAGCTGGCCCGCGCCAGCCGGCTGACGGTGGCCATCGACACGGCCCGGGTGCCGTACCTGGCGGGCGCGCGGGAGGCGCTGCGCGACGGGTACGTCAGCGGCGGCAGCCGACGCAACCTGGAGTGGGTCACCCCGTGGACGGACTTCGGTGCGGCCGACGAGGACGAGCGCCTGCTGCTGGCCGACGCGCAGACGTCCGGCGGTCTGCTGGTCGCCGGTGAGCTGCCGGGCGCACCCGTGGTGGGTGAACTGTTGCCGCGCGGGGAGCACCTGGTCGTCCTGCGCTGACGGACGCGGCCGGTTGTCGCGGGGACACGCCCTCCGGGTGGTTCGGCTGGCGCACGATACCCGATAAACTGTCACCTTCCCGCTACTCCGAGCAATGCCGCTCAGGGAAATTTTGCCCGGAATGGTCACAGACCGGTAACTTGCCCCCGGCTGGGGTCAAATGCCCCCCACCATCGTCAGTAAGGCCCGATTCGGAGGCCGGTGGGACGAACGCAGCGAGGAGGCGGAATGACCGAGCTGTGGAACTGGAGAATCGACCGGGTACGACCCGTTGAGGTCTACCCGGCGCTGGCCGAGGCGCTCGGTCGGGTGGTGATGCCGCTGGCAGCGGCGGACCCGGCGCGACTGCCGGCGTACGCGGTGGTGTGTGACGTCTGGCAGGCGCCGGGCGAGTTTCCGACGGTGATCGACTGCTACGGGGTGCCCGAACGGCTCTCCGAGCACGCCAGCATCGCCGCGTTGGCCCGGCTGCTGGGCCGCGACTGCCTGTTGCGGGACGACACGCTCGACGCCACCCGGCATCTGCTCGTCGCACCGGACGGCACGGTCCGCCCGGTGCACTTCGACGTCCGGGACACCGACGACGGCGAGGTGCTCAGCAAGCAGCGGCTCTGCTCGCTGGGTGACCCGGGCTGCCGGGGCTGGTCGCAGTGTCACCGCTCCCGCTGGGCGCCCGACACCGTCGCACCGGTCCTCGCCGCGGCCTGACCCGCCACCGACGGGCCGGCCGCGCACGCCGAGCCGGCCGGGTCGCTCAAGCCCGACCGGCCGGGTCGCTCAAGCCCGACGGGCCGGCCGGTCCTGCCGAGCCGGCCGGGGTCGCTCGAGCCGAGCCGGCTGGATGGTGGCGAGCCATCCGGCCGGGCCGGGTGCGTCGGGACGTCAGGCGTGTCCGGTGGCGGCGGTGGCCGGTCGATCGGCAGTGCCCGATCCCCGCACGACCAGGTGGTCGAGCAGGGTGCGGGTGGCTTCGGTCACCGCGGCCACCGCGGCCTCGAACGCGGCGGCGTTGTGCGCGGCGGGCGCCCGGAAGCCCGAGATCTTCCGGACGTACTGCAACGCCGCCGCCTCGATGTCCGCGTCGGTCACCTGCGGGGTGAACGGCTCCCGCAGCGTCTTGATGCTTCGGCACATGTCGGGTGCTCCTCGTTCGGGTGATCCGGTCGACCCGGATACGCTGTCCTGGTCATGACTACCGCAGCGGCGGGCAGCCCGCGCACCTACCAGGTGCGCACCTACGGCTGCCAGATGAACGTGCACGACTCCGAGCGCATCTCCGGCCTGCTCGAACAGGCCGGCTACGTGCGTGCGCCCCAGGCCGACGACACCCCGGACATCGTCGTCTTCAACACCTGTGCGGTGCGGGAGAACGCCGACAACCGCCTCTACGGCAACCTCGGTCATCTGCGCCCCGTGAAGGACAAGCACCCGGGCATGCAGATCGCCGTCGGTGGTTGCCTGGCGCAGAAGGACCGCGGCGAGATCGTCCGCAAGGCGCCCTGGGTGGACGTCGTCTTCGGCACGCACAACATCGGCGCGCTGCCGGTGCTGCTGGAGCGGGCCCGGCACAACGCCGCCGCCGAGGTGGAGATCCTGGAGTCGCTGGACGTCTTCCCGTCCACGCTGCCGACCCGCCGCGAGTCCACGTACGCCGGCTGGGTCTCGATCTCGGTGGGCTGCAACAACACCTGCACGTTCTGCATCGTGCCCTCCCTGCGCGGCAAGGAGAAGGACCGCCGCCCGGGGGACATCCTCTCCGAGGTGCGCGCCCTGGTCGACGAGGGTGTGCTGGAGGTGACCCTGCTCGGGCAGAACGTCAACTCCTACGGTGTCGAGTTCGGTGACCGGTACGCGTTCGGCAAGCTGCTGCGCGCCACAGGTGAGATCGACGGCCTGGAGCGGGTCCGGTTCACCAGCCCGCACCCGAAGGACTTCACCGACGACGTGATCGCCGCGATGGCCGAGACCCCGAACGTGTGCCACTCGCTGCACATGCCGTTGCAGTCCGGCTCCGACGACGTGCTCAAGGCGATGCGCCGGTCGTACCGCTCCGAGCGGTACCTGGGGATCATCGAGAAGGTCCGGGCGGCGATGCCGGACGCGGCGATCACCACCGACATCATCGTGGGCTTCCCCGGCGAGACCGAGGCCGACTTCCAGCGCACGCTGGACGTGGTGCGCGAGGCCCGCTTCTCGTCGGCCTTCACCTTCCAGTACTCGAAGCGCCCCGGCACCCCCGCCGCGACGATGGACGGCCAGCTGCCCAAGCAGGTCGTGCAGGAGCGCTACGAGCGGCTGATCTCCTGCGTCGAGGAGATCAGCTGGGCGGAGAACAAGCGCCTCGCGGGGGAGACCGTCGAGGTGCTGGTCGCGGTCGGCGAGGGCCGCAAGGACGAGCGGACCGGGCGGCTGTCCGGCCGGGCCCGCGACGGCCGGCTCGTGCACTTCGACGCGGGCAGCTTCGCCGGGTCGATCCGGCCCGGCGACATCGTGCACACCGAGATCACGTACGCCGCGCCGCACCACCTCAACGCCGACGGCGCGCCCCTGTCGCACCGCCGGACCCGGGCCGGTGACGCCGCCGAGGCCGGCCGCTCCCCGCGTACCCCCGGGGTGTTGCTTCCACTGCCCACGGTCGGTGCCCCGGCGGTCGCGCCCGCGCCCACCGGCGGCTGCGCCGCGCACTGACGCAGGTCGGGGCCCGCCGGCACGGCGGACCCCGACCGACCCACGGTCAGACCGTGATGCGACCGGCGCCGGCGCCGCCCGTCACGATGGACTTGACGTTGCTCGCGGTGTCCAGTTGGTACGAGTACGGGATGCTGGCGACGCTGCCGCCGGTCTGCCCGGCGGGCGAGTTGACGAAGTGGTTGTTGCGGGCCACCAGCCGGCCCGGCCCGGAGTCGGCCTCGCCGAGGTGGTACGTGTCGGGGACGTTCTCGAAGTAGTTGCCCTCGACGAGCACGCCCGCGTTCTCCGTGGAGGCCACGCCGTAGCCGGTGTTGGCCCGGTAGTAGTTGTTGTAGACGTGCACCGGGTTGCCGAAGCGCACCCGAGGGTTGCGCTGCTTGCTGCCGTCGAACCAGTTGTGGTGGTACGTCACCCGCAGGTGCCCGGTGTCCTGCGCGCCGTTGTCGTCGCTGTGGCCGAGCAGCATGGTCTTGTCGTGGTTGAAGACCCGGTTCCACGACACGGTGACGAAGTCCGAGCCGCGCTTGATGTCGACCGCGCCGTCGTACCCGTTGCTGAAGGTGTTGTGGTCGATCCAGATGTTGGTCGCCGACTCCTGCACGTTGATCGCGTCGTCGTTCCAGTCCCGGAAGGTCAGGTTCCGGATGATGACGTTGCGGTCACCGCTGACGTTGAGTCCGCAGCCGACGATCGTCGCGCCGGAGTTGCCGAGGATGGTCTTGTTGGACCGGACCCGCAGCATGCCCGAGCAGGAGATGGTGCCGGACACCCGGATCACCGCCGAACCGGTCGCGTTCAGCGCGCTGGTCAGCGCCGAGGCGTTCGTGACGGTGGTCGCCGGCGCACCTCCACCGCCGGTGGTGCCGCCGTTCTGGGTTGCCCACCCGACCAGGCCGCTCGGCGGCGGAACGCTCGGCGGCGGATCGCTGGGGATGGGCGGCGTGGTGGGCGTGCCCGGGTTGGTCGGTGGGGCGGTGGTCGGTGTGGTGGTGGTCGGTGTGGTGGTTCCGCCCGTGCACGCCACGTTGTTCAGGGTGAAGCTGGTCGGCACCGGGTTGCTGGAGTTGTTCCAACTCGCGTTGAAGCCGAACGAGGCGCTGCCGTTGGTGGCCAGGTTGCCGTTGTAGTCGACGTTGGCGGCGGAGACCTGGCTGCCGCTCTGTGTGACGGTGGCCCCCCACGCCTGGCTGACCTGCTGGCCGGCCCCGTACGACCAGCCCAGCGTCCACCCGGATACCGGGTCGCCGAGGTTGGTGACCGTGACGTTGCCGGTGAACCCGCCCGGCCACTGGCTGGCGACCGAGTAGGCGACCTGGCAGCCGGCTGCCGCCTGGGCCGAGACGGCCGTCAGGAAACCGCCGGTGACCAGTGCGGCGGTGGCGGCGGCGGTGGTGGCGAGCAGCGTCATCCGACGCTGTGTTGTGCGCATGCTGCTTCCTTTCGATGAGGCGGACGGACCGTCGCGACGCCCATGCCCGTGGGCGGCTAGGTGATCCGGGATCAGGTCCCGGGTCCGCCGGTGCGTTTCGGTGCGAAGAAGCGGCTCCCGCGTTCGCGCCGGCCACAGCGAAGGCAAGCGCTTTCCCGATGGAAGCATAGAAGAACCTTGATGTAAATGCTCCGTGCGGCCCTGGTCCGCCGCCCTACGGAGGGCTCGGAGTGCGCCTGCCCTGGCCTGGCCCGGCGTGCGCCCGGCTCTCGGCCCGGCCCGTCGTGCGCCCGGGCCGGGGTGGCCGACGCCCTCGGCGTGGGCGCCGGCCACCCCGGTGGCTCAACAGCTGGCGCCGTTGAGCTTCACGGTCGCCGGGGCGCTGGCCGTACCGTTGGCGGTGAAGCCCACGGTGACCGATGCCCCCGCCGCCAGGGACGGCGCGTGGCTGGGCGCGGCGGCCGTGACCGTCGTACCGGACTGGGTGACGGTGGCGTTCCAGCCACTGCCCAGCGTCACTCCGGACGGCCAGCTCCAGGTGGCGGTCCACGGGTTCACCGCGGCCGTACCGGTGTTCTTGACCGTCAACTCACCCTGGAAGCCGCCCTGCCAGGCGTTGACCTGCCGGTAGGTGGCCGTGCAGGCGCCCGGGGGCGCGCTCGTCGGCCCGCCGGTGGGGCCACCCGTGGGGCCGCCGGTCGGCCCTCCGGTGGGACCGCCGCCGCTCGGCGCGATCAGGTACGGCTGCAGGATCGCCTGCTTGGTGGTGTTGATGTTGGTCCAGTCGTCGAGCGCGATGCCGCCGGTGTCACCCGAGTTCGGGTTCCACGACCAGTAGGTGAACGACATCCCGGTCACCCCGGTGCCCGTGTACGCCATCAACTTCTCCAGCCACACCCTGTCCTTCGGGTCGGCCAGGGTGCTGCCGAACTCGCCCATCATGATCGGGGCGATGTTCTGCTTGTAGAGGTAACCGAAGTACTTGTCCCAGATGGCCGGCATGTTCGCCGGGTAGTCCGGCGCGTCGAACCAGGTCTGCCGGTACACCGACGTGGCGTACTCGTGCGGCGAGTAGACCAGCCGGTTCGCCACGTTCAGGCGTACCGGGAACTGACCCGCCTTCGACAGGTTGCCGCCCCACCAACCGCAGTCCTCGTCGTTGCTGGTGTCGCCGTCCCAGACGTTGGAGAGGCCACCGCTCGGGCAGCTCACCCCCTCCACGAAGATCAACCAGTTGGGCTGCACACCGAGGATGGCGTTGCCGGCCCGCTCGGCGGCGAGCCGCCAGTCCCGCGCGGTGTCACCGCAGCCCCAGCACGCGCCGGTGGCCGCCGGGTTGGTGCCCTCGGCGTGCGGCTCGTTGTGCAGGTCCGCGCCGATCACCGTCGGATTGCCCGCGTACCGCTGGGCGAGCATCTTCCAATCGTTGATCCAGGTCGCCTCGGAAACCGTCGACGTGTACCACAGCGGCGACTGCCCGGCCGACGTCGGCCGGTGCCGGTCCAGGATGATCCGCATCCCCTTGCTGCCGGCGTAGTCGATCACCTTGTCCAGGATCTGCAACGGCGACAGCCCGATCAGGTCCGGGTTGACGAAGTCGTTGATCCCGGTGGCCGTCGCGCCCGGCTTCAGCGCGTCGTTCGAGTACGGCACCCGCAACGTGTTGTAGCCCAACCGGGCCATCGTGTCGAGCTGCCCCCGCCACGGATTGCTCGACCACAGACCGTGGAAGGTCTTGTTGTCGGTCTCCATGCCGAACCAGTTGATGCCGGTCAACCGGACCGTCGCGCCGGTGCTGTCCACGATCTGGCTACCGTTCGTGTGCAGATAGCCGGTGCCGGTACCCGCGGCGGAAGCCGGGGTGGTGCTGACGGCGGCGGCGAGGAACACACCTGCCGCTGCGGTGGCGAGCGCGGTCAGCGCGCCGCCAAGAGCTTTACCACGGAACATTCGAGCTCCACTTCGGAGGCACGACGCCGTCGAGCGACGACGCCGGCGGGCGGCCGTCCGCACGTCACGGTCCCCTCGGGGTACGCGGACAGTGCGCGACGGCCCATGTCACGCGGACGGGAAACTCGCGGCAGCTCACCGGCCGATCCTCGACAGCGATGCTCGCCGTCGTCGCCCTCGGCCCGGTGGCCCTACCTGACTCCGTCGCTCATTCTCATCAGCCCACCTCAATGCGTCAACTGCCCGCCGCCCCCGTTGGCTCCCGCGCGCCACCCTGCGGTCCTCTCGCCGCCTGCGGGGCGGCAAGATCCGCACAACATCAGGGATGTTGCTGGCTCCGGCGCGCCTGAAGCAGCAACTTCCCCGAAGTTGCGCGGATCTTGCCGCGGCGCGGCGCGGCGCGGCGCGGCGCGGGGACTCCCGGACACGCGAGAGCCCCCGGTCCCTCTCGGGGGCCGGGGGCTCCTGCGACTGCGTCAGGTCAGCCGGCCTGCTCGGCGAGCTGGAGGAACTGCCGCTTGGAGGCGAGGGCCTGCTCGGCCTCCTTGATCCGGCGGGCGTCCCCGGCGCTCTGCGCCCGGGTCAGTCGCTCCTCGGCCTCCGCCACCTGGGCCCGCATCTGGGCGAGCAGCGGGTTGTCCTCCTTGGTGGTACGACGCCACGCCGAGTCCATCACCTCGCGGACCTTGTCGTCGATGACGCGCAGCCGGCGCTCCAGCCCGGCGGCGGCCTCGCGGGGCACCCGGCCGGCCTCGTGCCACTGGGCCTGGATGTCCCGCAGCTTGGCCTGGGCACCCTTCGGGTCGGCGTCGATGTCCAGGGCCTCGGCCTCGGCCAACAGGGCCTGCTTACGCTCCAGGTTGCCGCGCTGCTCGTTGTCCCGGGCGGAGAAGACCTCGCTGCGCCGGCTGAAGAAGGCGTCCTGCGCGGCCCGGAACCGTTCCCAGAGCTTCTGCTCGGCCTCCTTGGAGGCGCGGGGTGCGGCCTTCCACTGCGTCATCAACTCCTTGAGCTGGTTGGCCGTGGCCGCCCACTCGGTGGAGTCCTTGATCTTCTCGGCCTCGGCGACCAGCTCTTCCTTGACCGTCTGCGCCTGCTTGCGCTGCGAGTCCAGGGACGCGAAGTGGGCGCCTCGACGCCGGGTGAAGCCGTCCCGCGCGGCGGCGAACCGCTTCCACAGCTCACCGTCGGCCTTCTTGTCGACCCCGCGAATGGTCTTCCACTCGTCGAGGATCTCCTTGAGCCGGTCGCCGGCGGTCTTCCAGCCGGTGGACTCCGCGGCGAGCTTCTCGGCCTCCTCGACCAGGGCGGTCTTTCGGGCCAGGGCCTCACCCCGGGCGACGTCCCGGGCGGCACGCGCCTCGGTCGCCTTCTCCTCGGCGAGGGTCGCCAGCTTGTCCAGTCGGGCGGCCAGGGCGTCGATGTCGCCGACGACGTGGGCCTCCGGCAGCGTGGCGCGGATCCGCCGGATCGTGCTCAACGAGTGCCCGGCGTCCGCCGCGCCCGAGTTGAGCCGCGCTTCGGTCAGGTCCACCTCGGTGACCAGGTCGGCGAAGCGGCGCGCGAAGTGCGCGAGGCCCTCCTCCGGCGCTCCTGCCTGCCAAGATCCGACCACCCGCTCGCCTTCGGCGGTCTTGACGTAAACGGTGCCGTCCGCGTCCACCCGTCCGAAGGCAGTCCAGTCGCTCATGTGCCCATCCTCGTTCTCCCGGCGTCGAGGGAGCAGTCCCCCGTCGCCGCCACGGCGCAGCCAAGTTACTTCCGGCATTGTCACAGGTCCGACCCGGTCCGCGTCGAGCGCCTATCGCCGACCGTGACCATACGGTGTCCTAGGGCCTGATTGACCGGATCGCCGCGGAGACGCACCGGGGATTCCCGCTACGGTGAACGGGTGCCACTGGTCGCCGCCGCCGTCTGCCCACATCCGCCCCTGCTCGTGCCCGAAGTGGCCGGTGCCGCCGCCAGGGAACTGGACGACCTGCGGGCCGCCTGTGACCTCGCCGTTCGCCGGCTGTTGGCCACGGCTCCGGACGCGGTGGTGCTGCTCGGCGTCGGCCCGGTGACCGGTCCGATCCAGTCCCCGGCGACCGGCTCTCTCCAGCCCTGGGGTGTGGACCTGGACGTGCCCCTGGTTCCCGGTCAACCGGACCGGGGCGCCGTGCTGCCGCTGAGTCTGACCATCGGCGCGTGGCTGCTGTCCCGGCACGCCCCGCTCGCACCCCTGACCGACGATCGGGCCACGCCCGCAGCGGTGACCGCCATGCAGGTGACCGCCGACGCCGGGCCGGCCGAGGTGGCCGCGCTCGCCGCGGAGGTCGCCACCGCCGGTGACCGGGTGGCGCTGCTGGTGCTCGGCGACGGATCGGCCTGCCGGGGCCAGCAGGCGCCCGGGTACGACGACCAGCGCGCTCTCCCGTACGACATGGGGGTTGCCGCGGCCCTCGCCGAGGCGGACGTGGACGCCCTGCGCGACCTGGACCCGGGTGTGTCGGCGCAGTTGAAGGTCGCCGGCCGGGCGGCGTGGCAGGTGCTGGCCGACGCGGCCCGCGCCGGCGCCGGCGGGTGGCGCGGCGAGTTGCTGCACGAGTCGGCGCCCTACGGGGTGGCCTACTTCGTGGCGTCCTGGGAGCGGATGTGACGGTTGTCGCGGTGGTGGGGCCGACAGCGGCGGGCAAGTCGGCGTTGAGCATCGCGCTGGCGCACGCCCTCGACGGGGAGGTGGTCAACGCCGACTCGATGCAGCTCTACCGGGGCATGGACGTCGGCACCGCCAAGCTGACCATCGCCGAGCGGGACGGGGTGCCGCACCACCTGCTCGACATCTGGGAGGTCAGCGAGCCGGCGAGCGTGGCCGAGTACCAGCGGCTGGCCCGCGCGGCGGTGGACGACATCCTGTCCCGGGGGCGGGTGCCGCTGCTGGTGGGTGGCTCCGGGCTGTACGTGCGGGCGGTGCTGGAACGGTTCGAGTTTCCCGGCACCGACGCGGCGCTGCGCGAGCGGCTGGAACGCGAGTTGGCCGAGACCGGGCCCGCGCCGCTGTACGCGCGGCTGCGCGCCGTCGATCCGGTGGCCGCCGAGGGCATCCTGCCGGGCAACGGGCGGCGGATCGTCCGTGCGCTGGAGGTGATCGAGCTGACGGGTGCGCCGTTCACCGCGTCGTTGCCGCAGCCGACCCCGTACTACCCGTCGGTGCAGCTCGGCGTCGACCTCGACACGGGGCTGCTGGATGAGCGGATCGCGCTGCGGGTGGACCGGATGTGGGCCGACGGCCTGGTCGACGAGACCCGTGAGCTGGTGGGTCGGGGTCTGGCCGAGGGGCGGACGGCGAGTCGCGCGCTCGGCTACCAGCAGGTGCTGCGCATGCTCGACGGCGAGCTGCCCGAGGAACAGGCACACGACGAGACAATCCGGGCCACCCGGCGTTTCGTCCGACGGCAGCGGTCCTGGTTCCGGCGCGACTCGCGCATCCAGTGGCTCGACTCGGCCGCGCCGGACCTGATCGAGGCCGCCCTGCACCTGGTGCCGGCTGCTGCGCGATGATGGGGTCGTGGAGTTCACCAAGGGGCACGGCACCGGCAACGACTTCGTCCTCCTGCCCGACCCGGACGGTCAGCTCGACCTGACCCCCGAGCTGGTCGCGGCGCTCTGCGACCGGCGTCGCGGCATCGGCGCGGACGGCGTCCTGCGGGTGGTCCGCGCGGCCAAGCACCCCGACGGCGCCGGCCAGGCCGGCGAGGCCGAGTGGTTCATGGACTACTGGAACGCGGACGGCTCGTTCGCCGAGATGTGCGGCAACGGCGCGCGCGTCTTCGTGCGCTACCTGCTCGACACCGGGCTCGCCACGCCCGCCGGCGCGGCGTTGCCGGTGGCCACCCGCGCCGGCGTCGTGCGCGCGCTGGTCGAGGGCGGCGCGGTGTCCGTCGAGATGCGCAGACCCCGGCTGTACGACGAGTCGAGCGCCACCCTGGGCGGTCTGACCCTGTCCGGCACGGTCGTGGACGTGGGCAACCCACACCTGGTGTGCGTCCTGCCGAACGGCGTGGAGTTGCCCGCGCTGGATCTGACCGTCGCGCCCGGGTTCGATCCGACGGTCTTCCCGGCCGGCGTGAACGTCGAGTTCATCGCCGCGGGCGATCCGGTCGACGACACCGACGGGCACAGCCTCATGCGGGTGTACGAGCGCGGTAGCGCCGAGACCCTGTCCTGCGGCACCGGCGCCTGCGCGGTGGCCGCCGTGGCCCTGCGCGACGCAGGCCGGGACGCCGGTGTGGTGGCGGTGGACCTCCCCGGCGGCCGCCTGACAGTGACGGTCACCGAGGACTCGTGCTGGCTCTCCGGCCCCGCCGTCCTGGTGGCCACCGGCGAGGTCGACCTCCTCGCCCTGTCCGCTGCGGCTCAGCGCTGAGGCTGCTCGCCCCGGTCACGGCCCGCTGCTGAGGCTGCTCGCCCCGGTCACGGCCCGCTGCTGAGGCTGCCCCCCTTCGGCTGAGGCTGTCTGCCGAGGGCGCCCGCTCATTGGCTGACGCCGGTCGTCGTGGGTCCTTTGCTCTGCTTCACTCCACGCAACACCTCGGTGTCCGGTTATCGGACGCCGAGGTGTTGCGTAGGTTGAAGCAGAGCAAAGGAAGCGAACCGACCCCCCGCTCGGGGTCGCCTCCCGACTTCCCCACCCTCTCGTCGCCGGCAGGTGCCCAGCAACCGGCAAGGCGCTCAGCAACCCGGCAACGCGGCGGGCGCCCGGCACCGCGGTGGGCACCCGGCGAGGCGCCGGCCACCGGTCAGGGGGTGGCGCTGGCGTTCGCTGCGATTTCCGGGAGGTCGGCCGGGCCGGGGTCGGCGGCCGGGAGGGGGCTGGGGTTGTGCGCGGCCGCACGGACGGCGGCGGCGACCGCCGGGGCCACCCGCGAGTCGAAGACACTCGGCACGATCACCGTCGGGTTGATCTTGTCTTCACCGACGACGTCGGCGATGGCCCGGGCGGCGGCGAGCGCCATCTCCTCGGTGAACTCCTCGGCGTGCGCGTCCAGCATTCCACGGAACACGCCCGGGAAGGCGAGCACGTTGTTGATCTGGTTCGGCTGGTCGGAGCGGCCGGTGGCGACCACCGCGGCGTGCTTGCGCGCCTCCCGCGGGTCGACCTCCGGGTCCGGGTTGGCGAGCGCGAACACGATCGAGTCCTTCGCCATGCCGGCGATGTCGTCACCGCTGAGCAGGTTCGGCGCGCTGACCCCGATGAACACGTCGGCGCCCCGGATCGCCCCGGGCAGGTCACCCGAGTAGTTCTCCTTGTTGGTGTTCTCCGCCAGCCACTGCCACGCCGGGTTGAGGTCGGCCAGGCCGCGGTGCAGGGCGCCCTGGCGGTCGTACGCGATGATGTCGCCGACGCCCTGACGCAGCAGCAGCTTCATGATCGCGGTGCCCGCCGCGCCGGCGCCGGAGACGACCACCCGCACGTCCGTGAGCTGCTTGCCCACGACGCGCAGCGCGTTGGTCAGCGCGGCCAGCACGCAGATCGCGGTGCCGTGCTGGTCGTCGTGGAAGACCGGGATGTCCAGCGCCTCGCGCAGCCGGGCCTCGATCTCGAAGCAGCGCGGCGCGGCGATGTCCTCCAGGTTGATCCCGCCGTACGCGGGCGCGATCGCCTTGACGATCTGCACGATCTCGTCGGTGTCCTGGGTGTCCAGCACCACCGGCCAGGCGTCCACCCCGCCGAAGCGCTTGAACAGCGCCGCCTTGCCCTCCATCACCGGCAGCGACGCGGCCGGGCCCAGGTTGCCCAGGCCGAGGACCGCCGAGCCGTCGCTGACCACCGCGACGGTGTTGCGCTTGATGGTCAGCCGCCGGGCGTCCGCCGGGTTCTCGGCAATCGCCATGCAGACCCGGGCGACCCCCGGGGTGTACGCGCGGGACAGCTCGTCGCGGTTGCGGAGCGCGACCTTCGAGGTCACCTCGATCTTGCCGCCGAGGTGCAGGAGGAACGTCCGGTCCGACACCTTGCGCACGTCCACGCCGTCGAGCGCGGTCAGCGCCTCGACCACCTGGTCGGCGTGGTTCGCGTCGGCGGTGTCACAGGTGAGGTCGACGATCACGTGGGTCGGGTCCGAGTCCACGACGTCCAGCGCCGTGACGATCGCCCCGGCCTCACCGACGGACGTGGTGAGCCGGCCGATCGAGGAGGCGTCCGCGGTCACGGCGATCCGGATGGTGATCGAAAATCCGGCGCTCGGCAGTCGGGTGATGGCCACGGGATCCCTCCGTCACGGCTGTGCGACCGGTCGGCCGCCGCCCGCATTTCTACCGGGTTGTCGCAGCCGACCAGCATTCGCCCCCACTTTTGGCGACCCCCGGCGTGGGCATATAGCAGGTGCGTTCGGCGTTGTGTCATGTCAGGATTACGTTCTACTTATCAAAACGGACAGGAGAACCGCTTGCGAGACCAGGAGAACTTCGTCCCCGTCGAGGACGAGTTCGACGATGTCACCACCGGCGATCTGGACCTGTCGGAGCGGCAGTCTCTCCGACGCGTCCCAGGCCTCTCCACCGAGCTCACCGACGTCACCGAGGTCGAGTACCGCCAGCTGCGGCTGGAGCGGGTCGTCCTGGTGGGCGTCTGGACCGAGGGCACGGTGACGGACGCGGAAAATTCCCTGACCGAGCTGGCCGCGCTCGCCGAGACCGCCGGCTCTCAGGTGCTCGAAGGATTGATCCAGCGTCGTACGCGACCCGACCCGGCCACGTACATCGGTTCCGGCAAGGTCGACGACCTCGGCGCGGTGGTGCTCTCCACCGGTGCCGACACGGTCATCTGCGACGGCGAGTTGTCCCCGTCGCAGCTGCGCAACCTCGAGCAGCGCACCAAGGTCAAGGTCGTCGACCGTACGGCGCTGATCCTCGACATCTTCGCCCAGCACGCCAAGAGCAAGGAAGGTAAGGCGCAGGTCGAGCTGGCGCAGCTCGAATACCTGCTGCCGCGGCTGCGCGGTTGGGGTGAGACGTTGTCCCGCCAGACCGGTGGTTCCGGTCGCGGCGGCGGCGCCGGCGGCGGTGTGGGTGTCCGTGGTCCCGGTGAGACCAAGCTGGAGACCGACCGGCGGCGCATCCGCCACCGCATCTCCCGGCTCCGCCGTGAGATCAAGAGCATGCGCACGGTACGCGTCACCAAGCGTGCTCGTCGTACCCGCAACTCCGTGCCCGCCGTGGCCATCGCCGGCTACACCAACGCCGGCAAGTCCAGCCTGCTCAACCGTCTGACCGGTGCGGGCGTGCTGGTGGAGAACGCGCTCTTCGCCACGCTGGACCCGACCACCCGCAAGGCCACCGCCTCGGACGGGCGGCTCTACACCCTCTCCGACACGGTCGGCTTCGTGCGGCACCTGCCGCACCAGATCGTCGAGGCGTTCCGCTCGACGCTGGAGGAGGTCGCGGAGGCCGATCTGGTGGTGCACGTCGTCGACGGCACCCACCCGGATCCCGAGGAGCAGGTGCGGGCGGTGCACGAGGTGCTCGCCGAGGTCGGTGCCGACCGGCTCCCCGAGCTGCTGGTGGTCAACAAGACCGACGCCGCCGACGAGGACACGCTGCTGCGGCTCAAGCGCCTCTGGCCGGACGCGATCTTCGTTTCGGCGTACTCCGGTCGGGGCGTCGACGGGTTGCGCGCGGCGATCGAGGAGCGGCTGCCGCAGCCCGCGGTGGAGGTCCGGGCCGTCCTGCCGTACGACCGTGGTGATCTCGTGTCCCGGGTGCACCGGTCGGGCGAGGTGCTCAGCACGTCGCACCTGCCGGAGGGCACCCTGCTGCACGTGCGGGTCAGCGCGGCACTCGCTGCCGAGCTGGCGCCGTACGACGTTGCCCGGGAAGGCCAGGCGGTCGGCAGCCGCTCCTGAGCGGCCCCGGCGTCATCCATCGGAAACGCGCGGCATGCGACACTGGCCGAATGCGCCGCGTTGTTTCCTCGGTCACGGTTGCCCTCGGCCTGCTCGGGGCAACCGTGGCGCTGGCCGGAGTCGCCGTAGCCGCTCCCGCTCCCGGATCATCACAGCCGCCCGCAGCCACCCCCGGCAAGAAGCGCTGCTCGGTCACCGACGACCGTCTACGGGAGCTGTCCGGCCTGGTGGCGACCAAGACCGGTTACATCGTCGTCAACGACGGCACCGACGTCGAGGGACGTAAGCGGGTCTTCTTCCTCGACAGCAAGTGCAAGGTCGTCAAGGAGCCGGTCCGCTACTCGGGTCAGGGACCGTTCGACACCGAGGATCTCGCCGTGTCTCCGAAGGGTGACACCCTCTGGATCGGTGACATCGGCGACAACACCACCAGCAAGCAGCGGCGTACCCGGATCGCGGTCTGGACGATGCCGATCAACGGCAGCAAGCAGCCGGTGCTGCACCGGCTCTCGTACCCGGATAACAAGCCGCGCGACGCGGAGGCGTTGCTGGTGGGGGCCGACGGCCTGCCACTGATCATCACGAAGGTGGCGAGCGGTAACTCGGAGATCTTCACCGCGGCAGCGAAGCTGAAGAGCGGCGACACTCCGCCGGTGCCGATGAAGAAGGTCGGCGAGATCAAGCTGCCGAAGACCAGCACCGAGAATCCGTTGAGCGTCTACGGGCGGGCCGCGATCACCGGTGCCGCCCGATCGCCGGACGGCACCCGCGTCGTGATCCGGACGTACGCGGACGCCTTCGAGTACGACGTCACCGGCGACGACATCGCCGGAGCGCTCACCACCGGCAAGCCGCGGGTGACGCCCCTGGCCGACCCGTTCGGCGAGGCCATCTCCTACACGCCGGACGGCAAGACCTTCGTCACGGTCTCCGACGGCGGTCAACTCACCGCCGACGAGACGATCGACGTCCTGAGTTACACGCCGTCCACGAGCGCGGCGGCACCGCTCGCCGCGGCGGCGGGCACGAAGCCGGCGGCCGGGAAGTCCTGGATGGACGGGCTCAGCTTCGACGACATCACCTATCTGGTGGGCGCGGTCGGCGTACTCGGTCTGCTGCTCGTCGGCGCTGGCATCGTCGGCATCGTTCGGGCCCGCCGTCGCCCGCCCACGGCCGACGATGCGGCGGACGACCCGGACGACCGCAGCGGCACTCCCGGTGTCGACGGTGTTCCGCCGGGCGGTGGCCGTTCGAACGCGGGGGTGTACGGCGGCGCGGCGGCGGGTGGCGGGGTCTACGGGGGTGGGTCCGGTCGGGGCGGTCCCGCCCCTGCCGGCGGCGCCGTCTACGGCGGCGGTGGCGCGCGTCCAGCCGGCGCGGGTGGCGGGAGTGGCCGTCCTGCCGGCGGTGGAGGTGCACGTCCGGCTGGCGCGGGAGGCGGCGGTTACGGTGCGGCTCGGCCCGGCGGGGGCGGTGGCGGTGGCGCTCCGGCCGGAGGCGGCGTGTACGGCGCCGGCGGTAGCGGTGGTGGCCGTGCCGGTGGCGGTAGCGGTGGTGGTGGCCGTGCCGGTGGTAGTGGTAGTGGCGGTGGCCGTGCGGGTGGTGGCGGTGGCCGCGCCGGCGGTGCCGGTGGTGCCGGTGGTGGCGGTGGCCGCGCCGGGGGCACCGGTGGTCGGCCGGGCGGCGGTGTGTACGGCGGTGGTGGCCAGCCCAGCGGGGGTCGGGCGGAGCCGCCGCGGCGTGGTGGGCCGGAGCCGGACTACCGGGGCCAGCGGCCCAGCCGCCGGCGTGAGGACGACGCGCCCGTCGACCCGTACGGCAAGTATCCCGGTGGCGGTCGTGGCCATCGGGGCGACCGCTACTGACGCGCTCAGCGCCATCCGGCCTGATCGCGACGGTCCCGCCGAGCCTGTCCGGTCAGCGGGCCGAACGGTCGGGCGATGCGGGTGAGCGCCGTCGGCGCCCACCCGCGCGGTCAGCCGCTCAGATCCGTCGGAGCACCGCCACGACCCGGCCCATGATGGTGGCGTCGTCGCCGGGGATCGGGTCGAAGGCCGGGTTCTGCGGCATCAGCCACACGTGCCCGTCGCGCCGACGGTAGGTCTTGACTGTCGCCTCGCCGTCGAGCATGGCGGCCACGATCTCGCCCGAGTCGGCGGTCGGCTGCTGCCGGACGACGACCCAGTCGCCGTCGCAGATCGCCGCGTCGAGCATCGAGTCGCCCTTGACCTGGAGCATGAACACCTCGCCCTCGCCCACCAGCTCGCGGGGGAGGGGGAAGATGTCCTCCACCGCCTGCTCGGCGAGGATCGGCCCACCGGCGGCGATCCGGCCGAGCATCGGCACGTACGCCGGTGTGGGTCGCTGGGCGCGGGACAGCTCGTCGTCGATGGCCTCGCTCGGGGCGCGGACGTCCACGGCGCGGGGACGGTTGGGGTCGCGGCGCAGGAAGCCCTTCTTCTCCAGCTCCTTGAGCTGGTAGGCGACGCTCGACGGTGACACCAGGCCGACCGCCTCGCCGATCTCCCGGACGCTCGGCGGGTAGCCGTGGCGCTCGACCCAGGTGCGGATGAACTCCAGGATGCGACGCTGGCGGGCGGTCAGGTCGACCGTCGCCGGGTCGGGGAAGGCGCTGACCACCGGCGTGACCGGACGCACGGCGGGCTGACCCGTCCGGCTGCGCGCGGTGGTGCGGCGTCGGGTGGCCGGCGGGCCCGCCTCGGTGATCTGCTGCGGGCTCTTCGGCCGGCTGGCCCGGTCCTCGGTCACGTCCGTCCTCCCTGGTCGGCGCTGGGTGCCTCGTCGGCTCGTGGTGCGTGCGGTTGTTCCTGACCGTATAGGTGAGATCGGTCATTTTCAAACATCTGTACGACCTCTCACCGGCGTGTCGGGGTGAAAAACCGCTCCGCCCGTACAGATGTTCTGATAAATGGTACGTCGGGTAGCACGCGTGTTCGATTGTCGGACGTTTCCCGTCTTCCTCGGGCTGTGCGGCCGGTAACTCGCGCGGGGTGTCCGCGTTGGTTCCGCGGGGGGCGGATGAAGCCGATGGTCCGTGACGCGCCGGACACGCCGGTCAACTTGACCCGGGTTCGTTGGCGACATACGGTCGACCCCTACATGTAGTAGTGACACGGGCGTAAGTTGCCCACAGGTTGGGTCCGACTACCGACCGCACTCCCGTAAGGTCGATCACGGCGGACGCCATGAGTGCAGGGCACCGTCGTGGTTCTCCGTGCTCGGGAGCATCCGGTGTGACGCGATTGATCATGAATTGGGGGTTAGCAAATGCGGTGTCCGTACTGCCGACACGCCGACTCCCGCGTGGTCGACTCGCGGGAGGCCGACGATGGCCAGCTCATCCGACGGCGGCGCTCGTGCCCGGAGTGCGGCAAACGGTTCACCACCGTCGAGGAGGCGGTCCTCGCGGTCGTCAAGCGCAGCGGGGTGACCGAGCCGTTCAGCCGTACGAAGATCATCGGCGGGGTGCGCAAGGCGTGCCAGGGCCGGCCGGTGGACGACGACTCCCTGGCGCTGCTCGCGCAGCGGGTGGAGGAGACCGTCCGGGCCAAGGGGGCCGCCGAGATCCCCAGTCACGAGGTGGGCCTGGCGATCCTGGGTCCGCTACGCGACCTGGACGAGATCGCCTACCTGCGGTTCGCCAGCGTCTACCGCTCCTTCGACTCGCTCGCCGACTTCGAGCGCGAGATCGAGACATTGCGGGCCGCGGCGCGAGCCCGGGAGCAGGACCGGGCCGATGCGGTCGAGGCCGCCGGCCGTACCAGCTGAGACTTCACTGTTTTCCGAGAGATCAGGACGCGCGGTGGGTGACCGCGCAGACGAGGGGGGCGACGGCGTGACAACCAGCCGTTCACGGAACAAGGCAGGCGCGGGGCTGAAGACCGAGCGCGTATGGACGACGGAGGGGGTCCACCCGTACGACGAGGTCTCGTGGGAGCGCCGGGACGTCGTGATGACGAACTGGCGGGACGGCTCGATCAACTTCGAGCAGCGGGGCGTGGAGTTCCCGGAGTCGTGGAGCGTCAACGCGGCGAACATCGTCACCACCAAGTACTTCCGGGGCGCGGTGGGGACCCCGGAGCGGGAGTGGTCGCTCAAGCAGCTCATCGACCGGGTCGTCACGACCTACCGCACCGCCGGTGAGGAGTACGGCTACTTCGCCAGCCCGGCCGACGCCGAGGTCTTCGCGCACGAGCTGACCTGGATGCTGCTGCACCAGGTGTTCAGCTTCAACTCGCCGGTGTGGTTCAACGTCGGTACGCCGTCGCCGCAGCAGGTCAGCGCCTGCTTCATCCTCTCCGTCGACGACTCCATGGACTCCATCCTCGACTGGTACAAGGAGGAGGGGCGGATCTTCCAGGGCGGCTCGGGGGCCGGCGTCAACCTCTCCCGGATCCGTTCCTCGAAGGAGCTGCTCTCCTCCGGCGGCACCGCCTCCGGCCCGGTCAGCTTCATGCGCGGCGCGGACGCCTCGGCCGGCACCATCAAGTCCGGTGGCGCCACCCGGCGTGCGGCCAAGATGGTCATCCTCGACGTCGACCACCCCGACATCGAGGAGTTCGTGGCGACCAAGGCGCGCGAGGAGGACAAGATCCGCGCGCTGCGGGACGCCGGATTCGACATGGACCTCGGCGGCTCCGACATCGTCAGCGTGCAGTACCAGAACGCCAACAACTCGGTCCGCGTCTCGGATGAGTTCATGTCGGCGGTGGAGAACGGCAAGGACTTCGACCTGCGCGGCCGGCTGGACGGCTCGGTGATCGACACCGTCGACGCCAAGAACCTGTTCCGGACGATCTCGCAGGCCGCCTGGGAGTGCGCCGACCCCGGCCTGCAGTACGACGACACGATCAACGACTGGCACACCTGCCCGGAGACCGGCCGGATCACCGCGTCGAACCCTTGCTCGGAGTACCTGCACCTGGACAACTCCTCGTGCAACCTGGCCTCGCTGAACCTCCTGAAGTTCCTCCGCGCCGACGGCGGCTTCGAGGTGGAGAAGTTCGTCAAGTCCGTCGAGTTCGTCATCACCGCGATGGACATCTCGATCTGCTTCGCCGACTTCCCGACCGAGAAGATCGGTGAGACCACCCGCGCCTACCGGCAGCTCGGCATCGGCTACGCCAACCTGGGCGCCCTGCTGATGGCCACCGGCCTGCCGTACGACTCGGAGCAGGGCCGTTCGGTCGCCGCGTCGATCACGTCCCTGATGACCGGCACCGCGTACCGCCGTTCCGCCGAGCTGGCCGGTGTCGTCGGCCCGTACGACGGTTACGCCCGCAACGCCGAGCCGCACAAGCGGGTCATGCGCAAGCACGCCGCCGCCAACGACGAGATCAAGCCGACCAGCCCGGTGGCCACCGCGATCGTCCGCGAGGCGACCAGGCAGTGGACCCAGGGCAACAAGATCGGTGACAAGTTCGGTTGGCGTAACGCGCAGGCCAGCGTCCTCGCCCCGACCGGCACGATCGGCTTCATGATGGACTGCGACACGACCGGCGTGGAGCCGGACCTGGCGCTGGTCAAGTTCAAGAAGCTGGTCGGCGGCGGCTCGATGCAGATCGTCAACCAGACGGTGCCGCGCGCGCTGCGCAGCCTCGGCTACCCCGAGGAGCAGGTCGAGGCGATCATCGAGCACATCGCCGACCACGGCCACGTGGTGGACGCCCCCGGCCTCAAGCCGGAGCACTACCCGGTCTTCGACTGCGCCATGGGCGAGCGGACGATCGCCCCGATGGGCCACGTGCGGATGATGGCGGCCATCCAGCCGTTCGTCTCCGGCGCCATCTCCAAGACGGTCAACATGCCGGAGGCGGCCACCGTCGAGGACGTCGAGAAGATCTACTTCGAGGGCTGGAAGCTCGGCCTCAAGGCCCTGGCGATCTACCGGGACAACTGCAAGGTCGGCCAGCCGCTCTCGGTCGCCAAGTCCAACAAGGCCACCGGGCCGGCCGCCGTCGAGACCCCCGCCGCCGCGCCGGCTGCGGTCGAGAAGGTCATCGAGTACCGGCCGGTGCGCAAGCGCCTGCCGAAGAAGCGCACCTCCGAGACAGTCAGCTTCTCCGTCGGTGGCGCCGAGGGCTACCTCACCGCGTCGTCCTACCCGGACGACGGCCTTGGCGAGGTCTTCCTCAAGATGTCCAAGCAGGGCTCGACCCTGGCCGGCGTGATGGACGCCTTCTCGGTCGCCATCAGCATCGGCCTGCAGTACGGCGTGCCGCTGGAGACGTTCGTCAGCAAGTTCACCAACATGCGCTTCGAGCCGGCCGGCATGACCGACGACCCGGACGTGCGGATGGCGGCCTCGGTGATGGACTACATCTTCCGTCGCCTGGCGCTGGACTTCCTGCCGTACGAGCGCCGCGCCGAGCTGGGCATCTTCACCGCCGGCGAGCGGGCCGCCCAGCTGCGGGCCGAGGCCGACGCGGAGGCTGCCGCCGTCACCGGTGCGGACCTCACCGCGATGGCGTCCTCCGCACCGGTCGAGGCCCCGGCCAAGACCGAGGCCGTCGCCCAGCCGGCCCAGGAGATGACCGACGTGGCCGCCGCCAAGCCGGCACCGAGCGTGGGTTCCAGCACCGAGCTGCTGGAGGCCGTGATCGGCAAGGCCGCCGACGCGCCGCTCTGCTTCACCTGCGGCACGAAGATGCGCCCGGCCGGTAGCTGCTACGTCTGCGAGGGCTGCGGCTCCACCAGCGGCTGTAGCTGACGTACACGCAACGCTAGCGAGCGCGGCAGGGACACCTGCCGCGCTCGCGGCGTTCCGCCTGCTGATCGACTCGGTTTCCTTGAAACCGGGGTATCAACCCCTTCGGGATGCCCCGACATCATGAGACGCGAGTCGATCTTCGCGACGTACCGCCTGAGCCCCACAGTCGTCCAGGGCCGGCCTTCCTGCAGCAGGCGTGCGGTTAAGCGCCGGATAGTGGTCTTCATCGCCCCCGGTTGGTAACACCCGTGCTGCGCCGAACGAAGAAGAGGTGTGAACGCGCGAGAGAGGACGGCCGTGAATGAGACCAGCGGAGCCGGTGACGACATCTCCGGCATCGGAGTCGACCCGGTGGCGTTCGAGGTCTTCTACCGGCGGCACCTGGAGGCGGTGGGCCGGTTCGTGGCGCGGCGGGTCGACGATCCACATCTCGCCGCCGACCTGACTGCCGACGTGTTCCTGGCGGTGATCGAGTCGGCGGCCGGCTACCGGCCGGACCGGGGTAGCCAGATCGGCTGGCTGTACGGGGTGGCCCGTCACGTCATCGGCGACGAGCGGCGACGGGCGGCCCAACGCCTGCGGGTGACCGGCCGCCTGGCCGGACGGCGCGACCTCGGCCCCGACGACATCGCGCGCATCGAGGAGCGCATCGACGCCGAGTCGGCGGCCCGCCGTACCCACCGGGCGCTCAGCGAGCTACCCGAGGGCACCCGGACGCTCGTCGAACTCGTCGCCGTGGACGGCCTCACCGTCGCGGAGGCGGCGACCGTGCTCGGAATGTCCTCGGTCGCCGCCCGGGTCCGCCTGCACCGGGCTCGCCGCCTGGTCCGCGCCGTGCTCGCCCGCCCGGTCACCACCCTCACCTGAGCTGAGACGGAGCTGACGATGAACACGACTGAACGGTCGCCGCAGGGTTTCGAGGAGCAGCTTCTCAGGGACCTGAGCGCACACGTCGTCCAACGGGCCGAGCTGGCGTCGACGGGCCGTCCGGCCGGACGGCGTACCCGGTTCCTGCGTGGTTGGCGTCTCGCCGGAGCGGTCGGGATGGCGGTGACGCTGACCACCGGTGCGCTGGTGGTCCAAACCATGAGGTTCGGCGACCAGTCGCCACCCAGGGCCAGCGCGTCGGAGATCTTCCACCTGGCCGCCGACGCCGCCCGGCAGCAACCGGAGCTCACCGCCCGCCCCGACCAGTACGTCTTCACGGAGGCCCTGGCGACGGTCCGCGACCTGCCGGACAGCGGTCCGTACCGGACGATACGGAACCAGCTGTGGCAGTCGGCCGGTGGAGTCGCGTACACGCAGGCACGCTATCGACCGGAGACCGACCCGAACGGGTGGGGCGAGCTCATGGTCCTCCGCGAGGACGATCCCGCCGACCCGGAGAAGAAGCTCGACGCGTTTCCGCCGCCGGCCTACCACGGCGACCTGCCCACCGATCCGGACGAGCTGCTTCCCTACCTTCGGGAACATCCAGTCGACCTGCAACTACCCGAAGGGGCCGACGAGAAGGCCGTCTACGGGGGCGAGAGCATGCCGTACACCACCGCGCGGTCGATGCTCCACGGCTACGTGCCGCCCCGAGCGCTCGCGGCGCTCTTCGAACTGCTGGCGCGGCAACCGGGAGCGGTCGTCATCTCGGGGGACGTGGTCGACGCAGCAGGTCGGCATGGGGTGGCGATCCGGATGCCCGGCGTGATCGGAGGCAACCAGGATTTCCTCTTCGACCGGGACACCCATGTCTTCCTCGGCACCCGAGAGTCGGTGGTGCGTAACGGCAAGGAGTCGATGTTCGGCGCTATTGCGGTATTGCGTATCGCCGTCGTCGACCGCCCGGGCCAGCTGCCCTGAGCCGTGCGGCCCGGCCGCGTGTCACGACTGGGTGATGCCGGGACAGCGCCGTTTGCCACGCTGGCGGCATGACTTCTCCCCTTGCGCACCGCGTCTACGAAACGTGCCACCTGACCGGATCGTTCCGCCTGCGCTCCGGTCAGACGAGCGACGAGTACTTCGACAAGTACCTGTTCGAGGCCGACCCGGGCCTGTTGCGTGAGGTGGCGGAGGCGATGGTCGCCCTGCTGCCCGAGTGCGACGTTCTGGCGGGGATGGAGATGGGCGGCATTCCGATCGCGACCGTGATGTCGCAGCTGACCGGGCTGCCGACAGCCTTCGTGCGGAAGCAGGCGAAGGAGTACGGCACCGGCAAGGCGGCCGAGGGCAGCCCCGTCGGTGGCCTGCGGGTCGTGGTGATCGAGGACGTGGTCACCACCGGCGGCGCGTTGCTGGCGTCGTGCAGGCAGCTACGGGCCGGCGGCGCGAAGGTCGACTCGGTGGTGTGTGCCATCGACCGGGAGCAGGGCGGACGGGAGAATCTGGCGGCCGAAGGGCTCCGGTTACACGCCGCCCTCACCCGTCGCGACCTGGAATCCTCCCTGCCGGGCTGAGCGTCTTGCAAGTGCTTCCGAAACAAGACGCCCGCAAGATCACTTGATGCTGACCAGTCACGGGAGCTCGTGGGCAACTGGCCAGCATCAAGTGATCACGGCAGAGGCCAAGGTGAGGGCAGGGTGCTGTGAGTGGTTCCCTCGGTCGGGGGACGAGACGGCACGACGTTCCCTCCGTGGCGGGATACTGACGGCCGGCAACCGGGAGAGGATCGCCGGAGCCGGATCGGTCGCAGCGGAGGGCGGGCCAGTGATGAGGGGGCCAGTCGGCGCAGCGGGGGAGCAGACCGAGTGGGGAATCGGCCGGCGGTGGATCGTCGTCGGCAAGGTGGCGGGCTACTCGGCGGCGCTGGCCATGTCCCTGTACCTGCTGGTCAAGGTCATCTGGATCGTTGTCGGGCTGCTCGGGAACGGGCCGGACGACATGGGAACCGCCGCCTGGGTGGTGCTCAACGCGGTCACCGTGGGGATGTCCGCGATCGGGGTCACCGTCGCGCTGGCGCTGACCCAGAACTGGGGCAGGCGTCTCCCGGCGCGACCGCTGATCTTCTTCGCCTGGGTGGGCGGCGGCTTCCTGGTGCCGATGCTTCCGTACCTGGTGATCAGTGGCATTCTCACGGCCCTGAGGGGTGGCGATCCGGCACCGGCGGGGGAGGGTTTCCTCATCGGGTTCGGCTTCCTGGGGATGGCGGCGGGACTGGCCGTGGCACTACCGATCTATCTGCGGCAACGGTGGCCGGTCGCCTTTCAGGGACGGCTGGAAGATCGTCCGGGCCGCCCGTCATGGTTCCCGCTGCTGGCGGTGGCGGTGACTGTCGCGCTGGGTCTGCTCTGGTTGTCCTGGGCGGTGGGCGGCACGCTGGGCATCACGCCCGCGCATCGTGCCGGTGGTGGGGATCTCAACGACCGTCTCCTCGACGGCAGCGCGGGGTTGTGGGCGCTGGTGGGCGGGTGGAGCGTCTGGGCGTTCGACCACCATCGCCCGGCGCGGCTGCCGCGCTGGGTTCCGATGTCGCTCGCGTTCACCGCGTCGGGGTCGCTGTTCGCCTGGGGGTGCTGGAAGCTCCCGATGGCCATCATCCGGCCGGCGGGTTACGTGGCCGTCGACTATCCCGCCGTGGCCGTCGTCCAGCACACGCTGAGCATCGTCGTGGGTGCCGCCATGCTGGCCACCGTCCTGTCCGCCGCGCTGGACCGGAGGCAGGTCGCCGACGATGATGGCCGCCGACAAGGCTGGACGGGCGGAGAGCCGCGGGGCTGAAAAGCCGGGAGATCGTTGCGACGATCAAGGCATGACAACCACCGAGGCGTACGTCGAGTTCGCGCGCCGCGAGGCACACGGAATCTCACCGACGTACGAGCGGCTGTCGTACGCCGTCGCGGACGACCACGACCTGCTCGCCCTGCTCGACACCCTCCCGCCGGCCAAGCGCCAGCCGAACCTGCTGTACGGCGTGGTCCGTTGGCTGGGCGGGCCGGTCGAGGACCTGGCCGCTTTCCACGACTACGTGCTGACGCGCTGGCCGGTCATCGAAACCGAGCTGAAGCGCAGGGCGACCCAGACGAACGAAGCCGGCCGGTGCGCGGTGCTGCTGCCGGTGCTCGCCGCGCTGCCGCAGCCCCTCGCCCTGCTGGAAGTCGGGGCGTCCGCCGGGCTCTGCCTGTATCCCGACCGGTACGCCTACCGGTACGGCGAGCACCAGGTTGGCGACGGAGCGCCCGTCCTGGAGTGCGCGGCCAGCGGATTGGTGCCGCCTGAGCGCGTACCCCAGGTGGTGTGGCGGGCTGGCCTCGACCTGAACCCGCTCGACGTGACCGACCCCGACGACGTGTCCTGGTTGGACGCCCTGATCTGGCCGGAGCACGCGCACCGCCGCGCCCGGCTGCGCGCGGCGGCGGCGGTCGCCGCCGCCGACCCGCCGCTGCTGGTCCGGGGTGACCTGGTGGACGACCTGCCGGCTCTGGTGGCCCGCGCGCCGGCCGACGCGACGCTCGTCATCTTCCACACGTCCGTGCTCTACCAGGTGCCCGCCGCGCGCCGGGACGCGTTCGTGCGGCTGGTCGGTGAGCTGCCCGGCCACTGGATCGCGAACGAAGCCCCGGAGGTGCTGGCCTACGCCGGATTGCCCGATTCGCCGGACGCGGCGCTGCACAACGTCCTCGCGCTCGACGGGCGGCCGCTGGCCTGGACCCGGGGCCATGGTCAGGCGATGACCTGGTTCGGCTGAGAGCGGGCCTCTGCCGGCATCCGGGCGCGCAGCGCTCGGATGAACCAGTCGACGGCCGGCGCGACCGCGCCTCCGCCCGACCAGCCGTTGATCACCGAGAGCAGGTCGAGGTAGCGGTCCCGACGGGGGTCGTTGGCCAGGACGAGCCGGTCCAGCAGCCGCCGGCGCAGGTCGGCGTCGTCGGGGAGGCCGCGCAGGCGGGCGTACCGGCTGGTGACCGCCGCGACCACCGGCTCGGCCTCGCCGCCGGTTGGATCGAGACCGGCGGCGAGTGCGCCCGCCACCCCGTCCCGGACCACGGCGACGGCGTCCGGGCGGGGGAGGCCGGGCACGTCGTTGTCGGCGGCGTGCTGGCGAGCGAGCCGCCGCATGCTTGCCCGGAAGGCGGGGTCCCGGCACAGCTCGGCCAGCTCCACCCACGCCTGCACCTGCTCGGCGGTGGGATCCTCGGGCAGCTCCGGCGTCATCGAGACGAGCACACCCGGGTACGTCGGCGGGTCGCCGGTGAAGACGCTGGCCAGGAAGTCGTCCACCAGTTGCGACCGTTCGCGGGCGGTGAGCCGGGCCAACCGGTGCAGGTCGTCCACCTCGGCCGGGCCGGCCCCGCGCCTCGCCGCGACGGTCAGCACGGCCTGGCGCAACCGCAGCACGCGGATCTGCGCCGCCAGCGCCTGTGCGTGCGTGGCGGCCACGTCGCGCAGGGGCACCTCGCGGTCCACCACCCGACGGATGGACGTCAGATCCACGCCCAGGTCGCGCAG
Organism: Micromonospora sp. NPDC005174; assembly: GCF_040608495.1. Lineage (NCBI taxonomy): Bacteria > Bacillati > Actinomycetota > Actinomycetes > Micromonosporales > Micromonosporaceae > Micromonospora > Micromonospora sp. NPDC005174. The sequence goes on along the minus strand of NZ_JBEXIJ010000003.1, from coordinate 335,437 downwards.
CGTCCGGACCAGTTCCAGTCGGGCGACCGCCTCGGCGTCGAACAGGCGATAGCCGGCCGGGCTCCGGTCCGCTGGCGGCACGATGCCATGGTCGGCGTAGTACCGGATGGTCCTGACGCTCAGGCCCGTCCGCTGGGCCAGCTCGCCGATCGTGTGCCACGTCTCGCCACTCATGCCGTCACCCTCGCGCCTCCACCTGGTGGAGACTCAAGCAGGCCTCCTAGACTTTCGCGGGTGAGCGGAGAACGACGCCCCCTGGCCGGCCGGCCGCTCACCGAGCCGCACCCGTCCCGCCTGCCGCCCGAGCATCCCGACCGGGCCCGGATCATCGCCGCGCACGACGCCGCGTTGGCCGCCGGAGAGGCCGGCTACCTCGACCCGGCGACGGGTCTGTTCGTGCTCAGCGCCGCCTTCCTGGCCCGTCGGGGCACGTGCTGCGGGCGTGGTTGCCGGCACTGCCCGTACGTGGACGATCCACCCTCGGAATGAGGACTTCCGCCCGACCCGGACACCCCGTACGGTTTCCGACGGACATCCGGCGGGGCCCTTCCGCCGTCGGTCGGCGAGAGGGTGGAGCGTGCGCGGGCGGATCGTGGTCGCCGGGCTGGCGGGCCTGCTGGTGAGCGGCTGTGCCGCCGAGGCCGAGCCGGTGGCGCTGCCACCACCGGCGCCGGTCGCCCTGGACGTGTCGGCGGCCTCGTCGGGCGGCGCGTGCCGGCTGCTGGACTTCGCGGTGATCGAGCAGGTCGTCAAGGCGCGCTTCGACGTGGCGGCGGCCAGCGAGCGGGATGACACGCACACCTGCGTGGTCCGGGCCGAGCGCGCGGCGCTGCCGGAGCTGACGCTCAGTGTGTCGGAGACCACGATCGACAAGACCACCTTCGGCGCGGACGTGGTGCCCGCCAAAGCGACGAAGGTCACCGGGCTGGGCCAGCAGGCGTACCGGCGTACGACCGCCGCGTCCGGCGGCCACGGGCCGGTGGCCGAGGTCGGCTGGCTGGCCACCGACGGACGCCTCGCCATCCTGACCTGGACCGGTGCGCGGAATGCCGAGCGGACAGCCGCGGACAAGGTGGCCGGAGACCTGATCGCGTTGGCGAAGAAGGTGGACACGCGGGCGTTGTGACGCCCGCGGGTGGTCAGTTGGCGGCGACGAAGACCCGGGACGCGACCTCGCGCGGCAGCCGTACCCGGTCGCCGGAGCGGTCGATCGACACGCCGTCGCGCTCCTGGGCCACGGTCACCGTGGCGCCCGGGTCGACGCCAGCGGCGTGCAGCTGGCGCAGCACGTCGGAGTCGGTCTGCACGCTCTCGCAGATCCGGCGGACCACGACCGGCCCGGAGAGCCCGGGAAAGGCCAGGTTGCGCTCACCCTCGCCGGGCTCGCTGGTCTCGGGCCCGGGGGAGCCCAGTTCCTCAAGGCCGGGGATCGGGTTGCCGTACGGCGAGCGGGTCGGCCTGTTGAGCAGGTCGTACACCCGCTTCTCGACGGCGTCGCTCATCACGTGCTCCCAGCGGCAGGCCTCCTCGTGGGCCTCCTCGTAGGGCATCCCGATGACGTTGACCAGCAGCAGTTCGGCGAGGCGGTGCTTGCGCATCACGGAGACGGCGGTGCCGCGGCCCAGCGCGGTGAGCGTCAGGTGCCGGTCGCCCTCCACGGTGAGCAGGCCGTCGCGCTCCATCCGGGCCACGGTCTGGCTGACGGTGGGGCCGCTCTGCTTGAGGCGCTCTGCGATGCGGGCGCGCAGCGGCGGCACGCCCTCCTCCTCCAGCTCGAGGATCGTGCGCAGGTACATCTCGGTCGTGTCGACCAGATCGTGAGACTTCATAAGGTAAGCGGCCCTCCGATGCACGATGCTACCCCGCCACACGGCGAGCGACCTTCGACGAACCGCACCGCGAAGACCCGGATGGTGTTGGATGGTCGCCATGTCCGGTACCGAGGAGCTGCTCGTCGAGGTCGACCGGCTCGCCGCCGAACTCGACCATGCCGACCCGCCCACCCTGCTCGACGTCCGCTGGCGGCTCACCGGTCCGCCCGGCCGCGACGACTACCTGGCCGGCCACCTGCCCGGCGCGGTCTTCGTCGACCTGGACACCGCGCTGTGCGGGCCGCCCGGCGTCGGCGGTCGGCACCCGCTGCCCGACCCGGGCGCGCTGCGGGGGGCGCTGCGGGCCGCCGGCGTCCGCGTCGGTCACCCCGTGGTGGTGTACGACGGCGGTGACGGCCTGGCCGCCGCGCGCGCCTGGTGGACGTTGCGGTGGGCCGGGCACCGGCCGGTGCGCGTGTTGCACGGAGGGTTCCCGGCCTGGGTCGCGGCCGGGCGACAGGTCTCCACCGAGGCGCCCACCCCGAGCCCCGGCGACGTCGAGGTGCACCCCGGTGATCTTCCGGTGCTCGACGCCGGGCAGGCAGCCGCCCTGGCCTCCGCCGACGACGCGGTGCTGCTCGACGTGCGGGCCGCGCCCCGGTACCGGGGCGAGGTCGAGCCGATCGACCCGGTCGCCGGTCACGTGCCCGGTGCGGCGAACCTGCCCGCCGGCGAGTACGTGGACGCCGACGGGCGCTTCCCGGCGGCCGAGGTGCTGCGGGAGCGGTTCGCCGCGGTCGGCTTGGGCGGGGCTCGGCAGGTCGGGGCGTACTGCGGCTCCGGCGTGACCGCCGCGCAGGCGGTCCTCGCGCTGCACCTGGCTGGCCGAGGAGACGCCGCGCTCTACGTGGGTTCGTGGAGCAACTGGGTCGCCGACGAGTCCCGGCCGGTCGCCACCGGATCGACACCCTAGCGCTGACCAGCGCGTGCGATGGGCCGACGACGGTCCTCGTGCGACGATGGGCTCATGTCCGACGACACGGTGGTGGTGTGGGACTCCTCGCTGCTCGCCTACAACCTCGGTGACCATCCGCTCGACCCGGTGCGGGTGGAGCTGACCATCGCGCTCGCCCAGGAGTTGGGCGTCCTGGCCCGTCCCGGCGTGCGCGTGGTCAAGCCGGAGCCCGCCGACGACGCGCTGCTGACCCGCGTGCACGACCCCGCCTACCTGGCCGCCGTGCGGGCCGCGCCGCGTGACCCGCTGTTCGCCGGGTACGGGCTGGGCACCTCCGACAACCCGGTCTTCGAGGGGATGCACGAGTCCAGCGCGTTGATCGCGGGCGCGACGGTGGCCGCGGCCGAGGCGGTCTGGCGGGGGGACGCCCGCCGGGCGGTGAACGTGGCGGGTGGCCTGCACCACGCGCTGCCCGCCCGGGCGTCCGGCTTCTGCGTCTACAACGACCCCGCGGTGGCCATCGCCCGGCTGCTCGACCTGGGGGCGGAGCGGATCGCGTACGTCGACGTGGACGTGCACCACGGCGACGGTGTGCAGGACATCTTCTGGGACGACCCGCGGGTGCTCACGGTCAGCCTGCACGAGACGCCTCTCGCGCTCTTTCCCGGCACCGGGTTCCCCGACGAGACCGGCGGGCCGGAGGCCCAGGGCAGCGCGGTGAACATGCCGCTGCCACCGGGCGTGGACGACTCCGGCTGGCTGCGGGCGTTCCACGCGATCGTGCCGTCGGTGCTGCGCGCGTTCCGGCCGCAGGTGCTCGTCACCCAGTGCGGCGCGGACGGGCACCGGCTCGATCCGCTTGCCGACCTGAACCTGACTGTGGACGGGCAGCGCGCCACCTACCTGGCGCTGCGAGCGCTCGCCGACGAGTTGTGCGAGGGCCGCTGGGTCGCCACCGGCGGCGGCGGGTACGCGCTGGTCGAGGCGGTGCCCCGGGCGTGGACGCATCTGCTGGCCGTGGCGACCGGCGACCCGATCGACCCGGCGACGCTCACCCCCCTCGCGTGGCGGGAGTTGGCGGCGGCCCGTCGACCGGGCCGGGAGATCCCGCTGCGGATGACCGACGACGGCGACCCGTCGTACGAGCCGTGGCAGCCGACGGGCGAGCCGAACGCGGTGGACCGCGCCATCGCGGCGACCCGCAAGACCGTCTTCCCGCTGCTCGGGCTCGACCCGTACGACCCGCGGGACTGAGCCGGGCCGTTCTAGGGTGACGAGCGTGGACCAGCCCGCCGACGTGCTGCTCAGCGACGGCAGCACCGTCCAGTTACGGCAGATCGACCCGGCGGACGCGCCGGGCATCGTGGCGATGCACAGCCGCTTCTCCGAGCGCACCCGCTACCTGCGGTACTTCTCGCCGTACCCGCGCATCCCGGAACGGGACCTGATCCGTTTCGTCACTGTCGACCACCACGACCGGGAGGCGTTCGTGGTGCTGGCCGCCGACCAGATCGTCGCGGTCGGCCGGTACGAGCGGCTCGGCCCGCAGGCGCCGGAGGCGGAGGTGGCCTTCGTGGTGGAGGACGCCTTCCAGGGGCGGGGCATCGGTTCGGTGCTGATGGAGCACCTGGCCGACGCGGCCCGGCGCAACGGCATCATGAGCTTCGTCGCCGAGGTGCTGCCGGCCAACGGGACGATGCTGCGGGTCTTCGCCGACTTCGGCTACCAGGTCCAGCGCGCGTACGCCGACGGTGTGGTGCACCTGAGCTTCCCGATCGCCCCGACCGAGGCCACCCTCGAGGTGCAGCGCGGCCGGGAACACCGCACCGAGGCGCGCTCGATCGCCCGGCTGCTCGCCCCGCGTGGCATCGCCGTCTACGGCGCCAGCGCCACCGGCCAGGGCGTCGGCGCGGCGGTGCTCGGCCATCTGCGCGACGGCGGTTTCACCGGCGCGGTGGTGCCGGTGCACCCGAGCGCGTCGACGGTGGCCGGGCTGCCCGCGTACCCCTCGGCTGTCGACGCCCAGGTGCCGGTGGACCTGGCGGTGGTGGCGGTCCCACCGGAGGCGGCGACCGCGGTGGTCGCCGACGCGGCCGCCGCCGGGGTACACGGCCTCGTCGTGATCTCGGCCGGCTTCGCCGAAGCCGGCGGCGAGGGCGCGGCCACGCAGCGGTCGCTGGTCCGCGCGGCGCACGCCGCCGGCATGCGCGTGGTCGGCCCGAACTGTCTGGGCGTGGCCAACACCGATCCGACGGTACGCCTCAACGCCACGCTCGCGCCCGCGCTGCCGCCGGCCGGTCGGGTCGGCATCTTCAGCCAGTCCGGCGCGTTCGGGGTGGCTCTGCTCGCCGAGGCGGACCGGCGTGGCCTCGGCCTGTCCAGCTTCGTCTCGGCCGGCAACCGGGCCGACGTCTCCGGCAACGACCTGCTCCAGTACTGGCAGGACGACCCCGGCACCGACGTGATCATGCTGTATCTGGAGACGTTCGGTAACCCGCGCAAGTTCGCCCGGCTGGCCCGGCGCATCGGTCGTGCCAAACCGGTGGTGGCGCTCGCCTCGCCGGCCCGCCCGCCCGGGGTCGGCGACACCGCCGGCCCGGACGCGGTGGCGGTGGCGGCGCTCTTCGCCCAGTCCGGAGTGATCCGGGTGGACACCGTGGCGGAACTGCTCGACGTGGGGGTACTGCTGGCCAACCAGCCGCTGCCCGCCGGTGGTCGCGTCGGCGTCGTCGGCAACTCGTCGGCGTTGACCGGGCTGGCGGCGACGGCCTGCGTCGGGCAGGGGCTGACCGTGGCCGACGGCTATCCACGCGACGTCGGGCCGAGCGCCGGCGCCGCCGAGTTCGCGGCCGCCCTCGCCGAGACGGCCGGCGACGAGCGGGTGGACGCCCTCGTCGTGGTCTTCGCCCCGCCGCTGCCCGGTCAACGCACCGATGTGGACGCCGACGTCACCGCGGCGCTGCCCGCAGCCCTCGCCCTGGGCAAGCCGACAGTGGCGACGTTCCTGGTCGGCCGGCTGCCCGCCGGTGTGCCCGCGTACGGCGGGGTGGAGGAGGCTGTCCGCGCCCTCGCCCGGGTGCACAGGTACGCGCAGTGGTTGGGTCGACCGCCCGGCGGAACACCCGAGCTGCCCCGGATCGACCGGGACGCCGCGCAGGCCGCGCTGCGCGCCGACCCCGTCGACACGGGAGCGCTGCTGGCCGCGTACGGCATCGAGACCGTGCCGTCGGTGCCCGCGGACACGGTCGGCGCGGCGGTCGAAGCAGCGGCTCGGCTGGGTTTCCCGGTGGCGCTCAAGGCCGCCGATCCCGGGCTGCGGCACCGGCTGGACCTGGGCGCGGTCCGCCTCGACCTCCGCGACGAGGCGAGCGTCCGTCGCGCGTACACCGAGATGGCCGCCGGCTTCGGCGCGGACGTGCTGGTGCAGCCGATGGTCCCGCCCGGGGTCGCCTGTGTGGTGGAGCTGGTGGAAGATCCGGCGTTCGGGCCGGTGGTCGGCTTCGGACTCGGCGGAGTCGCCACCGAGCTGCTGGGGGATCGGGCCTGGCGGTCGGTGCCGCTCACCGACACCGACGCCGCCGAACTGGTCGACGAGCCCCGCGCGGCCCCCCTGTTGCGGGGGCACCGGGGCGCGGCTCCGGTGGACCGGGCGGCCCTGGCCGACCTGCTGTTGCGGGTCGGCCAGCTCGCCGACGAACAGCCCCGGGTGCGCTCGTTGACCCTGAACCCGGTGCTCGCCCGCCCGGACGGCATCTCGGTCCTGCACGCCCAGGTGCGCATCGGTGGCGTGGCCGCCCGCCCGGACACCGGCCCCCGACGTCTCTGACGGGTGCGCCGGTCAGGCGCGGCTGGAGATCTGCTGCACGCCCCAGGTGTTGCCGTCCGGGTCGGCGAAGAAGACGAAGCCGACATTGTCCAGCGGGTCGGGCACCGGTCGGGGGTTGACACCCACCACCTGGATCTCGCCGACCTGCACGCCCCGCTCGACCAACTCGGCGTGGGCCCGCTTGAGGTCGGGCACCACAAGTTGCAGTCCCCTGAGCGACCCCGGTGGCATCTGCGGGACGACGCCCTTGCCGATCACGATCGAGCAGCCGGAGCCGGGTGGGGTCAGCTGCACGATCCGCGCGTCGTCGCTGATCACGGTGTCGTGGTCGACGGTGAAGCCGAGCTGGTCGGCGTAGAACGATTTCGCCCGGTCCACGTCCGACACGGGCACGATCACGACTTCCAATGTCCAGTTCACGGGTGCCTCTCGTCGGGGGTCCAGTCAACCACTGCGGCAAGGGGGAAGGCCCCGGCGAACCGCCAGGGCCTTCCACAACGTGGGGCGCGTCAGCATGCGTACGCCTCCAGGCGCTGCGCCCGCTCCGGCGCCCGCAGCTTCAGCAGCGTCACCTTCTCGATCTGCCGGATGCGCTCGCGGGACAGGCCGAACTCCCGGCCGACCTCGTCCAGCGTGCGCTGCCGGCCGTCGTCCAGCCCGAACCGGAGCCGGATGACCGCCTGCTCCCGCTGCGACAGCGTGGAGAGCACGATGCTCACCTCGTTGCGCAGCTCGCCCTGCGCGGCCCCCTCGCCCAGGTCGGTGCGCGGGTCCACCGCGGCCACGAAGTCGCCGAGGGCGCTCTCCCCGTCGTCGCCGACGGCCTGGTCCAGGCTGACCGGCTCCCGGTCGTACGAGATGAGTTCGATGACCTGGAACTCGGGGATCTCCAGAGCCCGGGCGACCTCGGCGACGGTAGGCTCGCGGCCCAGCGTCACCGCCAGCTCGCGACGGGCCCGGACCATCCGGTTGACCTGCTCGACCATGTGCACCGGGATACGGATGGTGCGGGCCTGGTCGGCCATGGCGCGGGTGATGGCCTGCCGGATCCACCAGGTGGCGTACGTGGAGAACTTGTAGCCCTTGGCGTAGTCGAACTTCTCCACCGCGCGGATGAGACCGAGGTTGCCCTCCTGGATCAGGTCGAGGAAGGCCATCCCGCGTCCGGTGTAGCGCTTGGCGATGCTGACCACCAGCCGCAGATTCGCCTCCAGCAGGTGGTCCTTGGCGGCGCGACCCTCGACGACGATCAGCTCCAGGTCGGCCCGCAGCTCCTCGGAGACCGGAGTGCAGGTGGCGAGCTTCTCCTCGGCGAACAGTCCGGCCTCGACCCGCCGGGCCAGCTCGACCTCCTGCGCGGCCGTCAGCAGCTTCGTCCGGCCGATGCCGTTGAGGTACGCCCGGACCAGGTCGGTGGAGATGCCGCGCTCGTCGGTGGCGTCCAGGTCGGTGAGGGCGTCGGTCTCGGTGCTGCTGGCCGGGCGCGTCCGGTGTTCCGTCATCTGCAGGACCATCTCTGTCTCCCCGTATCCACGTCTGTGCCGTGTCTCCGGCCCAGTAGTGCCGGTGTGAGACACAGCTTGGCGGGCGAGACGTGAAACGGGAGTGAGCTGATCGCGGACCCGACAGCAATCCCGCAGGATCGTCACAAAAAAGTGTCACCAGAGCGCTTGCCCCACCCCCCACCCCACCCCGCCCCGCCCCCACCCTGCCCCGCCCCCCCGGCCCGCCCCGCCCCCGCCCCGCCCCGCGCCGGCCGGAATGCGTTGATCATGAAGTTATTGCCCCGACACGCCGGCCGGGCAGGCAATAACTTCATGATCAACGGGGTCTAGTGGGGGTGGGGGTGGGGGTGGGGGTTAGAGGTCTAGGAGGATTGTTTTGGGACCTATGTTGGTGCTGGTCACCAGCATGTGGGTGCGGAAGCGGCCGGTCTCGACCTTTGCGCCGCGGTCGCGCAGTGCTTCCACCACCGCCGTTACCAGGGGTTCGGCGACCTCGGCGGGGGCGGCTGCCGTCCAGCTTGGACGGCGTCCCTTGCGGGCGTCGCCGTAGAGGGTGAACTGGCTGACCACCAGGATCGGCGCCCCGACGTCGGCGGCGGACCGCTCGTCGTCCAGGATCCGCAGCTCGTGCACCTTGCGGGCCATCGTCCGAGCGGTCTCGGCCGTGTCCGTGTGCGTCACCCCGAGCAGCACCAGCAGGCCGTTCTCGATCGCGCCGACCACCTCGTCGTCCACCGTCACGCTGGCCTGCCCGACGGTCTGCACCACCGCCCGCATCAGCGCACCACCGCCCGCATCAGCGCTCCACCGCCACGGCCGGCGTCAGCACCGCGCAAGTGGACGTGAGCACCGCGCGGACCGGCGGCATCACGCGGTCACCGGCTCGATGAAGCCGCGTTCCACCAGGTGCGCGACGATCGGGCCGGCAGCCTCGGCCATCTCGTCGGGCTCGACGTCGTGGGCCGCCGCGAGCAGGGCGAGCTGGTCGCGCAGTGGCAGGCGGCCGTCCGCGCCGCCGACCAGTGCCAGCACGAGCGGGTCGATCTCCTCGGTCCAGCGCAGGCCGTCCGGCATCGCCAGAGCCTGCCGGTCCACCGCCCAACCCTCGTCGCCCATGGTGGCCTCCTGGCGGAGCTGGAGGCCGGCGGCGGCCCGGTAGCGCTCCGCGAGCAACGCTTCGGTGTCGCGTACCCGCAGGAAGTCCTGGCGGTCGAACCAGGCACCGATCTGGTCGCCCAGCGGCGGCTGGACCTGCTGGCGCAGGTCCTCCACGCGGACCACCGGATCGGCGTGGCCGCCGCGGCGCAGCGACACGATCCCGAAGCCGACCGCCTCGATCTTGTGTTGGTCGAACCAGTCCAGCCAGACAGCCGCCCGCCGCGGGTCGGCGCCCTCACCGACGTCGGTGAGCCAGAGGTCGACGTACGCCATCGGGTCGGCCACCTCGCGTTGGATCACCCAGGCGTCCAGGCCGGTGCCGGCGAACCAGCCGGCCACCCGCTCGTCCCACTCCTCGCCGGCGACGTGCACCCAGTTCGCCAGGTACTGCATGGTGCCGCCCTCGGTGAGCAGGCCGGGGGCGGCGGCGGCCAGTTCGGCGGCGATGGCGTCACCCACGCGACCCGAGTCGCGGTAGACGTGCGTGGTGGTGCCCGGGCCCACCACGAACGGCGGGTTGCTCACCACCAGGTCGAACCGCCGGCCGGCCACCGGCGCGACCATGTCGCCGCGCAGCAGCTCCCAGTCCTGGCCGTTGAGGGCGGCGTTGGTGGCGGCGAAGCGTAGGGCCCGCTCGGAGAGGTCCGTGGCGGTCACCGTGTCGGCATGGGTGGCCAGGTGCAGGGCCTGGACGCCGGAGCCGGTGCCCAGGTCCAGTGCGGCACCGACCGGCCGGCGTACGGTCGCCCCGATCAGGGTGTGGGTGGCGCCGCCGATGCCGAGCACGTGCTCGGCGTGCAGGGGTCGGCCCGGTCGGGCGGAGGCCGGCACGTCGGCGAGTACCCACCAGTCGTCGCCGTACGGTTCCAGGTCGACTCCGGCGCGCAGACCGTCGCCGTGCCGCTCGACGAGCCCGCCGGCCAGTGCGTCCGCCACGCCCAGCGGGGCCAGCGCGGCGGCGACGTTCGCCTCCGACTCGGTCTGGTCGCAGATGAACACCCGGATCAGCGTGGCGAGGGGATCGCGGTCCTCGGTGGCGCGCAGCGCGGCCCGATAGTCGTTGCGCCCGACCGAGGCGGTGGCCTGTGGGCCGAGCCGTTCGGCGATGCCGTTGCTGGTGAACCCGGCCCGGGTCAGCGCGGTCCGCAGCGCGTCGACGCCGGCGGGGGAGAGCAGCATGTCGTGTTCGTCCACCCCGACATCCTGCCCCGCGTCGCGTCCCCGGGTCGGCGGCACCCGCCGGTAGACGTCGGAGCGTCGGTGTCCGGCCGGGTCGGTGCGCGGGGCAGGATGGTGGCCATGACGCTCGTGCTCCCCATCGACCCCGAGGCCAACCGGCTGCTGGAGCGCAGCCCGCTGGCCCTGCTCATCGGCATGACCCTGGACCAACAGGTGCCGATGGAGAAGGCGTTCTCCTCGCCGTACGTGCTGGCGCAGCGGCTGGGCCACGACCTGGACGCGGCCGAGTTGGCCGGCTACGACACCGAGGCGCTGGTCGCGCTCTTCGCCCAGCCGCCGGCGCTGCACCGGTTCCCGAAGGCGATGGCGGCCCGGGTGCAGGAGGTCTGCCGGGCGCTGGTGGAGCGCTACGACGGCGACGCGGCGCTGCTGTGGTCGGACGTCGCCGACGGGCCGGAGCTGCTGCGCCGGGTCGCCGCGCTGCCCGGCTTCGGCAAGCAGAAGGCGCAGATCTTCGTGGCGCTGCTGGGCAAGCGTTTCGGGGTGACCCCGCAGGACTGGCGGACGGCGGCCGGCGGGTACGGCGATCCCGGCGCGTACCGGTCGGTGGCCGACGTCACCGACGCCGACTCGCTGCGCCGGGTGCGGGATTACAAGCAGCAGATGAAGGCGGCGGCGAAGGCCGAGAAGGGCTGACGCTCAGGCGGCGGTGGGGTGCGCCAGGGAGGCCAGCGCGCGCCGGACGTCGGCCAGCGAGACGGTGGCCGAGTCGTCCAGGTCGGCGAGGCCGGCCTCGATCCACTGCCGCATGAGCGTGGTGACGCCGATGCCCCGGGCGTCGGCGGCGGCGCGGACCCGCTCGTAGGTCTCCAGCGGCAGCCGGACCGACCGGCTCACCATGGGCACGTCGGTGTCGGGTGTCGGCAGGTCCACCGCCGGGCTCTCGTCGATCAGCTCGGCGAGCCGGTCGTCGCCGCTGTGGAACTGCTTCGTCGCGTCGTTGCGGTGCATCGTCACGGCTCCCCTCATCGGCGATCCCTCCGCACGGCCTCGTCGTAGCGCTTGGACTCGACGTCGCTCAGCTCGCGGGCGGAGAGGATGTCCCAGTCGTTGTCGGTGCCATCGGCCTCGGCGAGCAGCACCGCCAGGCGGCGACCCCGGCGGGCGGCGGCGTAGACCACCATCACGTCGTCGCCCAGGTGGCGGATGACCCGTCGTGCGCTGTGCAACGCCTCCCAGACTTCCCCGGGCGTGACGTCGTAGACCCTCAGGTTGGCCAACGCCTCGTCGGTGAAGCTGAACCTGCTGCCCACGACGCGCAGCGTACCACGCGCGTAACACGTACCGGGATGAGTCGATTTTCGCTGATCACGGCTTCGTGGTGACAGGATGGGGCGTAATCCCCTCGAGGAGGTCCATGGTGAAGCGTCAGGCGTACCAGCCGATTCTGATCACCGATGCCTCGCGCAGCCAGAACGATCAGCTCACCAGCCGTCAGCGCCGCTACGTCCTCATGATGGGCATCCGGGTGGCCTGCATCGTCGTCGGAGCGATCCTGGTCGGCGTGCAGGCTCCACTGCTCGGGCTCTGGCTGCCGCTGTGCGCCCTCGGCATGGTGCTCATCCCGTGGCTGGCCGTGCTGCTGGCCAACGACCGGCCACCCAAGGAGGAGCACCGGCTGGCCAACCGGTTCCACCCTCGGCAGCGGGACGACACCCCGCCGATGAGCCTCACCGCCGACGAGCGCCCGCACAAGGTCATCGACGTCGAGCCCTGACCCGCGCCGTGCGGGTCAGGGCTCGATCGGTCAGGCCGGTGGTCGGGCGCCGACGTTGGAGACGGCCAGCGCCCCCAACTCGGTCGCGCGGTCCAGGGCCGCGGTCGGGGTGGCCCCGCCGAGCCAGGCGGTCAGCAGGCCGGCCGCGAACGCGTCACCAGCTCCGGTGACGTCCACCACCGCCACCCGCCGGGCCGCCGCCACGCTGACCGTTGCCGTGCGTCCCTCGACCCAGACCGCGCCGGCCGCGCCACGTTTGACCACCACCCGCCGGGCCGTCGCCGACAACACCCGCCCCTGCGCCGCCGGGTCCAGACCGCCGGCCAGCACCGTGGCCTCGTCCGCGTTGACCAGGAGCAGGTCGACATCGCGTACCCAACCCAGGAAGGTCCGCGCGCCCTCCCGCCGCAGCGGCGCCGCGGAGGCCGCGTCGACGCTGGTGGTGAGCCCGCGCTCGCGGGCGGCGGCCAACGCCCGCAACCCCGCGTCGCGCGACGAGGCGTCCAACAGGGTGTACGCGGACAGGTGCAGATGCCCCGCGTCGGGCGCGGCCGCGACGGCCTTCTCGACGTGCTCGGCGCTCAACCGCAGGTTCGCTCCCCGCGACGTGACCATGGTCCGCTCGCCGTCGGCGGCCAGCACGATCACCGTTCCGGTGGGCGCGCCCGGCACCCGCTCGACGGCGCAGTCCACGCCCGCCCGGGTCAGCTCGGCCACCCGGTCGCGCCCCGCGTCGTCGTCGCCGACCGCGCCGACGAGCGTGACGGCGACCCCCTGCGCGGCCACCCAGGCGGCGGTGTTGGCCGCCTGACCGCCGCCGCCCAGGGTGATCTCGGCAGCGGTGTCCGTGCCGGCCGCGAGTGGACCGGAGAGCACCGCGACCACGTCGGTGATCACGTCTCCGACGACGACCACACGGGTCGGACGGGTCATGCCGGGACGGCGGAGGCGCGGGCTACCGCGGCTACCGCGATGCGGGCGGCCAGGTCGGCGTTGCGCAGGATGATCCGGACGTTCACCGTGAGGCTCGCGCCCTCGGTGGCCGAGTGGAAGTGCGCCAGCAGGTACGGCGTCACCGCCTTGCCGGTCACCCCGTCCCGTTCCAGCAGCGCCAGGCCCTCGGTCAGGGTCCGGTCGTGCAGCTCGGGGTCGAGCTGCTCGTCGACCGGTAGCGGGTTGGCGACGAGCAGGCCGCCGGTGTGCACGGCGTGCTCGTCCCGGGCGGCGAGCACGGCCGCGACCTCTTCCGGCGAGTCCACCGACCAGTCCAGGTCGAAGCCGGCGTCGGTGAGATAGAAGCCGGGGAACCGACGGGTGCGGTAACCGAGCACGGCGACCCCGAGGGTCTCGAGACGCTCCAGCGTCGCGCCCACGTCGAGGATCGACTTGACCCCGGCGCAGACCACGGTGATCGGCGTCTGGGCCAGGGTGACCAGGTCCGCCGACTCGTCGAAGGTGTGCGCCGCCTCCCGGTGCACACCGCCGAGCCCGCCGGTCGCGAACACGCCGATCCCGGCCGCGGCGGCGACCGCGCTGGTCGCGGCCACGGTGGTCGCGCCGTCCGCGCCGGTCGCCGCCGCCACGGCCAGGTCGCGCACGGAGAGCTTCGTCACACCATCGACGGTGGCGAGTCGGGTCAGCTGCGCGTCGTCCAGACCGACCACCAGCTCGCCGCCGATCATGCCGATCGTCGCCGGCACCGCCCCGGCGTCCCGGACCGCCTGCTCGATCTCCCGCGCCACCCGCAGGTTCTGTGGGCGAGGCAGGCCGTGCGAGACGATGGTGCTCTCCAGGGCGACGACCGGTCGGCCGTCGCGCAGGGCTTCGGCGACCTCGGTGCCGTAGCTGATGCGAAAGTCAGTCACACGGGCACCGTACGGGGTCCGGCCCCGGCCGGCCTCAAGTGGACCCGGCCGTGATGACCTGCCAAACTTGTCCGTTGGAGGTGCAGACGTGAGCACAGAGGTTCTCGAGCGTCCGGAGCTGAAGGACGCCGACACCGGTCCGGAAATGTTCCACTACGTCCGCAAGGAGAAGATCGCCGAGAGTGCCGTCATGGGCACCTTCGTCGTCGCCCTCTGCGGCGAGACCTTCCCGGTCACCAAGGCGGCCAAGCCGGGCTCCCCGGTCTGCCCCAAGTGCAAGGAGATCTACGACTCGTACCGCGAGTGAACGCGGTTCGGCCCTCCGGCCGGCGACGTAGCCTGCGGCGGTGACCACCTCCACCGCCCTGCTCCTCGCCGACCTGACCGGGGTCGCGGTGTTCGCCGCCTCCGGGGCCTCGGCCGCGGTGGCCAAACGGCTCGACCTCTTCGGCGTCGCGTTCGTCGGCTTCGTGGCCGCGCTCGGCGGCGGCATCTTGCGCGACCTGGTCATCGACGAGGTGCCGCCGCTGGCCTTCGCCGACTGGCGGTACGCCACGACCGCCGCGGTCACCGCGCTCGCCGTCTTCTGGCTGCACCCCCAACTCGCCCGGTTGCGCACCACAGTGCTGGTGCTCGACGCGGCGGGTCTCGCGCTGTTCACCGTCACCGGCACGCTCAAGGCGCTCGACGCCCGGGTGCCGGCCGTCGGCGCCTGCCTGATCGGCATGCTGACCGCGATCGGGGGCGGTCTCGGCCGGGACCTGCTGACCGCGGAGATCCCGGTGGTGCTGCGCCGGGAGATCTACGCGGTGGCGGCGCTGGCCGGCTCGGTCCTGGTGGTGCTGCTGTACGTCACCGGCCAGACCGGCCCGGTGCCGCTCACCGCCGCCGCCGTCCTGGTCTTCGGGCTGCGCCTGATCGCGCTGCGGCGACGCTGGTCCGCGCCGGTGGCGACGCTGCGGCCGCCACACAGCGGCGAACCGTGGTGAGAACCGCCGTGCCGAGGTGGCGGATGTGACAGGCGTGGCGTCGCCTGGGCCCACGGGCGCGCGCTGGTTATGCTGAGTCGGCCTTCGCGGCAGCTTCTGCGCGAGGGCGTTTTCATGGGCGGCGGTACTCGTGGCCCTCGCCCGGTGTCCGCCGTCGTGCGGTCGGAGAGGAGCTTTCGCGTGGCAGCCCGGACGCCGGTGCTCGAGACGTTCCCGGCACTGCGTGCGTGGCAGCGCAAAGCCCTGGTGGAGTACCTGCGCCGACGTACCGACGACTTCACCGCGGTCGCCACGCCGGGCGCCGGCAAGACCACCTTCGCCCTGCGCATCGCGGCCGAACTGCTCGCCGACGGGACCATCGAGGCGGTCACCGTTGTCGCGCCGACCGAGCACCTGAAGACCCAGTGGGCCGAGGCCGCGGCCCGGGTGGGCATCCAGCTCGACGCCGCGTTCCGCAACGCCGACGTGCACTCGGCCGCCGACTTCCACGGTGCGGTGATCACGTACGCCCAGGTGGGCATGGCGCCGCAGGTGCACCGTCGACGCACCATGATCCGTCGCACCCTGGTCATCCTCGACGAGATCCACCACGCCGGCGACTCCCGTACCTGGGGTGACGGGGTCAAGGCGGCCTTCGAGCCGGCCGTACGACGGCTGATGCTCACCGGGACGCCGTTCCGCTCCGACGACAACCCGATCCCGTTCGTCAGCTACGAGCGGGGCGGTGACGGGCTGCTGCGCTCCCACGCCGACTCGGTGTACGGCTACGCCGACGCGCTCCGCGACGGGGTCGTCCGGCCGGTGCTCTTCCTGGCGTACTCGGGGGAGACCCGGTGGCGCACCAACGCGGGGGACGAGTTGGCGGCACGCCTCGGCGAGCCGATGACCCAGGATCTGGTGGCGCAGGCGTGGCGTACCGCCCTGGACCCGGCGGGGGACTGGATGCCGCAGGTGCTGCGCGCCGCCGACGCCCGTCTCACCGTGCTGCGCAACGCCGGGATGCCCGACGCCGGTGGTCTGATCATCGCCACCGACCAGCAGACCGCCCGCTCGTACGCCAAGCTGATCGAGCAGGTGACCGGTGAGAAGGCCGCCGTGGTCCTCTCCGACGACCAGGGCGCGTCCGCGCGGATTGCGACGTTCGGGGCGTCCGACCAGCGGTGGCTGGTCGCGGTGCGGATGGTGTCCGAGGGCGTCGACATCCCCCGACTGGCGGTGGGTGTCTACGCCACCAGCGCCAGCACGCCGCTCTACTTCGCCCAGGCGATCGGCCGGTTCGTGCGGGCCCGCCGCCCCGGCGAGACCGCCTCGGTCTTCCTGCCCAGCGTGCCCCACCTGCTCGGGCTGGCCAGCGAGATGGAGAACGAGCGGGACCACGTCCTGGGCAAACCCAAGGACTCCGACGGCCTCGACGACGACCTGCTGGAACGCGCGCAGCGCGACGAGCAGGCCAGCGGGGAGTTGGAGAAGCGCTTCGCCGCCCTCTCCGCCACCGCCGAACTGGATCAGGTGATCTTCGACGGCGCATCCTTCGGGACCGCCGCCCAGGCCGGCACCCCCGAGGAGGAGGAATACCTCGGACTGCCCGGTCTGCTCACCGCCGACCAGGTTTCCCTACTGCTCACCAAGCGGCAGGCCGACCAACTCGCCGCCCAGCGGCGCCGTACCGCCGAGCGGGCCGCTCAGCCGGCCGCTGCGCCCTCGGCAGCGCCGCCGGTACCCATGAGCGCCGCCCAGCGCCGTGTGGCGCTCCGGCGCCAACTCAACGCTCTGGTGGCCGCCCGGCACCACCGCTCCGGCCAACCGCACGGCAAGATCCACGCCGAGCTGCGCCGGCTCTGTGGCGGACCGCCGAGCGCCCAGGCCACCATCGAGCAGCTCGAGGAACGCATCGCCACCATCCAGACCCTCTAGCCCCACGCGCCCCAGGGCCCCCGGGAGATCTTGGGGGCGGCGGGTTGGAGATCCGCACAACTTCGGGGATGTTGCTGCTTCCGGAGCACGGGGAGGCAGCGACATCCCCGAAGATGCGCGGATCTTGCCGGCCCCTCCGAGGGCAGGTGGGCGCGGCGCAGGCCGGGCAGGAAAAAGCCGACCGGAGGCACCCCGTGGGGTACCTCCGGTCGGCTATGTCGGTTTGCGGACTTAGTTCGCCATCAGATCGGCGCCACGCCAGCTGAACTCGGGGTCCGTCGCGAACCGAACGGTGATCTTCACGAGATCCTCCGCGTACTTGTTCGCGTGGTGCCCACAGAACACCAACTCGCTCCCACCCGAGAGAGTGATCCGGAGCTTGCCGGCAGCATTGCAGCGGTCGCACCGTTCATCGGCGGCTGGGGGAGCCACCGTCTCGGGCGGCGGCGTGAGGGTCGGGGTCATCGCCTTCCTCCTCTGGTCGTCACCGATGAACAATCTCTTCGGTCGTTGCTCACCTATCGTGCAACACCCGTGCTGGGCCTTGCCTTCCCTGTGTGCCCGCGGGGGACCGAGGTCACACCTGGCAGGGACAGTGTGCCGTGAACCCAGGGTGCCACGTCAACGATCACATTCGTGCATCCGGACGATCACCATCTGGCGTTGCACACCAGGTGGTCAAAACGACACGCTCGGTTGACGAAACAGGCTCAGTCCAGGTAATCCCGGAGAACCTGTGACCGCGACGGGTGCCGCAGCTTCGACATCGTCTTGGACTCGATCTGGCGGATCCGCTCCCGGGTCACCCCGTAGACCTGACCGATCTCGTCCAGCGTCCGCGGCTGACCGTCGGTCAGGCCGAAGCGCAGGCGTACGACGCCCGCCTCCCGCTCGGAGAGCGTCTGCAGCACCTGCTGGAGCTGGTCCTGCAGGAGCGAGAACGAGACGGCGTCGACGGCGACAACAGCCTCGGAGTCCTCGATGAAGTCACCGAGCTGGCTGTCACCCTCGTCACCGATGGTCTGGTCCAGCGAGATGGGCTCCCGAGCGTACTGCTGGATCTCCAGCACCTTCTCGGGTGTGATGTCCATCTCCTTGGCCAGCTCCTCGGGAGTGGGCTCGCGGCCCAGGTCCTGGAGCAGCTCACGCTGTATGCGGCCGAGCTTGTTGATGACCTCCACCATGTGCACCGGGATGCGGATGGTGCGGGCCTGGTCGGCCATGGCGCGGGTGATGGCCTGCCGGATCCACCAGGTGGCGTACGTGGAGAACTTGTAGCCCTTGGTGTAGTCGAACTTCTCGACCGCCCGGATGAGGCCGAGGTTGCCCTCCTGGATCAGGTCGAGGAAGGCCATGCCGCGCCCGGTGTACCGCTTGGCCAGGGACACGACGAGACGGAGGTTCGCCTCGAGCAGGTGGTTCTTGGCGCGCTCGCCGTCGCGGGAGATCCAGCCCAGGTCGCGGACCATCTCCCGGGCGAGCTTGTCCTCGCTCTCGTCGGCCGCGCGCAGCTGCTCGGCGGCGTAGAGCCCGGCCTCGATCCGCTTGGCCAGCTCCACCTCCTGCTCGGCGTTGAGCAGCGGGACCTTGCCGATCTGCTTCAGGTACGCCCGGACGGAGTCGGCGGAGGCCGTCAGCTCGGCGTCGCGCCGGGCCTGCTTGAGGGCCTCGGACTCCTCGTCGTCCCACTCGAAGTCGTTGTCGGTGGCCGACGCGGCGGCGTCCGTCTCGGCGGCCTGGGCCAGCTCGGCCGGCTCCTCCACCACCACGTCCTCGATGGTGGCGGCGAGTTCCTCCGGGTCGATCTCGCCGTCGGCGGCCTCGCCCTCACCCTTGGCCTTGCCGCCGGCCTTGACCGACTTGGCGCCGGCCGCCGCGGCGACCGTCGCCTTGGTCGCGCGGGTGGACTTCGTCGCCTTGGCCGGGGTGGCCGCGGCGGCGGCGACCTCGGCGGTGCTGCCGGCGGCCTTGCGGGCGGCCACCTTGCGGGGAGCCGGCGTCGACGGCGCGTCGTCGGAGGCGGGCGCCTGCTTCGGGGCGGGAGCGGCGGCCTTCTTGGTCGTCTTGGCGGTGGTGGCTCGGGACGCGGGGGTCGTCGAGCGAGCCGCGGCGACCCGGCGGCGGGTGCTCGCCGAGCCGTCCACCACCACGGTCACTCCCGCCTCGGAGAGCGCCCGCAGGATCTTCTTGGCCTGGGCCGGAGTCACCTCGGCGGTCTCGACGGTGCGCGCGAGCTGAGCCGACGTGAGCTGACCGCCAGCGCTCTGCGCGTGGGCGATCAGGGTGTCGGTGAGCGAGCGAACGTCGGCGCCGGGCTGGCGGGGTTCTGTCACGAATGACCTTCCGGAGGCGAAGAGCGGGCACGGCCGGGTCGTCCGGCATGGCGTGGGGCAGCCGGGCCGGGCGATGTGGTTGAGGAACCCCCGTGTCCCGGGCCGGCCGGTGTCTCGGCGGCCCGTGGCGCGTGGGCAGGGGTGAATTGTAACGCCGTCTGCGGCGATCATCCTGCGCCGCACGGCGTAACGGCGGCGGGACCGCCGATTCGACGTAGATGTGGACTTTGTAAGGATGATACTCGCGCATGGCCCGCAACGCCTCGGTCGTGCGGGAAGGGGACCCTGGAATGGACCGTTCGGCACCGCCTTCGCGGGAATTGTTGTCGATCGCGATCGAGGTGGCGCGGGACGCCGCGGCGACCGCGTACCGGATGCGGGTCGAGGGCGTCTCGGTGGCAGCGACCAAGAGCACGGTCACCGACGTGGTCACGGCCGCGGACCGGGCCGTCGAGCGGCAGGTCCTCGACGCGCTGCGCCGGCTCCGACCAGGGGACGCCGTCCTGGGCGAGGAGTACGGCACCAGCGACACCGGTCCGGTGGCGCCGGGCGGCGTGCGATGGATCGTCGACCCGATCGACGGCACCGTGAACTACCTCTACGGGTTGCCGTACAGCGCGGTGTCGCTGGCCGCCGAGGTGGACGGGGTGGTGGTCGCCGGCGTGGTGCGCAACGTGCACACCGGTGAGGAGTGGACCGCCACGGCCGGTGGCGGGGCGTGGCGCGACGGCGTCCGGCTGCGCTGTTCCGGGGAGACCGACCTGGGGCAGGCGCTGGTCGGCACCGGCTTCGGCTATGACGCCGGCCGGCGAGCCCACCAGGCGTCGGTGGTGGCCGGGCTGATCGCGTCGGTACGCGACATCCGCCGCCTCGGGGCCGCCGCCCTGGACCTCTGCATGGTGGCGGAGGGGCGACTGGACGCGTACTTCGAGAAGGGGCTGTCGGCCTGGGACCAGGCCGCCGGCGGGCTGGTCGCCGCCGAGGCGGGCGCGCGGGTCGCCGGCCTGGCCGGTCGCCCGGCCGGTCCGGACCTGGTCATCGCGGCCCCACCGGCCCTCTTCGCCGGGCTGCACGACCGGCTGGCCGCCCTGGACGCCTCCGGCGGCCCCTGACCCCGCAGGGCAGGAGCCGCCGGTCAGGCCGTCACTTCTTGGCGGCGGGGGACGGGCAGGAGCCGGCTGGCGCGACCGGCGGGCCCAGGTCACCGAGGGACTGGTTGACCTCGGTGGTGGTGGCGAGCTGCTGGAAGCCGTTGCCCAGCACGACGTCCACGGTGTCGTCGGTCCGCTTCTCGTCGTAGACCGGCTCGGCGTTGTTGAGGAAGTACGCCTTCAGCAGGTGGGCGGAGCTGACGCCCTTCGGGCCGAACTTCAGCACGGCGACGTCGTCGATGCCCTTGGGTGCGTTGCCGACCTTCTTGACCTGGAACTTGCGGTTGCGGAAGTCGTCGGCGACAGCGCCCGCCCGGCCCGGCTCGTCGGTCGCGTTCAACACGTTGATCTTGACGTCCTTGGGTTCGTGCAGGGTGACGTCGGCCAGCGGCCAACCGTCCGGGCAGCCGCCCGCGGCGCCGGCCTCGCCCTGGGTGTCACGGACGATCGCGGTGATCACGAACGCCAGCGCCAGGACCCCCAGCAGGCCGACGACGACGAGTGCTCGCACTCGCGCAAAACTCATCTGGGCGCTCCCGGGACTTCAGGTGGGTGGTGGCGGCCGCCAACGATCGCACTGACCGCCGGCCGTCGAATACGCCGCTGAGGTTAACGGTTGTCCGGCCGTCGCGTGGAAACAGTCCGACATGCCGGCGCGCCGACCGGGAACCGGGTACTACTACCCCTATCTTCGTGTCGCCTGAATCACATTGGGAACAACTTCGCGTGCGGGGGCGTACATCTCAGCCGCAAGGGCGGTATACATGCCTCGCCCAAGGGGGGGTAAGGTTCCGCGCTCGCAGGGGAGTGGCCCCAGCGGTCCCGACCCGTACGGTCCCGCGGGTCGGGTGCCCGACACAAGTGGTTGCCGGCCAGCGGAACCGAAACAGCGTCGTCCGGCGTTACAACCGGAAGCGACAACATCGATATGGGAGAGTGACATCCGATGGCCACCGACTACGACGCCCCGCGTCGCGACGAGGTCGACCTCGGCGAGGACAGCCTGGAAGAGCTCAAGGCCCGACGCGTCGACTCACAGTCGGGCGCGGTGGACGTCGACGAGGCCGAGGTCGCCGAGAGCTTCGAGCTGCCCGGTGCCGACCTGGCCGACGAGGAGCTCACTGTCAAGGTGCTACCGATGCAGCAGGACGAGTTCCGGTGCGCCCGCTGCTTCCTGGTCCACCATCGCAGCCAGCTGGCGGTCGAGCGCAACGGCGAGCTGATCTGCCGAGAGTGCGTCTGACACTCGCGACACCGGCGGCGGCCTCCTGATCGGGGCCGCCGCTACCGGTGTAGGCGTGCGACGCCGGTGGGTACCTGCTTGACTCGTAGCGGGTAAACCACAGCACCGGGAGGTTCCACCCATGAGCGATCGAGGCGACACCACCGACGGCGGCGCGGACGACCTCGGCGCTACCGTCGCGGCGTTGACCGAGGACGACATCGCGCCGGCCCGGCGACGCCAACTGCTCACCCGGATGGTGTCCCAGGCCCGCAGCCGGGGCATCTCCGACCTGTTCAAGCCCCGTGCCGCCGTGCGCTGGATGGTCGACACGGTGGCCGAGATAGCTCCGCACGTGCCGGTGCGGGACCTGGCCACGCTGCGCCGACACTTCCCCGGCCTGGACGACGCCGCCCTGGCCGAGCGACTGATCCGCAACGCCTCCCGCACCACGGCCGGGATCGGCGCGGCCGGCGGGGGAGTCGCCGCCGTCGAGTGGGCGGTCACGCCCACCCTGCTCACCGCGCCCGTGCTGCTCGCCGCCGAGACCGTCGCCGTCGTGGCGGTGGAGCTGAAGCTGATCGGCGAGCTGCACGAGATCCACGGCGTGGCGCTGCCCGACACCGGTGGCCAGCGGGCGGCGGCCCTGGTGCATGCCTGGGCCACTCAGCGCGGCGTCAACCCGATGGTGCCCGGCGTGGGCGTCGGCGCGGTGCTCGGCACCGCCGCCCGCAAGGAGATGCGGGACATGCTGCTGCGCCGTCTCGGGCGCAACCTCACCACCCTCGGACCGTTCCTCACCGGCGCGGCGGTGGCCAGCTTCCTCAACCGTCGGGCCACCCGGCAGATGGCCGACCAGCTCCAGACGGACCTGCGCCGTCGCGGCATCGCCCGCCCGGCGCCACCGACAGCCCTGCCCGGCCCGCCGACGGGCACCTGAGGCGGACCTCCGGCGTCGGTCAGCCCGGCTCGCCGGCCGTACGGTCGGTGGGTCGGGCGGCGTCCCGCGCGGTCAGCACCGCCTCGGCCAGCTCGACCGGATGCCTGCTGCTCACCACCCAGAACGGCGTGGGGTCGGCCGGGTCGTCGAGCACGACCTGCACGGCGCCGCCGACCCAGGGTCGCTGCACCACGAAGGCGAGCGGGTCCGCGCCGACCCCGAGCACCTCGCGGCGGCCGGACGAGTCCAACGGGACCACGTCGGCCACGAAGCGCGCCGGCAGCCGGGCGTCGTCCACCCGCAGCTCGCCGTCGACGACCGCCACCCGGATCCGACCCAGCCACCACAGCCCGACGGCGGTGACCGGGAGCAGCACCACGAAGGGCAGCCAGGCGCGGGCGCCGGGGCCGCCCATCCAGATCTCGACGGCCAGCAGCGCGGCGGCGACCAGCCCGGTCAGCCACAGCCACCAGGGCAGGTCCAGCCGTTCGGCGTACGCCGGACGGGCCGGGACCGGCGGCCGATCGGCAGACGGGGAGGGCGACATGCTCACTCCTGCGAGGGTACGGCGCACGGCGGGCCGGCCAACCGGCAGGATGGCAGGGTCACCGGAGACAACCGGACCGAAGAGGGGACCCGTGACCGACGTCGTACCCGTGCCCGTACGGCTGCTCGACACCGAGCTGCCGCTGCCCACGTACGCCCATCCTGGCGATGCCGGGGCCGACCTGGTGGCCGCCGCGGACGTGGAGCTGCCACCCGGCGGCCGGGCCCTGGTGCCCACCGGCGTCGCCGTCGCCCTGCCGGACGGGTACGTGGGCCTGGTCCACCCCCGGTCCGGCCTGGCGGCCAGGCTCGGCGTGACGGTGCTCAACGCGCCCGGTACGGTCGACGCCGGCTATCGGGGTGAGATCATGGTCAACCTGATCAACCATGATCGGGAAACGCCCGCGAAGATCTCCCGCGGCGACCGGATCGCCCAGCTCGTGGTCCAGCGGGTGGCGCGGGCGCGGTTCGAGCCGGTGGCCGAACTGCCCGGGTCCGCGCGCGGGACCGGCGGGCACGGCTCGACCGGCGGGCACGCTCAGCTGGTGCCGTCGCCGGTCGGCCAGGAGTGGGCCGACCAGCGACCGGACGAGCCGGGCCGCGGGCAGACGGAAGAGATGGCAGGGTGATTGTGAACAGCGGAGGGTGGGCGCAGTGATCTTCTCCCGAAAGCGGGCCGATGCCGGACGGCACACCCGCGACGAGCGGGCCACCGATGTCCTCGGCGAGGGCGCGGCGGCGCCGGCGCTGGTGCGTGGGCCGTACGACATCTCCGAGGTCGACGACGAGGTGCAGCGCCTCGACCTGGGCAGCCTGCACATCCCGGCGGTCGCCGAGGTGGAGGTGCGGGTGCAGGCCGACCCGCAGGGCGTGGTCCAGCAGGTCGTGCTGGTGCACGGGGACAACGCGTTGCAGCTCGGCGTCTTCGCGGCCCCCCGCTCCGAGGGCATCTGGGACGAGGTGCGCGAGGAGATCCGGCAGTCGCTGGTGAACGACGGCGCCTCCGCCCAGGAGGTCGACGGCGAGTACGGCCCGGAGCTGCACGCCCAGGTGCGGACCCCGGACGGCCCGACCAACCTGCGGTTCGTCGGCGTCGACGGGCCGCGCTGGATGGTCCGTGGCGTCTTCCAGGGCCCGGTGGCCATCGATCCGGCCAGCTCGGTCCCGCTCACCGAGTGCCTGGAAGGCCTGGTGGTCGACCGTGGCCAGGAGGCGAAGCCGGTCCGTGAGCCGCTGCCGCTGCGCCTGCCCCGGGAGATCGCCGACCAGGCCGGGGACGCGTCCGCCGACTCCGAGACCCGCCAGGTCTGACCGACCGCGCACCGGAGCGCCGGAACCGGCCCTGTCGGCGTACGCTGGCGGGACGGTTCCGGCGTCGCCGGAGCTGGGCCGGTCCCGGCGCGAGCCGGCGAGCGTGGAGAGGGTGACGCGGAGGTCATGACGACCGACGAGAGCAAGGTGTCGCTGCGGCGCATCCTGCAACGGTTCACCGCCAGCGAGGCCGAGATCGACGCGCAGGAGCTGCGCCAGGAGAGCGCCGAGTGCGGCGGAGTCCTGGCCCAGCAGTGCTCCCGGGGCCAGCTGGTCTCGGTCGCCGGTCGGCTGCGCACCGTCGTCTACACGCCCCGCACCAACCTGCCCACGCTGGAGGCCGACCTCTACGACGGCAGCGATGTCGTCACCCTGGTCTGGCTGGGTCGGCGGCACATCTCCGGTATCGAGCCGGGGCGGCACCTGACCGCGCGTGGCCGGGTGGCGGTGCGCGACGACCGCAAGGTCATCTACAACCCGTACTACGAGCTGGACTCGCCGAAGTGACGGCGCCGCAGACGGAAGGCCGGCCATGACGACGGGACAGCACCGGGCGGCACAGCCGGAGACGGGCCCGGAGGACGACGAGGCGCTGCCGACGATCGCCGAGCAGATGGCCGACCAGCTCGGCGGTTGGCGCGGGTTGGTCGAGTCCAGCATCCCGGTGGTCGTCTTCGTACTCGCCAACATCATCGGTGACCTGCGGCCCGCCGTGATCGCCTCGGTGGCCGTCGCGCTGGTGATCGCCGGGTTGCGGCTGGCCCAGCGCCGGCCGGTCCGGCACGCGGTCAACGGGCTGTTCGGCGTCGGCATCGGCGCCGCCATCGCGTGGCGCACCGGTGACGAGCGGGACTTCTACCTGCCCGGCATCCTCTACGGCATCGGCTACGGCATCGCGCTGCTGATCTCGGCGGTCGTCCGGCAGCCCCTCGTCGGGTGGATCTGGTCGGTGCTGGTCGCCAAGGGTCGCTCCGAGTGGCGGGCCGACCCGAAGCTGGTACGCGTCTTCACCCGGCTGACCGTGCTCTGGGGCGTGGTGTGGCTCGCCAAGGTGGGCGTACAGGCCGGGCTCTACCTGGCCCACCAGGACACGGCGCTGGGCGTGGCCCGGCTGGCCCTGGGCTATCCGCCATACGCGCTGCTGCTGCTCATCACCGTCTGGACGGTGCGCCGGGTCACCCGGGAGCCGCAACCCACCCCGCTGCCCGGCGCCTGAGAGTCCGCGCCGGGCGTACCGGCCCTCTCAGCGCGAGCCGCGGGTCCGCTCGACGCTGTCCGGGCCGAGGATGACAGCCCGGACCTGGTCCTCCACCTCGGCGGTGCACACGAAGATCAACTCGTCGCCGGCCTCGATCGGGTCGTCCGGGCTGGGCACCAGGACACGCTTGCCGCGCAGGATCGCCACCAGGGCGGAGTCGCGGGGCAGCGGCACGGCGTGCAGTGGCTGACCGACGTACGGGGCAGTCGGCGGGAGGGTGATCTCGACGAGGTTGGCCTCGCCCTGCCGGAAGGTCATCAGCCGGACCAGGTCGCCGACGGTGACCGCCTCCTCGACCAGGGCGGCCATCACCCGGGGCTTGCTCACCGCGACGTCGACGCCCCACTGCTCGGTGAAGAGCCACTCGTTCTCCGCCCGGTTGACCCGGGCGACCACGCGGGGCACCGCGAACTCGGTCTTGGCCAGCAGCGACAGCACCAGGTTGGTCTTGTCGTCGCCGGTGGCCGCGACCACCACGTCGCAGCCGGCGACGTTGGCCTCCTCCAGGCTGGCGACCTCGCACGCGTCGGCCAGCACCCACTCGGCGGCGGGCACCCGGTCCGGTCGGAGCATCTTCGGTTGACGCTCGATCAGCATCACCTGGTGGCCGTTCTCGATCAGCTCCTGGGCGATCGAGCGACCCACGTTGCCGGCGCCCGCGATGGCGATCCGCATGGCTCAGTGCCCTCCTTCCGGCGGCGTCGCCGCCACCGCCGTGACCGTCGCCACGATGTCGTCGCTGACCAGCATGAACACCTGGTCACCCTCCTGCACGAGGGTGGACGCGGTGGGCAGCGTGCCGATGCCGAAGCGGATCAGATAGGCCACCCGCGCACCCGACGCCTCCTCCAGCACACGCACCGGACGGCCGATCCACTCCTTGTGCACGGGGACCTCGACGATCGACACGGTGCTGGTCGGGTCGCGGAAGATCTCCACGTTGCCCTCGGGCACGAGGTGCCGCAGCATGCGGTCGGCCGTCCACCGCACCGTCGCCACGGTGGGGATGCCGAGACGCTCGTAGACCTGCGCCCGGCGCTGGTCGTAGATCCGGGCGGCCACCCGGGACACGCCGAAGGTCTCCCGGGCCAGTCGCGCCGAGATGATGTTGGAGTTGTCGCCGCTGGAGACGGCCGCGAAGGCGTCCGCCCGCTCGATGCCGGCCTGGCGCAGCACCTCGCCGTCGAAGCCCGCCCCGGTCACCGTGATCCCGGCGAAGTCGGGGCCGAGCCGGCGGAAGGCGTCGGCGTCCTGGTCGATCACCGCCACCGAGTGCCCCCGGGACTCCAGGCTGTGGGCGAGGGTCGATCCGACCCGCCCACAACCCATGATCACGACGTGCACGCTGTCCCTCCCAAGGTGCGTACCATCCCGCTGCCGGTGGCTTCGAGTGCGAGCCTGCCACGTCCCGATCGCGAGCGGGGACCGACCGTACCCCGCCGCCGCGAGACGCCGTGATCGCCCACCCCCGCGTTCTCACCGTGGTGGTCGTACTCTTGGCGTTCGTGGCCAGTCCCACCTCGCTGCTGAAGCGCCTGCTCCTCGGTCGACCGTTCCGGTCCGACCGCCTGCAGCACACCCTCCTGCCGAAGCGCATCGCGCTGCCCGTTTTCGCCTCCGACGCGCTGTCCAGCGTCGCGTACGCGCCTGACGAGATCCTGCTGACCCTGTCCATCGCCGGGGCGTCGGCGTTCCTGTTCTCCCCGTGGATCGCCTTCGCGGTCGTCGTGGTGATGCTCACGGTGGTCGCCAGCTACCGGCAGAACGTGCACGCCTACCCCTCCGGCGGCGGCGACTACGAGGTGGCCACGGTCAACCTCGGCCCGAAGTTCGGCGTCGGGGTGGCCAGCGCCCTGCTGGTCGACTACGTGCTCACGGTGGCCGTGTCGGTCTCCTCCGGCGTGGCCAACCTCGGCTCGGTGGTCCCGTTCGTGGCCACCCACAAGGTCATGATCGCGGTCGTCGCAGTGGTCCTGCTGACGGCGGTCAACCTGCGCGGGCTGCGCGAGTCGGGCACCGCGTTCGCCATCCCCACCTACGGCTTCGTGATCGTCATGGGCGGAATGCTGCTCACCGGTCTGTTCCGCGTCTTCGTCCTGGGTGACGACCTCCGTGCGCCCAGCGCCGACCTGGTCATCCAGGCCGAGCACAGCGTGACCGGCTTCGCGCTGGTCTTCCTGCTGCTGCGCACGTTCAGCTCAGGCGCCGCCGCGCTCACCGGCGTGGAGGCGATCTCCAACGGTGTACCCGCGTTCAAGGCGCCGAAGAGCCGCAACGCCGCCACCACGCTGCTGCTGCTGGGCGCGATCGCGGTGAGCCTGCTCGTCGGGATCATCTGGCTGGCCCGGCTGACGCACCTGCAGTTCGTCGAGGACCCGGCCCTGCAGATCGTCTCCGGCCCCGACGGGTACGTGCAGAAGACGGTCACCACCCAGCTCGGCGAGACGGTCTTCGGCGCCGGCTCGTTCCTGCTCTACGTGGTGGCCGGGATGACCGCGCTCATCCTCTTCCTGGCGGCGAACACCGCGTTCAACGGCTTCCCGGTGCTGGGCTCGATCCTCGCCCAGGACCGCTACCTGCCCCGCCAGTTCCACACCCGGGGCGACCGGCTGGCCTTCTCCAACGGCATCACCTTCCTCGCCCTCTTCGCGATCGTGTTGATCGTCGGGTTCCAGGCCGAGGTGACCCGGCTCATCCAGCTCTACATCGTCGGGGTGTTCGTCTCGTTCACCGTCTCCCAGGCTGGCATGATCCGGCACTGGAACCGGCGGCTGCGCACCGAGCGCGATCCGGAGGCCCGCAAGCGGATGCACCGCTCCCGGGCCATCAACACGTTCGGCATGGCGCTGACCGGCACGGTGCTGGTGATCGTCCTGATCACCAAGTTCCTGCTCGGCGCGTGGATCGCCATCGCCGCGATGGCGGTGATCTACGTGCTGATGCTGGCCATCCGCCGGCACTACGACCAGGTCGCCGCCGAGCTGACCCCGCCGGCCGAGAGCCGGGCCGTGCTGCCCGCGCGCAACCACGCGATCGTGCTGGTCAGCAAGCTGCACCAGCCGACGCTGCGGGCCATCGCGTACGCCCGGGCAACCCGCCCGGACACGCTGACCGCGGTGACCGTCAACGTGGACGAGAAGGACACCCGCGACCTACAGGCCGACTGGGAGCGGCGGGAGATGGCGATCCCGCTCACGGTTGTCGACTCGCCGTACCGGGAGATCACCCGGCCGATCCTGGACTTCGTCGCCTCCACCCGCCGTACGTCGCCGCGCGACGTGGTCACCGTCTTCATCCCCGAGTACGTGGTGGGGCGCTGGTGGGAGAACCTGCTGCACAACCAGAGCGCGCTGCGCCTCAAGGGCCGGCTGCTCTTCGAGCCGGGGGTGATGGTGGTCAGCGTGCCGTGGCAGCTCGCCTCGACCGCGAGCAAGAACCTGGACCGGCTGGACGCCACGCTCTCCAACACACCGGCGCGCGGGCCCCGGGGCACCGTGCCGGCGGCGGCGGCCGCGCCAGCGCCCGGCGAGGCCGGCCCGGTGGACAGCGAGACGGGGGGGAACGGCCGTGACTGAGCGTGCGGCTGCTGCGGCTGCTGCGTCGACGGCCTCGGCATCGGCGTTGGCGTTGGCCGCCGAACGTGGCCTCGGCGAGGCGGAGCGGGTCGAGCTGACCGTCGACGCGGTGGCACCCGGCGGGCACTGCGTCGCCCGGGTGGACGGGCAGGTGGTGTTCGTCCGCCACGCGCTGCCCGGAGAACGGGTGATCGCCGAGGTCACCGAGGTGCACCGGGGGTTCGTCCGCGCCGACGCCGTGACCGTGCTGGACCCCTCGCCGGACCGGGTGGAGCCACCCTGTCCGTACGCGAAGCCGGGCGCCTGCGGTGGCTGCGACCTGCAACACGTCGCCCCGGACGCGCAGCTGGCCTGGAAGACCACCGTGGTGCGCGAGCAGCTGACCCGCCTCGGCGGCCTCACCGACGCCGAACTGGACCGGCTCGGCGTCCGGGTCGAGGCGCTGCCGGGTGGGCTGCTCGGCTGGCGTACGCGGGTCCGCTACGCGGTCGACGCCGCCGACCGCGCCGGCCTGCTCAAGCACCGTTCGCACGAGGTCGTGCCGATCGACAGGTGCCGGATCGCGCACCCGGCCATCCAGCAGCTTGCGGTGCTCAGCCCGACCGGCGCGCGCTGGCCGGCGGCCGAGGCGGTGGAGACCGTCGCCAGCAGCGGCGCGGACGTGAGCGTCGCCGAGGTCCGCGACGGGGTCGCCACCCCGGTGAGCGGGCCGACCGAGGTGCGCGAGGTGGCCGCCGGGCGGGACTGGGCGCTGCCCGCGTCCGCCTTCTGGCAGGTGCACCCGGCCGCGGCCGACACACTGAACACGGCCGTGCTGGAGCTGCTCGACCCCCGACCGGGCGAGGTCGCCTGGGACCTCTACGGCGGTGCCGGACTGTTCGCCGCCGGGCTGGCCACCCGCGTTGGCGCAACCGGTCGGGTGACGCTGGTGGAGTCCTCCACGCAGGGCGTCGCCGCCGCCCGGGAGAACCTGGCCGACCTGCCCCGCGTCGAGGTGGTGTCGGCCCGGGTGGAGATCGCGCTGGCCCGTCGACGGATCACCGGCCCGGTCGACGTGGTGGTGCTCGATCCACCGCGCTCCGGCGCCGGCGCCCCGGTGGTGCGCGCGCTGGCCGCCGCCGGCCCGCGGGCGGTCGCGTACGTGGCGTGTGACCCGGCGGCGTTCGCCCGGGACGTGCGCACCTTCGCCGAGCTGGGCTGGCGCCTGGCTGCGCTGCGCGGTTTCGACCTGTTCCCGATGACGCAGCACGTGGAGCTTGTGGCACTGCTGGTCAGGGGGTCGGATTCGGCTTCTACCAGCACAGACACCTAATTGATGTTGGCCCGACGATCGCTGAAGAGCGGGGACGGCGCAAGATCATGACGCACGTGCGACGCATGCGTCACCGCGCCCGGTTCCACCCCTGCTGACTGCCGTTCACCTTCTGGTTCAACCGGCGGCCCAGCTCAATCACCTCGGGATCTAGGCCGCGAACGTCCCCGTCATCCACAAGCTCTCCGGCGAACGCCAAGCGCGTCACCTCACGGATCGCCTTCACCTGCCGCCGGTGCTGGTCTTCGCGGATGCGGTCCACTTCGGCCCGGTGCTGGGCGGCGTCCCGCTCCCGCAGCCACGACAGGAGGGTAGCGACCGCGGCGAGCGCGCACGCCCCGCCGAGAGCTAGGAACGACCCGTAAGCGCGGCCGATGTCGGCGCCGGGGTCGTCGAGGCAGTCAACGAGAATGATCGTCCAGACGACGATGGCGGCAGATCCGGTGAGCATGGCCAGGTATCGGTAGACGGCTGGCGCGGTGGCCTTCTGTCGCCTGCGGACGATCTTTTCCAGTTCGTCTTTCTCGGCGTCGGCGCGGCGGATGGCCTGACTGTCCTCTTGGCTTGGTGTGCACATGAGCGGCGGTGCTCCGTCTTCGTCTTGGGGAGGGGTTCGGAGACGCCGGCGTGTGGTGGTGGTGGCGTCTCCCCGCCGCGATCGTCCCGACCGGTGGGGTGCGGCGGTTGGCTCGTGCACGGTGAGGTTGCACGTGCCTGGGGGTGGGCTGTGGGTCAGCCTGGTGGTGCGGTGTGCAGCAGGAGGCGTGGCCTTCGTCTGGACTGCGGTGGTGGTGGCATGGCGTCCCCCCATGGATGCCGGTGGTGATGTCTCGTTCACATTGGCGAATAGTTGCGGCGGTAACTATCCGGTGACCGGGTGTGCGGTTTGCGTCGAAGATCGCGTTAGCGGCATCCGTTCGGTTGACCCCCAAAAGGGGGACACGGGCCGTCTGGGCTGCGACGTTGAGTAGTTGATGTTGCCCGGTTGAGTAGTCGATCGTCCCCGAATCGACGCAGCAGGCAACGTCCACGTGTACGGACATGCTCATGGTGAAAAGGTTGCGCGAACGCATATCCCGCCGACGGGACTACTCGTTAGCGTGGCTCACGAACCCTGCGCAGGTCCCGGCAACATCCACCGATCCCCCGGCAGCAACTCCGGCAAGTCCACACCCGAACGCCACACGACGAACACCGGGACGCCGTCGCCCATGCCGTCCGGCAGCACGTCGTCCAACTGTTCCCGCTCCGGCGCCGTCGGCATGCGCGTCTCAACCCGCACCACACCGGTGAGGTCAATCGGCTGCTTGTCGTACACGGGCCGCACCCTCGAAGTGTGGCCCTGACGGGTGACAACCAAGCCCTCATTGCGGAGGGTGGCGACAGCGAGGCGCACCAGGGCGCGGGACACGCTGTGGGTTTCGCGGAGCCACCGTTCGGAGGGGACACGAGCGCCGGGCGCTAGCTCGCCGGACAGGATCTGGTCACGCAGAGCCCCGGCCAGCTTCTCTGAGCTGATCTCCGGGGGCTCTTGCCGTGCCACGGCGCGATTGTTGGCTAACCACCCAGCGGGGCAGCGGCCGGGCATGTCCGGACAAGTTGCCGCAGCTCATCGGTCAGAAGTCAGCGTGCCGGGCGATCTGGTCACCCGGCACGGATCGCACGACGAGGTCGGTCACTCCCGTGCCTCGGTCAGCAACTCGACCTCTTCGGGAGTGAGCGGGTCCATGCCCGCCAAGGCGAACAGGAGCGCGGTGCGGATGTCGTCGCAGCCCCCGCCCGCTTCGACCTTCGCAACGGGCTGACCGTCGCTCTCGTCGATGTCGAACCGGATGAGGACGTAGGGCTCCATGCCCAACAGGTGCTGGGTGATGGTGATCGTCTGGGTGTGCGCCTCGTTGCCGGCAGTGGTCATCTCGATCTCCTTCGTTGTGATCGTCTCGGTGTCTGTGGACGTCGTTAAATGGGAGGCATTAGGTGCCGGCTTCGGCGCGGCGGTGTCCCTCGGCCACGAGGCCGAACAGCCTCTGCGCGGACTCCCTTGATGGAGTGGTCGTGTTGCCACTGGCGGGGCAGCCCCTCGCGGTGCAGTGCCACGACAGGTACCAGCCGCGCTTGCGCTGCTCGTCGCGGACGATCTCCATGGCGTGGTCGCCCGGCTGCGGCACGGCGGCGGGGGCGGTCACGGCTGGGTCGTCTCATGGCCGCAGTTGTGTTCGCAGGTGCGGTCGGTGCACTCACCGCAGTTGCCGGCCCAGCACGAGCCGGACAGGTAGCGGCGGGCATCGTCGCGGTCGGAGTCGACCGGGCAGTCGTGCCAGCAGGCACCGCCCTCGCATTCGTTGCAGCGCCACTGCTTGCACGGATCGCACGTCAAACCGTCATCTGGCTCGTCGACCGCAACTGACGGCACGTAGAGGGTGCCGTCCCAGTGGCAGATAGGGCACCATCCGGCCGGTTGTGTCGGATGGCCCGGAATCGTGCACGGCTCCCGGCCGACCATCAGCGCGGCAACGATGTGCGGCGGGTAGATGGTTGATGGCGCGTCGCACGGTGACGCCAACCCGAGCACGTCGTGCCGTGGGACGGAGCCGTCCGGCTGGATGACGTCAGGTCGACCGCACGAATGACAAGAGTTCGGACCTTGGCCCTGATCGTCGGAGATGGTGGTCACGCTGTCACCGCCGCGTGGGCGGCGTAGCAGGCGATCGTGTGCAGCCGGTGGGCGACACTGTCCACCTGCGCCCGCAGCGGGTCGCCGTGCCGGTACGGGCGGACGGCAGCCTGCCATGAGCCCTGCGCGTCCCGGGCGGCGTCAATGCCGGCCTGCGCTTCATGCCAGGTGATCACACCGGCCCGCCGGCATGCGGACAGGATCATCGGCTGCACGACTGTCACCGCAGCGGTGAGGCCAGCCACGTCAGTGATGGGAGGCAGGGCGCGAACGGCGTCGGCTTCGGCGCTCATGCCCGCCTTGTGTAGCCAGTCGGCGGTGATGTCGGCGAGTTGCAACAGGTGATGGGTGGTGTCCGGCTTCAGGGTGCTCACGGGGTGTCCTCGCTGTAGTCGATGCCCGGGTCTGATGGGGTCCGTGCCCACTTCGGATTGACGCGGGCCGGCTCCACAAGTTGGGCGTACACGGCGTCGTAGATCGGCTTCCCGGCGATCGGGTTGAAGCCCAAGGCCAGCACGATCGTGACATCGCCGAACGAGACGGTGTGGGCGCGGCGGACCTTCGCGGCGATGGCCGCGAACATGGCCCGGTCGTGGGCATTGCTCAGAGGGAGATGCCGGAGGGCGCGGGCGAGTGCGGTGTTGAGTAGCTTGCCGCCTTGCCAGATGACCCAGCCGCCGACGGCGAGAGCGGGGATCGTGGCAAGGCCGAACCAGTAGGCGGCGGTCACCGGCGTCGCCTCGGCCGGGTGGCGTACACGTGCATGGACAGGGCCGCACCGAACAGCACAGCGAACATGATCAGGGCGATGGCGTAGTCAGGCATCGGGACCTCCTTCCGTTGGTCTGAAGGGCTACCGCTCGCGTCGGAACCGCGTCCCGACACGGCGGTACGCCCCTCAGTTCAGGTCGGCGCGAACCTTCTCGAACTCGGCGGTGGGCATCCAGTCCTCGCCCTGACCGCCCGGGTCCATGAACTTGAACACCTCGCCCACCTCGTCGTCGTGGCCGAGTTCCAGGACGGTGACGGTGAACGGGACGCCGGGCATCTGCACCCGATCGTTGATCTCAAACTTGGGCATTGGGCTGCTCCTGTACGTGTTGGCAGGTCAGGGAAGTGGTGTGGCGCTGATCGTCTTGCCGGTCTTGCGCCACCTGTCGAGCAGCCCGATGGCCTGGTCAAGGGCGTCGCGCATGGCCTGCGCGTCCGGGTCGTCGACCTTCGGTTTGGCGAAGTCGATGTCGTCCTTGTCGCGGGGCTCGTCGCACAGTTGGTATTCGGTGGGCTGGTCGAGGCGGGCGCGGGCGGTCTCCGCGCGGGACAGGACGGTGCGGACCTCCGTCAACGCTTTCGACGCGTCGCGGCCACGACTGGTCATGCGGCGTTCCCGTTCGGCGAGGGCGTCTCGACCTCGGGTTGGTCCTTCGGCAGTACCGCCCCGTCCGCATTACGCGCTTCGAGAATCTTCCCGATCTTGATCAGGTCGTCCATTCCCGGACGAACCTTGACCTTGACCGTCAACCGGTTGACCTTGACGACCTCATGCCAGCCGATATCGGTACGGATGTACCGCACCCCGGCCAACGTCGACGCGTCGTGCTGAACTGCCGACTCGCGCGTCCGAGCGCCCTGGATGCGCAGGGCTTGCAACTCCCGCTCGATCCGCCGCACGTCAGCGCCGAGATTCGCCGCCCGCCTGATCTGCGCGTCGAGCCGAACCCCGAAACTCTTCCGCCGTGAAGACCCGCCCACCGGGCGGTCGCATTCGGCGGCGAACGCTTCCCGCGCCCGCGCTAGCTCAGCTTCCTTCGCGGCGATCTGCGCTGTCTGGTCGCTCCCGGCCAGTAGGGACTCCGTCATGGTCAGTCCCAGCTCTCGCCGTACACCTCGGCGGCAGCTTTGTGCCCGGCGACCTCGGCAGCGTGCACGTCCGGCGCGTCCACGACCCGCTCCCAGCGGTGCGTCAGCATCGACTCGTACCGGCCGTGCACCGTGTGCTCCCCGGCGACAACCGCACGCACGTCGTGGGTGGCGCAGACACCGTTGGTGGCGGTGCCGATGACCGTCCATCGGTCGGCGGCGATCGGCGAATCCATGGGGCCGCAGTTGGGGGCGATGTTGCCGGCGATGCGGAACGCCTCGCGGACCAAGTCGAACGCGGTGTCAGGCGTCTCGGCGTTGACGGTGGCGGTGTGGATGCCGAATCCGGCGACGTCGGCCCGGCCTTCGATGGCGGCAAACGGGTGGCCGGTGCAGGCGTCGTCGAGACCGCCGAGGCGTTCGACGGTGGAGATCACGGTCCAGGTGGGCATGGTCAGCGCTCTCCGTTCGAGACCAGCGCCTCTTTGAGCATGGTGAACGCACCCCGGGACTGC
Source organism: Micromonospora sp. NPDC005174 (assembly GCF_040608495.1). Lineage (NCBI taxonomy): Bacteria > Bacillati > Actinomycetota > Actinomycetes > Micromonosporales > Micromonosporaceae > Micromonospora > Micromonospora sp. NPDC005174. The sequence continues at coordinate 299,761 of NZ_JBEXIJ010000003.1, read as the reverse complement.
GGCATGGTCGCCATGTACGCCGCCCGATCCTCGTGCGACTTCAACGCCGCCTCGTACGAGCGGGGGTCAACGTCGGGGTTGCGGTTGATGGTGGCCGGGTCACGCCGGGCTGCGGCGGTGATGTGGCTGAGCCGGGGGTCGCCGTCGATCGCGGCGATGATCTCGGCGTCGGACATGTCGCGTGCCTGCTTCATGGATGTCTCCCGCTCGCGTCAGCTTCGTTTGTGTACACCAGTGTACACTGAGGGCCAACAGATAACATCCGTGCCATGGCAAAGAGGGCTAAGTTGACCGCCACCGAAAAGAGCGTCCGAGACACGCGAGAGCACCTAGCCGACGTGCTCTACGACGCCGCCGGGGGGAAGGTCACTTACGTCACCAGCAGGGGTCGGCGCATCGCCGCCGTCGTTCCCCTGACTGTTGCTGACGAGGCGGTTAATGAGCCCAGCGACGACGCTCAGTCGCCCACCTGACACCGCGACATCCGGTCGGCGGGTGCCCAAACACGCGCACCCCTCACCACCATGTGTCGGTGAGCAAACTCAACCAGAAGCAGAAGGTAGGCCTCGGGGCTGCCGCGATCGTCGCCCTGTGCTGCTGCGGCTCCGGCATCGGCAACGCCCTCGGCGGCAACGACCCAGGCGACCCGAAACCCTCGCCGACAGTGCAAGTCGACCAGGTCGTCGGCGACCCCACGGCGGCGGATGAGCAGAAGGACGAGCAGCCCGAGACGGTGGCGAAGCCGACGACAGCGGCACCGCGCAAACCCGCACCCAAGCCGTCACCGCCGAAAGAGCCGTACTACAAGAACTGCGACGCGGTACGCGATGCTGGCGCCGACCCCCTGTACCCGAGTGACCCGGGCTTCCGGCCCGAGCTGGACCGCGACGGGGATGGGGAGGCGTGCGAAACGGACGGCGGCAACGGCGACACCGGACCCGAACCCGAGGGTGACGTCTACTACGCGAACTGCACAGCGGTGAGGGCGGCCGGCGCGGCACCCATCCGCAAAGGCGACCCGGGCTATTCGCGCAAGCTGGACCGTGACGGCGACGGGGTGGGCTGCGAATAGCTCCACCGGATGTCGCCAAGCCACCGAGGCGAACGCTAGAATGTGCAGGTACACCCCCGGGCCGGCCTCTGCTGCACGCCGCCGGGGGTAAGCCTTTCTCCAGGGCGGCTAAGACACGACAGAGCCCCAGGCGGTCGAGTCGGTACGCCTGGGGCTCTACGGGATCAAACGACGGGCATTGCTCCCGAGGTGCGGAGTGCCGGCCGCAGATACGACGAAACCCCGACCTGATCGAGGTCGGGGTTTCGCTTCGCTCACATGCTGGTGGTTGGCTGCCCGCTACCCGGACACGTCGCCCGGCTGCGTTCCGGCTGATGCATCGGGCACGGCTTGCCCGGCATCACACCGACGCGGGCACCGCAATGGCTGCACTTGCTCTGTGGCGCCACTCTCGAACCTCCTGAGGGATCACGTACCCCGGGCACGGGTCTTCCTTCGGCTCAGCCGCACCACCACGAGGCCCGGACGCCGCGGTGGCCCTCAGATAGGCGACAGTGCCGTCGGCGCCGGTGATGCGGATCGCGGACGGGCTCACTCCGTGTTCGGGCCAGCCAACACCGCCGGCCGAGCACAGCTCCCAGCGGGTGAACTCGGCAGGCTGGGCGGCGTCGAGTAGCCGCAGGGTGAGCCGCAACGTGCGACCGGGCATGGAGGTGACCATCGCGTCGCTGGCGTCGGCCGGGCGGGCGTCGTGGGGCTGTTCGGCGGCCCACAGCATCGACCGGGAGCCGGACAGGTGGGTGGCGCTCACGCCGGCCGGGGACTGGCCGCCGGGCATGCTGTCGCGGCCGTAGCGGTAGACGTCGGTGTAGTCGGGGTGCTGGGCTGCGATGAGCAGGGCTTCGACCACGTCCAGAACGTGCGCGTTGGGCATCGGTTTCGCCATCACTCACCATCCCGTGCGCCGGGGCGGACATAACCGCCGTTGAACGTTTTCCTGAGCCCGGCGGTGATCACACCGGAGCGGGGGTGCCCGCTGGGGGTGCGGGTGTCAACCCCGCACGCCTCCGCGAACTCGTACACGTCCATGTTCGGGTCGTTGTATCCGAGCACCTGCGCGGCCACCCACATCACATTCATCCGGACCGTGTCCGTTTCCCGTGGTGCGAGTTGCGGCAGGTGCGGGTAGTTGCGGGCGTCGTCGGCCCGGTTGTGTCCTGCCCGGTCGGCCCGGTAGGGGGCGTCGGACCAGTCGTGTTGGCGGATTTCGTCGGCGAACTGCTGCGCCAACCTGCTCAACGGCATGCGGTGTTCTCCCTCCGATAGGGGTGTTGCGGTGCGCCGCCCCCGACGGGCGGGCATGGTGGCCAGCCTACCTTGCGGGCCTGACCTGGGCAGATTCGTGAGGGGGCGTGTTCAGCAGTGCTCCATCGGCAACTGGTCGTCGGTGTCTTGCGGCCAGACAAGGGTGACGTGAACCTCCGGCTCACCGTCGGCTCGCAGGCGCTTACGGCGGGCGGCGATCCGGGCGTTACGCAGCACGGTCGCCTTCTGCCGACCCCACACCCAACCGGACACGGTGTAGCTGAACTCGCGAGCTTCCGTCGTCGTCCCCATAGACAGATTGTGCCGTCACTCTGAGTCGCTTGTCTATTTCTTCACGGCGACAGCGGCAGGCTATTGAAGCGGTCAGGCGGTGATCCGCATGTGCCGCAGTTGCACGTCCGGTCGAATCAACGTCGTCTCCCCGACCTGGAACCAGCCGCCCCACAGGCCGCCGCCGTGGTGTTCACCCATGCAGGAGCAATCGCAGTCGGGGCCTTCCGCATTGCGGCAACGGGTGTCGCACTTCTGGGTCAGTGAGAACTCAACGGACACGTCCACCTGCCCGAACCGTTCCAGCAACGCGTCCACGAGAACGGTGAAGTGGTTGCGGGCGATCAACCACCGTCTGGACGGCTTGTCGTAGATGGGTTGGATGCGAACACCGAGGGTGTCGTGGAGCCAGGGCCGGTTGGAGCCGCCGTCGTAGGGCATCCACATGCGCATCCTGTCGGGTTGCAAGGGGCGGTAGACGTGAGGGCTGCGCGCGGTGGGGGTGGTCATGGTGGCCTCCATGCGTGAGGGGTGACGACTACCTAATGGGCCATCGGCGCCCACGGTGTTCAGGGTCTGCCGTGCCGGTCAGTCGTCAGCGGCGGGCACCTCAATGTCCCGCCACCGCTGGTGTTCGAGCACCAGGCCGAGAATCTGCACGGCCTTCCACACGCCGATGCCGGTGGCGGTGGCTGCTGCGGTAACGGGAATGGCCCAGTACACCCCGTGGAACGCGGGGTACAGGCCAGCGAGGATGACGACAACGCCACCACCCCACCCGATGCCGGTCTGAACTGGCTTGTCGGCGGCGCGGGCCATCAGGTGTCTCCTCACGTTGGGAAACGCTCCGGAGACACACCGTAGGTGGTGGGTGCTCGCGAACAGGTCAGCGACTTGGCCACGTCTCGCCGCCGCCGGGTTTGATCACGGCGTCGGGTGCGGTGCTGCCGGCTCGATCGGCCGGTGAAGGTCGGGCCGATCGCAGCACACATCCCATCCGGAGTGGGCGGGGCAGCATTCGGTCTGACCCGAGGTGGGGCAGTGATACGGGGTGCACGGCTTCCGGGTCAGGTCGCCAGCGGCGCGGATCGCGTCACCGATAGCAGTGACGGCCCGGCCGAGGGTGCTAGCGACGGCGGCGATGGCCAGGGCGTCGCGAGGGGATTCAGCCACGGCGCACCGGCTCGTGCGCCCGGTCGCCTCCGCAGGTTCGCCACAGCCATCGGTCCACCCATTTGCCCCACACGTCGGTGTAGATGCTCTCGCCGCATCGGCTGCATGTCGTCACTGGCCCCACCTCGCAACAGCCCGCATCGGCTCAGGTGCGCTCACGCCGTCCGGTCGCGGGCCCAGCCAGTCCGGCCAACGCGGCGGATCCCACTGGCTTAGAACGGCGTCCAGGCGGGGCGCGTGCTGGGCCAGGGTGAGTAGGTCGTGCGCGATCTGCGGTGCCGGGACACCCCGAGTCCGGCAGTCTTCGATGAGTTGTTTCAGTTGGTCGGCGGTGATGGGTCGCCGCTCCACGAGTCGCCGGTTGTCGTCGAAGAATTCGAGCACTGCGGCGGTGGGTTCGGTCATTGTGCGTCTCCGTTCGATTGGTCGTTGTGTGGTTCGCGGCGCAGGTCCCGCTTCAACTGCAACCTCACCTGCTTGTCGGATCGTTCCCGCGATGGACAGTCACGACCAGGCGGTTTGTGGCAGGTCGGGCACCACGGCGGGTGTGCCCTGCCGGGCATGCGCGCCAGGTTCGCCACGGTGTCTCCGATCGGTCAGGCGCGCTCGGCGGCGGGCGGTGTGATCGTGTACCCGGCGTCCCGCAGAGCGTCCAACGCGACGTGCGCAGCCACCCACGCCGTCGTGTGCCCCAACGACCCCGGCATCATCCCAGCGGCATCCCAGCCGTAGAACGCCGCCGCCAGCGGGCGGACACCCGGGCGGTCGTGGAAGCCTTCCGCCGGCTCCGACCAGCCGGGCAACACAGTCGGATGATGCTTGACGTGGCAGTCGGTGTCCTCGCAGGTGCTGCCCGGGTAGGTGACCCGGTGGTCGCCCCACGATTCGGTGCGGTCGGTGGGGGACAGGTAGGGGCCGCAACGTTGCCGGTCGATTTCGGGGCGCTCCTCGTGGGTGCGGCCCAGCTCGAAATCCCACCCGGTGGTTGACCGGTCGTAGGCGGCGGTCACCGCCGCGCCTCCGTCCGATCATGGGTGCGGTGGAACAGCAGAAACGTCTTCCGGTCTTCGATGAGTGTCGTGTACCGGCCCGGCGCCCGACACAGGCGGACCGGGGTTCGTGCCTCCCACCAACGGCGCAGCACGCTCACGCGCTCTTCCCAGTCGGCTGCGGTGGCGTCGGGCAGCCACGCTGTGATGGAAGCCGTGTTGGCGCGGGAATCGGGGTCGCCGGGCGGAGCCTCGTGCGCCGTGCCGGTGTCGTCGACGAACCGGCCGAACCCGTCGACCAGGTCCACGGTGAGGCTGCGGGTGTTCGCGTCCACCCCAACCCGGGTGACGGTGAGGCCGTCAACGTCTGCGTCAAGGTCGGGGTCGCCGGGCATCGCCAGCAGGGCGGTGGCAGGGTGGCGGGTCACGGTCGTGTCTCCGCGTACCGGCGCAACGCCAACTCGAACGGGACGTCGTCCTCTTCGCTGTCGTGGTCGGGAAAGTCCACGTCCGGGTGCCCGTCTGCTGTCAGTTCGATCGTCAACCCGGCTTTCTCCGCGACGGCCAGCGCCACCGACGCTGGCGCGGCCACCCGCTCAACACCCAGGTCGTACACGTGGCGGGAGTCCCGGCCGTGCGGGTCGTCGACCGTGTTGAGGAACCAGCCCCGGTCCTCAGTCCACCCGACGTTGACCTCGTCGTGCGACCAGATGGGCTGCCCGTCGATCGTGCCCTGCCGGTCCAGGTCCAACGAGATGTTGCCGTTGCGTGGGGCGTTCGGCTCGGCGTCCCACGATTCGACCGGGAAGCCGGCCGCTTCGAGGGTCTTCGCGACCGCCCGCATGTATGGCTCGTGCGCCTGGAACCAGGTCGGGCCTTCGCCGTACAGGTTGTTCATGGTCGGTAGTGCGTCGGTCATGGTCGTCTCCTTCGGGTCAGCCGTGCGAGACGGCGGGGGAAAGGTCGGCGATCTTTACGCAGGCACGGCAGCCCACCGCCACGGTGTCCCGCATGACCAGGATCAGATCCGGCCCACGAGTGCCGAGCACAACACCGCACAGGGCAGCGATCGGTGGTGCGACCACCCGGCAGTCGCACCCAAGCACTGACGCCGCACGAATGATCCCGCTGGGAACATCGGCGTAGTGGCTTCGACCGGAGCCGAGGTTGCGAACCTTCAGGCGGGCAACGTCGGTCACCGCTGTGCCCCCGTCCACGGGATTGCGGTACGCCCACCCAGCCACAGCGTGTCGCCCACCAACATTCGGCGGGGGCCATACACGCGCACCTTGCCGCTGCCGCCACTGGCGGTCATCTGCAACCAGGTGCCGTTCGTGGAGCCGAGGTCTTCCACCCACACCCCGCCGGCCTCATCGACGCTGACGCGTGCGTGACGGGATGAAACGTACGGGTCGTCGTGGACGCGCACGTCGCAGTCAGCGGCAGTGCCGACGGTGAACGTCTGCACGGGGGTCACCGCTGCACCTCCGCCCACTCCTGAAAGAGCAGCCGCGCCGACAGTCGCCGCACAACCGGAGGGTTGCCGGACAGGTTTTGCACCGTGTCAAAGGCACCCTCGCGGTCGTCGCACTCCCACACCGCGCCGGACTTGGAGTCCGGGTTGTGGAGGCGAACACCCCAGTCGCGGTCGGCTTCGAACAACACCTGAACAGCGTCGGCGAGCCGTCCGTAGTAGTCCCACTGCTCCGGCGGGTGCACCTCCGACTTGCAGCCGCAGTCCCCATCGTGAAGGCGCTTGATGATCAGGTTGTGCATCTCGGCTTCGGCGGCCTCGCGGTCGCGGCGGATCTCGTCCTCAACAGTGGTCATGGTGTTCTCCGTTCGTCGGTGCTGGCAGGTGCTGGCACTTGCTGTGGCGTTTGCTATCGGGTTGCTACGGGGTTGCTGTGCCCGGTTCAGATCGTCGGGCGGTACTCGGCGGACGGCCGGACCGTCACCTCGATCGTTCCGTCCTCATCGGTCAGCGTCAGCACGGCGGGCAGGTTCGGGTCCGCCCAGTCCTCAACCCCGGTCCACCCCCGGTCTTTGACCTTTTCCGCGAGGTAAGACAGCCACACTCGCGTTGCCGTCTTGCGGGTCGCACGCCAATCCTGCTCGGTCATGGTGATCTCCAATCCGGGTCAGCCGCGAGACACGGCGGGGGTGAGCAAGTCCATGCGGCCATGCTCGATCAGGTACGCCACCAGACGCTGGCGGGCCTCCGGGGTGTCGTTGTGCTGGTGGTTGAACAGGGGGCGGTGCTGCTCGATCGCGGACTTCTCGGCGGACTCCGCCTCGGGGCGCGACGGGAATCGGCGGATCTTCGAGTGGTCGGCAAACTCCGACCACGACGACTTCTTAGCGTGGCTGGATTGGCGGGTGGCCAAGTCGCCGGTGATGCCGATGTACAGAAGGACGTCGGCCGCGTCATACCAGAAGTAGAGGGCGGTCTCTTCGCGGCGAAGGTCAACAACGAAGTCCATCAGCAGGTCGAGCTGCATCCAAAGCGGGTCGGGGTCGCTGCCTCGCGATTGCTGAGCGTTGCGGCTGAGCTGATCCAGCAGAGCATCAAGGTCACCGTCGGTGTCCACCCCTTGCAGGCTGCTAGCCACGGACGAAGGCGTCACATCTACCTGTCCGGCCCGCAGCTTGACCATGGACTCGAAGATCGTGCGTCTGCCTCCATCGAAGTAGTGGGCACGGACGTTCGGGCCTGCTTCGTCCATCAAGGCGTTGCCGCCCCGGAGCAGTAGGGACAGGGCGCAGAACTCAAAGGTCTTGCGGAGTCTCTGATGCAACGGGTTCGCTGGGTCAAGCGGCACATCGGGAAGGACAAGCATCGGAGGCTCAGCGGTTAGCTCGGTCATCGGCGAATCTCCGATCGTGCCGCCGCTTCGCGAAGCGGAGCGGGAGAGGTCTTATGAGTGATCTCATGAGTGGTTCTATGAGTGTTGGGCGGAAGTGACTTCCGGTACCGCCGGAACTGACTTCCGGTACATGGCGGAACTGACTTCCGGTATACGCGGAACTGAGTTCCTATACCGGAAGTGACTTCCGGTATCTCGGCGACCGTCACCACTCGTCTGCCCTCGCTCGACGGAACAGCTTCCACGCATCGTTCGGGCCGTGCTCGCCGTACAACCTCTCACCGCAAGCGCGCTGCGAGGCATCCCACTCAAGGTGGCAGTCCACGGCGTCGCGTCCTCGCTTCGCCCGAGGGGCCGGACAGAACGAGAGCTTGCGCAAGTTGTAGGTCACTAGCTCCTGCCCGCCCTTGATGGTGACAGTGCAGTTGCCCTGCGGGGTGAACTGCTTCTCGCAGTACAGGCACCGGAAGTCCCGCACGTGAGGCCCGTAGGTGGGCAACCCCCGCCAGTTCTCGGGAATCATCAGGCGGTACTCGTCCGCCAGACGGCGGTGAGGCGAACCGAAGGCAACGCGCTCAGCCATGCCCATGCCCCGCAGCGCCTGCCATGCGGTGCGGACCGCCCGGTCACTCAGGCCCGTTTCTCGCTCGATGCGCTTGTTGCTGGGGTGACAGCTCGTCCCGTCGTCGAAGTCTCCGAAGTCCATGGCTGAGCGCGCCACGGTCTTCACGGATGGATCCACGAGCAGGACGCGGGTCAGCACGTTCCACCGGGCGATGAACGGCTTCTCATCGTCGTCGGGCGCGTGAAGGCGACTCACGGGCGGGCCTGCCGTGATCGCACACCAGTACGCCAAGTAGCTTGCATGTAGCGGGGTACCTCCCGTTAGGGGCTGGGGTTCAGGCGTTGGCGCGCCTCCCGGCCCCGACTTAGTTGCGGGTCCTGTTGGCCCGTCGATTCCGCAGGCGCTCGGCCTCGGCCCTCTTGAACGCTTCGCGCTGCTCATCGGTCATCGCGTCACGCCGCAGCATCTCCCGTGTGCGGTCGATGGCCGCTGCGATCTTCACTTGAGGCACCCCGTCAGCGATGGCGGCCCGCAGCGTCTCGCGGTACCGCTCCTCAGCTCGGGCGATGTCGTTCCACGCGTCGATCACATCTTGCAAGTTGGTCACCTCCCCATCGTCTTGCCTGCCTACTGTCGTTCGCAACTCTGGCTATGATCGTATGCCTGAATTACTTGACATGCAAGTCGGCAGCGACTACGTTCGTAGACATAAGGAACACGGCACCGGGAAGCGCGCCAACGCCGAACGGGGCCCCAATCGGGAGGTACCCCGAGATGAGCACCACTGTTCTCAGCACGCCCGGCCAGCAGGTCGTCTACACGACCCCGAACGGCCGAATCACCATCACGCTCCAGTACGTCCGCGAGAACGCCTACACCGTCACCACGATGCAGGGCACCCTCCGCATCACGGAGAACTGCGGCAGCTACGACAGCGAGACCACGGCCCGCCTGATCGCCCGGGGTTACGCGGAGATGTACCGCAACGAGAACCCCGCCGAGCCGACCACCACGGTCCGCCGCCGGCAGGTCCCCCCAACGATGGCCGGGGCGCACCTCACCAACCCGTCGGACGCCGGCAACCGTGTTCTGCGCGCCGCCGCCAACAACGGTGGCACCGTCAACCGGTCGGCTGCGGCGACGGTCGTGCAGCTCAAGTCGCTGGCCCGCAAGGGTCTGGTCACCCTCAACTACGCGTCGGGTACCGGCCTCCGCAAGGTCGTCGCGTCGGCGACGCTGACCGAGCGTGGCCGTAAGGCGGTGGCCTGAGATGGCCACGCTGACGCTGTCGAACCCGGAGGACCGGGACGCCGTCACCAACGCGGGTGACGTCGAGCAGGTGATGGCGACGCTGATTCGTCTCGCCAACGACTACCGGGGCCGCGCCGGCTACGAGGGTCGGGTTGCCGAGCTGGACGCCGCGATGGATGCGGTGGACACGGTCACGGCCGCCGACCTGAACGAGCTGACCACGCACGTGCGGACGGGGGCCTCTCGATGACCGGGCAGGCGAACGACAACACACCGAAGGCGCAGATCACTCGGGTGCGCCGCCGCAACAACACGCTGCGGGTGACGTACACGGACGGCCGGAAGGTGACTGTTCCGCAGGCGGTGAACGGCCCGTTCGCGTCGCGGGTGTCGTACGGGTTCGGCCCTGGCCGGGCGATCAACGTCCAGGCGGTGACCCGGTGACTCGGCTGCGCCGCATCTTCGGCACGCACGGTCAGCACCGGCCCGGTTTCGTCCGGCCGCTGTCGGACGCACATCCGGCGTCGGACCCGTGGGCGAAGGCTGAAGCGGACGATCCGCTGACCGACACGATGCAACTGGCGGTGATCTTGTGAGCTTCTTCGACAAGATCCGCCCCGGGCACGGCTCCCGCAACGACGGCCCCGCCTTCCACGACCTCAAGCCGCAGGCACTGCCCGCCGACTACGGGACGCACCCCGACTGGTGCCGTCAGGGCCACGACGGGCCGTGTTCCATCTCGTTCGCGGTCACCGACCCCAACGGGGTGCGGGTGAAGTTGACCGTCGGCTACAACGACGCCGACTGCGACACCACCCTGACCGTCGAAGTTGGGGGACGGGCGGCACGGCTGGACGGGGACAACGCCCGCCGCAGCCTTCTCCGGCTCACCGGCTGGCTGACCCCGACCACCCGCAGGCGACCCAAGGCGAAGCAGTGACCGCCCGGGTGGTTCGCCTGGACGACCGGCGGCCGGAGCAGCGCCGCCGCGACGACCAGGTGTTCAACACGGTCAACGAGGTGCGCGCCGACCTGAGCAAGCCGACGCAGCGCACGAGCAAGCAGCGCAACCGCAAGTAGCACCGCCGGCCCCGTCGAGGGGCGGGGGCGGCGCACCCATCCACGCCTGTTTCATCCTGATTCGAGGAGATCACCATGTACGCCAGCGCCACGATCGCCCACACCACCCGCGAGGTTCGCCGCCCCATCACCGTCGACTCCGGGGACGGGCAGCGCACCATCCGCGTTCGCACGGGTCGCAGCACCGCCCGCCGTGCCGCCATCAACGCCTCCTACGGGTACGGCCGCTGACCGCCTGCCGGTAAGCCTGCCGGGCTCGGCCACCCGTCCGAGCCCGCGCAGGGTCACCGCAGACCATCAGACGACAGCAGGAGAAGCCAATGACGAATCGCTCCGAGTCCGTGATCCCGTCCGTCACCGAAACCCTCCGCGCCCAGGACCGGGAGCAGCGAGACAAGCAGGCCGGCGTCGAAACACCGATCTCCCGCCGTACCGCGCGGAAGATCGCCGAGCAGAACAGCAAGCGCTGACCGTCCGGTTGGCCGACATCGAAGGAGCACCAATGCAGATCGCCGAAACGAAGACCACCCACCCCATCGACGGATCGCCCCGCTGGATCGTCGCCGGACCCGCCGGGCAGGTCATCTACGACGTCCTCGGTAACCACCTGGCGCTGATCTACCCCGACGGGGAGGTGGACGCGATGGGCAAGGAGTACGCCGATGAGGCCCGCAACGTCTCCGAGTACTTCGACGACAACACGGTGTTCCGGCTGCTCGGCGACCACTACGACAAGGTGCTGTCGCGGCGGGGCGAGAACCGCTGACCGCCTGCAAGTGAGCCTCCCGGGCTCGGCCATCACGTCCGAGCCCGGGTGCGGGGTCACCGCAGACCAGCCAACGCACACCGGAGGGCCAACATGCGCTACCGCTACTTCATCTCCTACGCCCATCAAAGCGGGTACGGCAACACCGAACTGCACCGCGACCAGCCCATCAGCAACCACGACGATGTCGCTGCTATCGGCACCCGGATCGCCGCCCGTAACAACCTCCCGTGGGCGTGCGTCCTCAACTTCCAGCGGTACGAGGAGCCCCGGACGGCGTTCAATGAGTGACACCGCCGACGACTACACGCAGCCCGCCGCGCGCCAACCCTACGACCTGGAAACCGACACCCTCGCGCAGGACTGCTGGACGAACAACCCGCCCGAGCTGGCCGTGCTCGAAGGCGCCTACTTCGGCTACCGGATGGGCGACCACATGACCGGTGAGCTGCTGGCCGCAACGAATCAGGCGTTCGCTGCCGGGCTGCTGCGGGAGAACCCTCATAGGCACGGATGGTTGGTCACCAAGCCGGGGGAGCTGCGTCTCGCCGAACTGTGGGGCGTCAACCGGGTGCCACCCGGCGGGGGTGGGCACGTGTCCTGCTGGGTGCACGGCACCTACGTGGTTGCACCGGGTGACCTGTGGACGTGCCCCGACTGCCCCACGACCGACGACAAGTCGCTGTCGCAGGTGCAAGCCGACGACGACCCGATCGTCGCCGGGGTGCTCGCCGAACTGCGGGCCGCCGACATTCGCCGCATCCACGACGGTGACCTGACCGCCGACGAAGCCGCGGTGCTCGCCTCCATCTACGACGGCGCTGTGGTGCGCCGCGATGGCCGGTGGGTGACATCAGTCAACTACACGGCCGGACTGCTGGCCGACGCCGGCATGGCGTGGGTGCAGGTCGACCCGGACGGTGTGGAGCATTTGACGCCCACCGTTGAGGGTGAGATCGCGCTACGGCAGCAACCCGACCAGCCCGACGTTCCGGTCGTGCGCGTGTGGCCTGCCTGGCTGCTGTGGCTGGCCGGCGCACTGTGTGTGCTCGGTGCCGTCTCTGGTGTGGCCTTGTGGATGGCGCGCTGATGGGCGCGCAGTGGTGGTCGTGGGCGTTGACCCTGATCGGCCTCACCGGATGGTGGCTCACCGGCCGCCGACTCTGGCAGGGCTGGGCTGTCAGCCTCGCCGTGCAGGCCCTCTGGTTGGCGTACGCGCTGACCACCCGGCAGTACGGGTTCATCGCCGCCAGCGTCGCCTACGGGGCGATGGCGTCACTCAACCTGCGGCGGTGGCGCAACGACGCGCGCACCGCACACCAGTCACCTGACGAAAGGAATCGACCATGAGTAAGCAGCAGAACACCCAGCAATCCAGCGTGTACGGGGACCTGTCCGTGCGCACCCGCCAGCAGGTGGCCGTGAGCAAGGCGACGGCAGCCAGCGAGATCAAGCCGAACAAGAAGTAGTTCCGCACGGGGGCGGCCCCAGCCCTAGACAAGCGTGGCCGCCCCCACCGATCCCGATCACGGAATCCACCCGGCCAAGGAGCACCCACTCAACGGCCGGGCCGACCAACCCATCCCGAAGGAGCGTCAGCCATGGCCAAGCCTAGTAAGCCGCAGTACGACATGCCGAACATGCAGGCGGTGCGTAACGAGACTCGCCGCCTCAACGACCCGAAGGCCACCTACCACCTCGCCGAGGTTGCCCGCCGCGCCCAAGCCGAGGGTGCCGCGAGGCGCGGCAAGTGACCGCCCCGCAGCGTGTCAACCCGGCGCGCATCCGCAAAGCCAACCAGGCGCGACTGGTTGCCGCAGTGGCCCTGTGCGTGAACCTCGCGGCGTCGTTCATGCTGCTTGCCGGACTGCTCGCCCACCTGGACGTCATCGCCGACCGGTGGCAGGTGCTCGCCCCGGCAGGCGTGATCGTGCTGATGGTCGCCTTCCCGATCAGTCTCGCCGCCGGGCAGCTCGCCGACCGGTACCGGCAGCCGGCGGGCGGCGACCAGTGAGCGCGCCGCAGCGTCCCGACCCGGTCGAGGTGAACCGCAAGGCGTCCGCCGTGTTCGGGGCGATGGCCGCGGGCGCGTCCGGACGCCGATCCACCTACGACGGGCGGGACGGCACGTGGACCACCGAGCACGGCCGCGACAGCGGCGAGACGGGCCGGACGTGAGCCGCGAGCAGGCGGGGGCGGACGTCAACGCCCGTCCCCGCGCCACCCGCCCCGTCGACTACGAGTCGACGACCACCATCTGCCCTGCGTGTCTCACCGACCAGCAGACCGACGTGTGCCCCACCGACTGCCCAACCCGAGAGGAACGCCGATGATCCCGCCCCTGCTCAACACGGTCCGACCCACCATCCACCGCCGGCGCTTGCCCGCCACCGTCGGCCGCGTGAAGCCTGCCCAGCCCACCACCGCTGCCACCGTCAAGGAGAACCGATGAGCGCGAACACCCTGACCCGGCTGCCCGTCGACCCGCGTGACGCGGCGTTCGGGGTGCAGGTCGGTGACCCGCTGATGGTGGACGTCGACGGGCACGGCTCCGGCTGGGCGATCATCGCCGTCCACTCGGACGCCTACGACCTGTACCGGGACGGCCGTGACCTGTACGCGGTGCCGCACCACCTCGTGCACCAGGTCCGCTAGGGAGGCGGCAGACGACGACGGCTGGCAGGGCGGGCATGCATCCCCCTGCCAGCCGTCTCTGCGTGCCGATCTAGCGCATTGGCTTGCCGAGGTGCCGGTAGACGGTCTTCCGCTGGACCTGGGCGGTGTCGGCGATCCAGGAAACGGGGATGCCTTGCCCGTCGGCCTTGGCCATGAGTTCGTCGGCTTCCCTGTCGAGCCGCTTGCGTCGTCGAGCAAGCCGGGCGAGCGCGTCGAGTGTGACGCGTTGCGCTTCGTCGGGAGTGAACGTGGGCCGTGGCATGAGGCAAGAGTAACTGTTCCCCTTGACACACTCAACCTGGGCCCGTTACTGTTTACATACACCCACTAACGAGGAGTCAGGATGCGCCGCACGATCACCGACACCGCCAACCGGCTCCGCAACACCGACACCCTGACGGTCGACGGCAAGCCGCAGCTCATCCTCGACATCGCCGACGCCCCGACCCGTGCCCGGCCCGCCCGGCTCGCCATCACCGTTTGCGACCCGAACGGCTCCCTCGCCGACATGGACGCCAGCCACGTCATCCACCTCAACGCGGGCGACACCGTCACCTTCGAGCCCGGCAGCATGCACCTCGCCGACGTGGCCGGGCGACGTCCCGGCGGCCCGACCGACAGCCAGATCGCCGGGATCCTCGCGTTTGAGGCCGCCAACCCGAACGGTCGGATCACCCCCTACACCCTGTTCTCCGGCGAGGCCATCGAGCAGCGGCGTGCGGAACTGTTCGCCGAGCGGGCCGCGAACCCGGTGACCAACGAGAGCATCCGCGCGATGCTCGCCAACCTGCACCGCTGACCACAACACCAGAGCGTGGCCCCGCTCCCGTAGGGATCGGCCGACTGAGAGGTCACAGCCTCGAAAGCGCCGGCAAGACTGCGGGCTTCCGAAGTTCCCTTGGGGAGCGGGGCCACCCAACGCACCGAGGGAGTCGAGATGCAGGCCATGCCGAAGCTTTCCAAAGCCGCCATCCGCGCACTTCAGGCCGCCGCAGACGGCACCCTCGGCCGCAACAACAGCGGCGACGTCACCATCAACCTCGGCGGCGCCACCGTCAAAGACCTCCACGTCCAGCAGCTCACCGACCTCGGCTACATCACCGACGGGGCCACCACCCGCTACCGGCAAATGTTTGCCATCACCACCGACGGCATCGCCGCGCTCCCCGCCGCCGACGTCGTCTGCCCCGGTTGCAACACCCCCCTGGGTGCCCCCGGCGTAACCCCCAGCCGCAAGCAGCAGGGCTGGTGCGACATGTGCGCCCCCGACCACACCACTCACCTGATGCTCGCCGGTGATTTCACGATGTTCTGCGGCACACCGATGCGCGACATCACCACGGACCCGGACGCCGACGCCACCGTCTACGACGCGCTGTTCGGCTCGAACACCACCAACTGCCTCGACTGCGCCCGCGTCCTGCGGGACCGCAACAAGCGCAACCGCTGACAGGAGAACCGAGATGAGCGAGGACGCCGCGTTGGGTGAGGCGGAAGTCAGCAAGGCCGACGCGCTGGCCGTGATCGGCAAGGTGTGGGCCGGCAACTGCGGCAACGAGCTGTGGCGAGCGTTCTGGGCTGGTGACTACGCGAAGGCGCGCGACATCGCCGCCCGCAAGGTCGCCGCGCAGGATGAGGCGAGCGCCAACAACTGAGCACCCCGCCGGTCGGCCGCAGGAGGCCGCAAGCCCGGACGTCATGTTCCGGACCGAATTAAGGAGCCGCACGTGAGCGATCTGATTCCCTACGGCGAAGTGCTCGACGGAGAAATTGTCGATGACACCTGCCAGCGGTGCGGCGACCCGGGGACATGGCAGATCGATCCGTACGCGGCCGAGATCGAGAACGAGGAAGTCATGATCTGCCTGTGCGGTGACTGCTTGCAGGAGCGGTACGACGCGATCTGAAGCCCTCGCCCGGCCGCGATGGTGCTGGTTCCAAACCAGCCGAGGGCACAACACCGAACCCCCAACCAGCAGCAGGGAGCAAGCCCATGTCGACGAACTACTATCTGCGGACCGCCGACACGGCCGCCGACTCGGAGGGCGTCCACCTCGGGCAGTACGCCGCCGGAGGATTCACGTTCCGCGCGCACCCCGACCGGGGCGTTACCGACTACTCGACGTGGCGAGCCCAGCTCGACAGCGGCGAGATCGTCAGCGAATCCGGCGGGACCATCACTCGCGGCGAGATGATCCTGATCGCCGCCGAGCAGAGTCGCATCCCGTCGTGGGTGGAGCGCGGCACCACCCATTCGGGCGGCGCTGGCTTCTACGACATGGACGGACGGCGCTGGCTGACCGTCGAGTTCTGCTGACCCCTTCCCCGACAACTCACCCGACCAGCAGCAGGGAGAGCCTGATGAGCAACCCGACCGCCACCGACGACCCGGCTATCGCCCTCCGCCCGCAGGCGGTCACCGCCGTACGGCAGGCGCAGGCCGAGCGGCCCGACAACTTCAAGATCTGGGCGACGAAGCTGCTCCGCGACGCCACCGGCTGCTACCTGGGCGACGGGGCGCGGGCCGTGGAGTGGGCCATCGACCACGTGGCGGCAATGCGCCTTGACGGGCACCGGGTGCCGACCACCAGTGGGTGGCGGTACGAGTTCCCCAACGGGCAGACCGCCAGCGTGGTCAACGAACTGACCATGTGCGGTTGCATCGGCCACACGGTCTGCGGCTACCACACGCAGGTCATCGCCGACCTCATCGAACGGCTCGACGAAGCCGAGGCCGACGGTGACACCCTCGCAGCGGCTGGGTCCGCCGCAATCTCACCGAGCGGAGCAACTGACATGACCAGAGTTACCGACAACAACGGCCGGGGTGCACGCGCCGCCGGCAGCAAGCGGAAGCCCGGCGGACTGGCCGCGCAACTGCTCGCCGCCGTGGAGTTGTTCGGGGTGGATGACACCCGGGCGGCGCTGCGTGAGATCCGCGACCGCGACGCAGCGAAGGAGAACTGAGATGCTGGCTCGACTTCGCACGATCGACACCGACCTCAAGCGCGCCGCGTTCGTCGTCGCCGGCATGTGCGCCCTCATGTTCGTCGCCGGCATCGTCCTGTTCGTTGTCACCGGGGACGCCGGTCTGATGGCTGCCGCCGTGGCGGTGTTCAGCCTGATCTTTGGTGGCGTGGCGATCCTCGCCGGGTTGTGGCAGGTATCCGTCCGCATCTTCCCCAGCCAGAAAGAGGACTGACCATGCCCACCCCGAAGCTGTCCCGCGAGTTGATCGCCGAGCTGCGGCGGTTCGCCGACGAGTACGAGCAGGCCCACCGGGAGGGGCCGTACACGGAGTCAACGGTTCGTTCGCGGGTGGGTCACGCGAACCGGTTCATTGACTTCTTGGAGGGCCGGTACGACCCGACGGCGGACTACGGGAAGCGGATCGTGCCGTGAGTGGCGGTGGGGCCCGGTCGCCTTCGGGTGGCCGGCTCTTTTTAGTGGTGGCACAAGTCGATGGTTGCTAGCGTGTGGCTAGTGCGCTAGCATATGGTTAGTAGACGTGATGTAGACGAAGGAGCGCCACCCATGACCGAGCGCACCGACCCCGTAGTCATCGAACTCAACTGCGAGGCGAACCCATCGACCGACACCGTCGAAATCGACCGGGCCGAGTGGGATGCGATGACGCCGAGCGATCGAGCCGTGATGCTCAACGACATGGTCGACGAGCACATCAGCACCTCAGGTGGCGGTGGGTGGTACATCGCCGACACTGACGACGAGGCGTCCGTCGGAACCACGCCGACCAAGGTCGCTCTGCCGCTCGCCGACAACGCAGCCGTGCTCGACGCCGTTGAGAAGTGGCTCATCGGTCGCGGTTTGGGCTACGAGGCCCGCGACCTGCTCGCCCGCATCGACGCCGCCATCACCGGCAAGGAGGCGTGATCTCCATGTCGAAGCTCAAGACGTACGCCGTCGGCATCAACACCCACGTGCACTCGGACATCTTCGCCATGCTCGACCAGCCCAGCCACATCCGGCAGGCGAGAGTCCTCGTCGTCGCCCCCACCAAGGCTGCGGCAATCAGCTACCCGAGCACGGTCCCCGGCCGCTGGGTCGGCACCCCGTTCACCTCGGAGGTGCGCGTAGCGTCCGGCAACGACGTGGATGCGCTGGCTGTTGCCGGCGTCCTCGACACCCCGGCCGTATTCGTCATCCCGCACGGTGGGTGGTCCGGCAACGGCGTGGTGCGAGTCGACGAAAACGGTCCGAAGTTGATCGGGCATTTCAACCGCGCCGACGGGACGGTGCAGTTCGAGCCGGTCGGTACGGTCACCGTCAAGTTCAGCCCCACCGCAGTGTCGGCCCTCGCCGCCCTGCTCGGGCTCGTGTACTACGACGACCTCGCGCAGTCGTGGCGGGACATGCTGCCTGGTGATCTGCTGGACGCAATGAAGTCTGTGGCGGAGGCCCAGTGACCGCGAAGGATAAGGCCTTGTCCGCTCTGGCCGCGCACCGGGACCGCGCCGCCAAGCTGCGCGCCCAACTCGATGACAAGGACGTGGAGATGGTGGCCGCGTGCCGGAACGCCGGGGTGACGTGGCGGGAGATCGGCGCAGTGTTCGGTGTCACCGAAGTGACCGTGATCAAGAAGTACAACAAGAAGCTGACCATCGAGACGCGAGTACGGCCCAAGACCAGCAGCAGCGAGGAGAAGCCATGACCACCTGCCCCGTGCACGCCATCACCATCGTCGGCTGCCCCCACCCCAACCCCGCCGACACCTACCGGGACAACACCCGCGACCGGGTGAACGCCTACCTCAACCATCTGCGGGACAGCCACCCGGACGCCACCGTCGACCAAGCCGTCCAGTGGCTGCCGGAGGGTGTGCGCAGCAACCTGGCCCAGCAGTACGTGCGCGGGCAGTTCGCCACCAGCAACCAGGAGACGTCATGACCGTTCAGCGCATGACCTTCGGGCGGGCCGTCCTGGCAGCCCTCGCCGACCCGGTCCGCTACCTTGGCGGCGGCCCCACCACCGGCACCACCAACACGTACACGGTCACCGACGCGCCCGCCATGCTGCTCTCCAACGGCGGCGGGAAACTCACCTTCCGCCCCACCAAGGTTGTCGTCGACTACCGCAACGGGCGCTTCCACCGGATGCGGATCTCCGGACCAGCCCCCGGACACGCCGGCTACAAGGTGGTCCGCCGGTTCGACCGAGAGCGGGACGTGCCCGAGTGGGCGCACAAGTACCTCGGCGAAAACATCTGACCGCAAGGGAGACATCGTGCCGACCCTCGAAGAGAACGCCCGCACCCGCGCCGCAGCCGTCGAAGCCGCCAAAAAGGCAATCCGTGACGACATCGGCAACCTCGATGCGACCGCCGTGGACGCCGCCGCGCAACACATCGTCGACCACCTGTACCAGCTGCGGCAGCGACGTGGCCTCGCCGCTGTCCGCACCCTCACCAACTCCGTCAAGGTGTCTAACTTCCGCCACAAGGAGGTGGAGCGTGCGCCGGGAAAGCCTTCCGCGCCGCTGGGGCATTACGCGTTCTTCAGTGCGGTATTTGCCGCTCGAACGGTGATCGTGGAAGCGAACGAGCGCGGTTGAGGCGGCGGCTTCGTCGTTTCCCGCTACTCGCACCCGTCGACCGCGCCCCGCCCATCGGCCTCGCAGCAGTCCGCCCGGTGCCCGTACACCGGCAACTCCTTGCCCCGGTGGTCTGCCTTCTGCCCGGTCCGCTCGTACAGGCACGCGCCGCGCACCACCGTTTCACCGCCGCCATTGATCACACGACCATCGGCGGGACCACCCCTGAGCAGCACCTTCACGTGGGTGAGGGTAGCTCGCTGGCGGCAGGCGTCACCCAGGCCGGTCGACCTTGAGGTAAACCATCGGCTCCCCGTCGGGTAGGCGCACCAGACCATCCGCGTCGGCAGTCACGACGGCCGCAGGCTCTGTTTCGCCGGGGTCCGAGTACAGAAGCACTCGCGTGCCCTCCGGGACCGGCGTGCCGATCGGCTCTGGTCGCGGCGGTTCTGGTGCCTCGGCGGCAGTGACCGCATCCCGCAGCGCGTCCCGCACCTCATCCCACGCCTCGCCGGGGAGGTTGGTGGCATCGGTGAGCATCGAGCGAAGAGTGCCAGCTTCGAACCGGGACTCGAACGCGGCGGCAAGGTCGTTGAGCCGGTCGCGTGGATGGTGCGGCGTGGGCGTGTAGACGGTGCCATCAAAATTCACTCGGGTCATGCCTTCATCCTGCCTGCTCCGGCAGGCTGAACCCCTCGCGCAGCAGCCAGTTGTCCAACGCGTCCCCACCTTGCTTGTCGAGCAGCGACGCGACATAGCTCCCTGGGCGGTCGATCGGGTTCTCTTGCCGTTGGCGCAGTGCGTCGTAGACAGCGTTGGTGGGGAATGTGCCTCGGTTCCAGTTCTTGACGCCCTGCGACATGATCCGTTCGCCGAGGGTGGCTCGGAAGTCGTCGCGGTCGTTGAGGTACCAGTTGCCTCGTTGCTGCGGGATCGAAGGTTGATCGTCAACGGCAGCAGGTTGTGAATCGAAGTCACCCGCCCCGGAGGGAGCGAAGCGAGTGGAGGGGGAGCGATTCTCTTCTGTGCAGGGTCGATCTAGTTCACCTTGATCTAGTTGTGGTTCTTCTAGTTCGTGTGCGCTCTGGCTCACTAGGGTGGTGTGCTCTGGCATACCAGGGGTGGTGTGCTGTGGAGCACTACCCCTGGCGCTGTTCTTCTCCGGCCAAGACACGAGCAGCAGCGTGTACCGGTTGGTGTCGTTAACGTTGCGTAGCTCGTTGCGGCGGCACTCTTTCTCAACCAACCCGTTGCCGATCAACTCCGCGATGTACCGGTCAACCGCGCGGGCGTTCTTGAGGCTCATCCGCTTCGCCAGGTTGGACCGGGACGGCCATACGTGTGCGCCGCCCCGCTGATAGTTGATGTGCGTCAACAGCAGCGCGTAGAGGTAGGCGGCATTGACGGTCAGTTTGCCGGCCGCAACGAGGTCGAGCAGTTCAACGGGGAGCCGGACGTGTAGGTCCGGGGGAGAGGTGGCGGTCATCGCACACCACCGGGTCGCACAGACGTGCGGGCAAGGTAGACTTGTACCTTGAGCATCGGGTCGCCTCCACGGGGCGATCAAGGGTCCGGCCAGCGCTCCAACGCTGCGATTCCGGACCCGCTTTTATTTGTCGTCCTTGATCCTACCTTGTGTCCGGATCTTGCTGACCTGGGCCGATGCCTGATCTGACGGCCGGTATGATCGATGTGCAGGGCGCTCCCGGGATGTGCGCTCCGCAACGCCTTAGGGCCTCGCCACGAGCGGGGCCCTTCGTGCATCCCCGGGCAGCAACTCGATTTGGCATTCGGCTCGGCTTGCCAAGGGTGACCCTCGCCGTGTTGGCAAAGAAAGCCCCGGCCGTCTGCCAAGGTTCGACATCCCGGCAACCTTCAACCCAGAGTTGAGAGTTGGCCGCTGAGCAGCACGTCCCCACCGTCAAGCAGGCTGAGGCGGCTCGCCCGATGGTTGTCGCGTCTTGCCTTTGCGCCAACCGTGGCCCGGCCGCTCCCTGAGCCAGGCGTCCACGCTCGCCACCGCCCATAGCGGGGTTCGACCCACGTATTGGTCGGGCTCAGGAATGTCGCCACGTGTGCGGTAGCGGTGCACGCTGCTGCGCTGGATGCCGAGGCGGGCCGCGAGTTCGTCGCTGGTGAGGAAGCCTTCCATGCCACTCAAGATACGTTGTCCTGTTGGGCTTGACAAGCAACTCCGGACCGGCTTAACGTTGTCCATGTCAACGCGACAACAACCCCGGAGGCAGCAATGGCCGACACCACGCTCACCCTGCCCGCCATCGGCACCCCCACCCGACTCACCGTCCGCTACGGCGACAACCAGACCGCGCACCACACCGGCACCCTCGCCGACGTCAGCGACACGGACGTGACCCTGACCATCGACAACGGACCCCGCCGCCGCCCCGGTGCCGGCTACTTCCGCCTCGCCGACGTCGTGAACGTCGAGACGATCTGACCCCGCCCGCACCTGACACGACGAAGCCCCGGCCGTCACCGGTCCGGGGCTTCGCTCACCAGCGGTACTTCGGAAGGCGTCCAGTCTAGGGCGGCAGTGGGTGTCACTGGCCGCGTGGATCGGATCAAGCCGCCTGTGGCCACTGTCCCCACTGCTCGCCTGGAGGCGGGCCGAACACTTCGTCGAATGGCCGTGGCATCCCGGCGGGGAAGGACACGTAACCGCCAGCCTCACCCACCGACGGCAGGCGGCAGAACTGCAACACCTCCGCCGGAGTCGCGACCCCCATGTTGGCGAACACGTAGTAGATCGGCAGGTCCCGCTCGGCCCACATCCGCACGTGCGCCCGCAGCGCCTTTCGGGACACCGTGAAGGTGTGGGCGGCCTCGCCCCGCATGGAGCACTTCCCGTCGATCAGTACCAGCGTAGAGCCCTGGCAGGCCACAAGGTCGGGATCCCATCGCATCTGCGAATCGGTGGTGCCGAGCGCCCGCCGGATCGACTCGGGCAGCACGCCTTGCCCGTAAGGGGCAACGGTCCACAGTCGTAGCTCCAGCTCACGAGCGATGCGGTGTTCGTGGTCGTCGCCGACGGCCTTGCGCGCTGCCCATTGGTTACTGCCGTTGCCCATCGTCATCTTCACACCTACCGTGTAGTACGTTCGACACTGCCCGACGTACTACACGGTAGGAGAATGGCACCCATGGACCTAGTCCCAGACCCGTACCAATTTCGTCCCACGCTGTGGCCGGGCGGTCTGGTGGATCCGTTCCCGCTCTGGCCGGTTCAGGACGTGGTGGTCGACGGCGATTGGATTCGGTGGCCAGAGCAGAGTGGCTGGCCCGACGAAGACGAGCCGGTGCACCTGCCGGTCGACTTCTGCATCCGAGAGTTCCTGGAGGCGGATCCGGACGACCTCCACGTCGTTGCCGAGTGGATGCGTCAGTACGGACGCCTGATGTCGTTGCAGCGGGATGACCTGCCGTTTATGACCGCCTTCGACATCGCAAGAGTTCCAGCCGATCCGCCGCTTATCCGTGGCAGCGAACCTGCGGCCAGCTTGCCGCTGCCACGGATGACGGTACTTCACGGCGGTGGCGGTTTCCACCGCGACGTTGTCAAGGCATGGCTATCTAACGCTCAGCAGAGCGTGCGCATCTGGCTCGTGTCTCGCCATCCATGCGGGCTCGAAGCCCTGGCGTTTGCCAAGACGGAAGATGTCGGACTGATCGACCACCAGGTTCCGATTGACATCGACGACCTTGTTTTGACGATGAACGCTGCCCTTCGGCCGATGAGCGTCCGAATCAGCGCTGATTTCGAATCAGACATGCCCGTCCTGGGCACAATCAATACCAACGTATTCGTGCAGATATACAACTATATGTCAGAGGAAGTCTCACTGAAGCGCTGCGCCAACCAAAACTGCGGAAGGGCGTTCATTCGGCAGCGGGGTCGCGCCAAGTACGGGCAGCATCGTGCAAACGGAGTGGTCTACTGCTCGCGAGAGTGCGCGCGGGCTCAGGCGCAGCGCGAGTTGCGTCGCCGCCGGACGCCTTAGCTGCTCCCGTCGCTCGGCAGCAGCACGTGTCGCCACTGCCACGCCAGTTCAAGGCACCCGGCCCCGGCAGGCGCGACCTTCCCCGAGTCCAACAGCGACCGCACCCCGTCCTCTGTGAACGGGAACCGCTCGGCCACCACCTGGCCCTCATCGTTGCGATCAACGAAGTCAGCAGCGAGGGAGTCGAACACGTCGGCATCCACAACAAGCACGGTCAGGATCTCGCCGACGAGGGTCAGCGCATCCAACGCCACCCCCAGGCAGTGCACCCGCAACCGACCCGACGCCCGCGCCTCATCCAGCACCGCGAACGGACCCGATCCGTAGTCGACCGGTTGGCCGTGCCCGTCCGCCTCCGCCAACCCCAACAGTTCCTCCGAGAACTCGCGTTGGATGTTGCGCCACAAGTCGAAGTCGGCGGCACGCGCGGCAGGCAGCAGCGACGACGGTTGGAAAATCCCCGACGGAATGACCTGCAACATGCCGCCGGCGGCAGTGACAGCCCGAGGATCACGCCGGTGCATCAGGAACTCGGCCCGGTCCCCATCCCGGCGGATCGTCAGCGTGGAGATCGCGGGCATGACCGGGCGACGCGACAAGTCGAACGGGGAACCCACCAGCCGCCGGTACGGCAAATCCCGCAACGCTGGTGCCGACGCCGGCAAGCCGTCCGCGTCCAGGGCCACGTACGCCAGCTCGTGGGCGACCGCCTCGAAAACGTCGGCGCACCCGAAGTACGTGGTGTCGCCGAACCCGATTCGTTGCTGCGACCAGTCGACGTCCAACAGCCGCCACGCGTGCCGGTCCTCGAACAGCCGCGGTGGCATCAGATCCCGGATCGCCCGCGTGTACCTCGGATACGTGCGCATCAGCGTCTCGTCCGGCAACACCCGGGCCGCCTCACGCTCCGAGCCGTCACACAGGGGTGGCGCCGCATCCGGTAGTTCCGCGATCGTGACGTCCGCCAGGTCGACGGGCGCGTCGGGAATCCATCCCGGACCGGCGATCAGGCCCGTGGAGGTGACCGCGGTCGACCCGTACAAACCGGCGGACGTCTGCGCCAACGCGTGCCGGTTGGCGTTCAACAGGCGGCGCACCCGACGCCACTCATCCTGCGACGCCTGCACCCGGGGATCCTGCTCATCGCCCATGAACCACTCGTCCTCTGCGCTCGACCGCTGACGGGGAAGCGGCGCCGACGGAATCCCGAGCTGGGCGACCTTCACCCCGAACACGTCCGCCAGCGCACGCCGAAACAGTGGCAGCGGAGCCACACCGCGCTCCCACCGCGACACCGTCCCCGCCGTCGTCGATACCTGTCCGCCGGAGCGGGTGGTGATGGCGTCGGCGACTTCCTGCTGAGACATGCCGGCGGCTTCGCGTAGCTCACGGAGCCGGTTCGGTGGTGCTGCCTGACTCATGGTGCCCGCCCCTGGGTGCGCATCGGTACGGCTTCCACTGGTCAGCGTATGGGCCGTGGTGTGGCGACGCCCAGCGGCAGCCCAGTCGCGGCCGGATAGGAGCCGTTCCATGCGGCTGCGCGGCGGAACACGCTGGGGTCATGAACGCGGCAGGCGGTCATCGGGAGGTGGGGGAGTGCGTCAGGTCGGATCTTCGGAGTCGCCGCGGAAGGCGCGGCGCCGCTCGTCGAATAGCCGGAGCACGTCAACCGGGTTGCATTCGCGCTGCGGCTTCTGCGGTGCGCCGGGGATCTTGCGGTGCCCGATGACGCCCGACTTCACCAGCGTGTGGACCTTCGTGCGGCCCATGCCGAGCAGCGTGGCAACGGAACCGGTTTTCAACCACTCACCGGCGCGTGCCCGGCGTTCAAGGTCGGCGACCTCGTCCTCTGGGTGCTTGGCCCGCTGCTCGTCCCCCATCACCACTGCTCTCAGCCGCTGGAATTTGCGGTGAGCGTACCCACTGTTCCAGGTGTTCGCGATCACCGCCGTGGCCATTGATGCCCTTCCGCTTCGATCGTGCTAGTGTTCAATCTGTTCGCACTGGTCTAACTGTTCGCAAGTCTGACACAGGAAAGCCCGG
This sequence comes from Micromonospora sp. NPDC005174, assembly GCF_040608495.1. Taxonomy (NCBI): domain Bacteria; kingdom Bacillati; phylum Actinomycetota; class Actinomycetes; order Micromonosporales; family Micromonosporaceae; genus Micromonospora; species Micromonospora sp. NPDC005174. Next base: position 274,174 of record NZ_JBEXIJ010000003.1, on the reverse strand, counting down.
AACGCGAACAGCCGAAACGCCAACCAGAGGAGGTGCCGCCGGTGATCGCCAACGCCGCCACGTTCATTCCCGACCCGGGGGAGTCGGTCTCCACGACCGTGCCCAGCACCCCGGCGCCGGAGGCGAACGGCTGGCTCGGCCACATCACCGCCTGGACCGACACCATCCCCAGCAGCACCTGGGCGATCACCCTCGCCGCACTCACCCTCTTCACCCTCGTGTCCCTGCCCTGGGCGCGCGCCCAGTCCTACAAGGCCGGGCAGCGGGCCAGTGGCAGCAACACCACCCGCAAGGGAACCGCCCTGTTCGTGGCCGCGATGGTGCCCGCCGCGTTCTTCTGGCTCGCTGTCCTCGCCGGCTCCTTCCGTGGCCTCGCCGGGTTCGGCACCGACACCCTCAAGTGGAAAGACGGCTGGGAATACCTGGTCCCGCTGACCCTCGACGGCATCGCCATCAGCTTCGGTTTCCTGGCGTTCCGTGCGGTCAGCGCCAGCCGCTCCCCGGAGCGCGCCAACCGGGTTGTCATGGCCACCGCCGCCGCGTCTGCGCTCATCAATTACGGGCACGAGGTGTCCAACGGCGGGTCGAAGCTCGGCGGCGGCTACCTCGCGCTGCTGTCCGTCCTCGGGATGCTGATCTTCCACGAGTTCCTGGACCAGTTCACCGAGGGCACCGCCTACATCCAGCGGGTCAACCCCAAGTTCGGGCTGCGGTGGATCACGTGGCCGTCGAACACGGTGTGCGCGTGGATCGCGTGGCGGAACTACCCGCCGACGCCGCTCGCCGCGAACCCTTCTGATGGGCAGAAGCGGTGGTGGGGTTCTGTCAATCATGCGGTCGCCCACCTGAACACGGTTCGCCGCGCGAAGCGGGTCGCCCAGTTCGACACCGACCGGCAAACCCGGCTCGTTGACGCGCCCGCCTGGCTGGTGAAGGTCCCGGCGGTCCGGAAGCTCACCGCCACCCTCACCGTCCATCGGGCGGAGACGGCGGAGATGGCCGCGCGCCTCGACAAGGTGGCCGCCGACTTCGCTGCCGAACAGACCCGCGCCGAAGCGGCGGTGCAGCGCGCGGAGGATCAGGCCCGCAACGCCGCTCGCGCCCTGTCGGAGAAGGCCACCGCCGACGGCAGGGCGGCTGACGCGCTCCGCCAGGCAGAGAAGGCGCGAACCGACGCCGCCGCGACCGTGCACCGCACGGAGAGCATCGCCGACCGTCGGGTCACCGCTGCGCAGGCGGAGCTGGCGCACACCGCCGCCCGACTCGACCGGATGGAGCAGCAGTGGATCGCCGCGAAGCAGGAAGCCGCGGTTCTCGCCGGCAAGCTCGCCGACGCGCAGTCGGATGCGCATACCGCCCGGCTCTCCGCTGACCGGGCGGAGAAGACGGCGGCGGCTCTCCGGTCGGCTCTCACCGACGCGGCGGAGAAGCACACCGCTGAACTCGCCGACACGACGAACCGGCTCCGCGCCCAGATGGCGGAGAACGAAGCTCGCATTCGGGCGGAGGTGAGCACGGTGAACCTCACCGAATACCGCACCGGAGAGCGGAGGAAGTCCGCCGCCGGGCAGCGGAGCAAGGCTGCGGAGAAGAACACCGCCCCGTCGAACGCGGCGCGGATGAGCGACGACGAGGCAGTTCAGGCGCTGTTCTCCGCCGACATGAACCCGGGCCGCGTCTGGAAGCAGGACGAGGTTCGCAGCGTCACCGGTGCGGGCTTCGGGCGCATCCCCCGTCTCCTCGCCGCGCTCGCGGAGTTCCACCGCACCGACGAGGCGGAGCGCCTGCGGAGCGCCGCGAGGCGGTCGACGGCGGAGAGCGCGGAGATGCCCGCAGAGAACGCGAGTGGAGAGGGGGCGGAGATTGCTCGATCCGTCGCACATGCCGGATGAGATTCGCCGGGACGCGCTCGCCTATCTGCGGTCGCTGTGACCGGAGTACCCGAAGACGATGCCCCACCTGATCACCGAACCGGAGGAGGAACCCGATGACCATTGAGACCCTGCCCGCCGTCATCCGACGCGCGGCCACCGCAACGCCCGCCGCTGCGCCTGCGCCCCGCCACGCCGTTCACACCGTCAGCAAGGGCGACACCAGCCTCAGCAAAGTGTTGGGCGTGTTCGCCGCCGCGAACGCGGTCGCCGGTGCCGCCGGCTACGCGCTGATGCAAATCACCACCTGACCTGCGCAAACACCGAAGGAGACAGTCAGATGCCGTCGAAGTTTTACGAGCTGCGAGTGTTCAAGGGGGACCGGCCGGTCCGCACCGCGCAGCGCCTGCTGGAACCCCTCGACCTCGCCGACCCCGACGGCACGAAAGACCTGCTCACCCGGCACCTGTACGCCGCCGCCGAGCGCGACGGACGCAGCCGACGCGAGGCGCACCTATACCACTTCGACGTGCACGAGGTGCGTGGCGAGCACGTGCAGCGGGAGTGGATGTTCCAGTTCAGCATCCCGGTGGGTGCCTGATGCTCAACCTTCCCAGTGCCGAACAGGTCCGGGAGCAGCGCAAACAGCGCGCCACGGCTGCGCGTCGCCGGGAGCACTACACGGGTCGGATCGCCGCCGCGTCGACCGTGAGGCAGCGGCTCAACGAGGCGATCGACTACCTGCGGGCGACGTTGGCCCGGCAGCCCGAAGACAAGACGAACGAGGCGGTCGCTGAGCTGATCGCGATGGCCGATGAGGCGGGAGGTGTCCGATGACGGCGATGACGGAACGTGTTGTGGCACTGCCACATGGCAGTGCATCTGCGGGGGTCGACAGCCCGCCTGCACGTCGCACGCGTGTGCGCGCGATGGTAGCTGCTACTCCGCGTAGTCACAAGGCGCGTGCTGTGGCGGGCCGCGCGCGGCGTGGTTTTCGGTCTGCGGTGGAGGTCGTGTACCTCGACGCGGCCGATTCGTTCCTGCTGAACGAGCGGTCACAGACGGTCCGGCAGGTGTGGAACACCAACTACGCGGACGCCTCCCCGATCGACTCGCCGACGTACCGGGCGTGGTGCCGGGTGTGGAAGCCCGTTGCCGTTGCGTCGGCGTCGGCGTGCGACTCGGCCAAGTTCTTTCTGATCCATCCGGTGCGCGGCCCCCTGGCTGTCACCGCCACGGTCGTCGGCATCGCCGTCGCCACCCACTAGCCCCTTGAGGAGGGCCGAATCATGATGAAACTTCTTGCCTGGGTCGGGTTCTTCGTTGCGATCATCGGCGGCACCGGCCTGGTGGGCGAAGGACTCGCCTCCGCTGTGCTGATCATCGCCGCGCTCGGCGCGTTCGTGCTGATTTGCATCGACTGCGCCAAGAACCGCCTTCCCGACATGTACGCGTACGTGGGCGCATTCGTGCTCCCATCGCTGATCGTCAAGATCGGCGGACCGTTCCCCGCGTGGATCGACCGGCAGCTCAACCGGCTGTGGGATTGGGCGTCGGGTCACATGGGCGACTGGGTGGCGACTAGCACCGTCGGCCTGGCCCTCGCCGCTGTTGTCATCTCGTTCCTGGTGGCTTCGCGGACGTCTCCGTCGTCGCGGATCGGTATCCGATGATCGAGATGATGCTCGGGGCGATGATCCTCGCCCTGTGGGTGAAGGTCGGCGCGGAGACTGCCGGCGACCTGGTGACCACGTTGCGGGCGTCGAAGGCCGGCGAATGGTCGCTGATCGACAAGCAGCGTGACCGTAAGGCCGCCAAGTCGCAGTCGCGCCGTGAGGCCATGTCGAAGGCGTGGCAGGCCACCCGGTCGGCCCGAAACCGGAAGGCGGGTGGCACCGGTCAGTACCGGCCGGGTATGGCCGCGTACCTGGGCGACGTGTACCACGGCGTGTGGGAAGACCAGTTGGAGAAGCGGAAGGCGAAGCGCGCTGCCCGCCCGCAGGTCGGCCCGGACGGGAAGCGTCCCGCCCCGTCGCGGATGGACCGTGCGGTCGAGGGCAAGGTCGACGCCCAGCGGGCAAAGACCGGCTACACCGGTCGGATTAAGCAGGCGGGGCGGCTGCTGATCGACCCGGTGGGGGAGAACCGTCAGTCGTCGGGGGTCATGCCACCGCCGGCCAGCCCGCCGCCCGCACCCGCCGCTGACGGTCCGCGTACCGCTTGCCCCGTGTGCGGGGACAGCCTCACCGAACGCGACGGGTCATGGTCGCACCCGGCGGAGTCGACGTGCGAGACAGCCCGACGCTCCGATGGGGGCCACCACGTGCCGCAGCGGGTCGCCGAGCAGGCCACCGACCTGTACCGGCTCAACCGGGCCGAGGGTCGCAGCGGCGCCCTCGGTGAGACGCAGACCGCCCGGGACCTGCGGGGCATGTTCGGTGACACCTACCCGCAGCACGTGTACGACCAGGCCGCCGCCGACGCCACCAAGACCGAGCCGCTGAACGGTACGTGGATGCCGAATCACGACCTGATGGTCCAGATGGCCCTGGCGGCACTCGCCGAGGCGGACCCGGACCAGATGCGGCGCGCACGGAACATGGACGACGCCCATGAGGCGATGTACCGGAAGTTCCCGAACATCCATCCGGAAGCCATCAACGAGATCGTTGCGCTTGCCGACCGTGCGCCGGGCTGCAACTCGTGCGGTCAGCGGCGCGGCGCGAAGCCGCCGTGTGTGCACCAGCAGGCTGCCGCGAACCGGCTGCGGCAAGCGCGGGCTCGGGCGAACGCGGCCATGAGCGCGTCGAAGACCAGCACCACCAACGATTCGAGCAACACCAGTAATGGAGGAACCACCATGAGCACAGGAACCGTCGACCTGGTCGACTACAACACTGCCGTCGCCGAGCACGAGCGCGCCCTCGAAACCCTGCGGGAGCAGTACGCGCAGGCCGTCGCCTTCGAGCAGCACGCCGCCGCGGTGCTGGCCGCTGTGGAGGCCATGGACGGCATCCGGGGGGAGGTTGTCAACGCCCTCGCGCCTCTCGCCGAGGGGATGGAGGTCAGCCGGTTTGGGGCGGACTCCACCCAGGGTTCCGCCGAGGCGACGTCCACGCTGACCGCCGGGACGATCGCCGAGGTGCAGGAACACGTCGAGGCCGCGGCCGACCGGAATCAGCAGTGGAAGGCGGAGCTGGCGGCGTCTATTGAGGGTGTGCAGGGCTCGTTGCAGCACATCAAGTCGCAGTACGGGGAGCTGGCGGCCGGTGTGCAGGAGACGGGCATCGACCCGAACGCGTTGGCGGAGCACTGAGCTTCCGACGCCATCGGTGCGGGCTGGGCTGCGGCCCGGCCCGTGCCGTGAACGCCGGAGGTTCGGCCTTGAGGGGAGATGACGACCGTGACGTTGAAGACTGAGGTGAGGCCGACCCCACTGCCGAACCGTTCGGGGTTCGCTGTTGGTGGGCGTGTGCCGCCGCCAGAGGGTGCCGCTGGTTGGGCGAAGGTGTGGTTGGATGCGCGCAGCGTGCCGCAAGCCACTCATTATCCGGTCCCGGTTGACGCCGACAATCGGCGCACCGCTCATGAGAGGTACACCTGCTCTCGGGGAAAGATCGAGACAGTGGTTGATCCGGAGAACGGACTGCCGCCGATCAAGAAAGTGCTGCCCTGCGATCGGACGATGTGGCTGCTTCCCGGAGCCAAGACCCAATTCTGCCCCGACCACGGCTGCGAGATGACCGCCGACGAGGAATCGAAGCCCCGTGGCACGGCACCGTGGGGGCAGGTACTCAAAGCCGCCGATGAGCGCCTGCGGGTCGCTGCGGCCACGGCTGCCGTCGGTGTGGTTGGCGCGGTGGATGACGTCGCGGACCTGCCGTGGTGGGGTGACGCCGCCGAGTTCGCAGCCATGCCAGCGGTGGTGTGGTCGTCGTGGTGGCTGACCCGCTGGTGGCTGTTCCGTGTGGAGGCGAAGAAGCCCGGGTTCGACCCGGACGACCAGGTGGCGGGGGTGAGGCGGCGGCGGAAGATCGACCGCCGCGCCCGGATCGCCGCCTACGTGACGGGCGCTGCTGTCGGGTGGGAGCGCATCGCCGATCTGGTGGACTGGACGACCACGTCCGGTCGGGCCGTGGTCGGCATAGCTGCCCTCGCCGGCCTGGGTGTGGTGTGCTCCCGCCCCTACCGGGCGTACGTGGACGGCCACCGCGCAACCACACCGACCGTTGCGGAGACCCCCGCCGAGGAACCTGCGGCGCCGAGCACCCCGCCGGGAATCCGCGCGGCGGCACGGTGGGTTGCGGACGACCCGAATGGGGCGGTACCGAACACGATCCTGCTGCCCGAGTCGTACCGCAAGGTGGTCGGCGGGTGGGGGATCATCATCCGCGCCACCAAGCCGGGCGCGGTCGCCATTGACATGCTCACTGACCAGTCCGCGAAGGGCCGGCTGCGGGTCATCGCCGGCACGTTCGGCGTCAACCGCAAGTACTTCAACTTCGTGGAGCAGGACGATCCGAACGATGTGCTGATGCTGGTGCAGCCGAACCCGCCGCTCGCTCAGGCGAAGGTGTGGGCGGGGCCGGAGTCGATCGACGTCGACAAGGGTGTCGCCCTAACGGGTTACTACATCGACGGCAGCCCCATGTACGAGCCGTTCTACAAGTACGGGTGGGGTGCCCCGCCGAAAATCGTCACCGGCACCACCGGCTCAGGTAAGTCGGAGAACCTGCGCAAGCAACTCGTCATTGAACGCTACTTCGCGTACACCGACCCCGAGACGGGCGAGAAGCGCGGCCTGTACGCGAGCTTCCTGCACGACTTCAAGCAGTTCGAGTCGTACGGGGAGTTCCGGCGGGCGGTGCACGCCGCCGGGTCGACTGTCGAAGACGCGTACATCATGCGGGACGCCCTCATCCGGGAGATGAACCGCCGCTACGACATGCTGGCCTCGCACCAGTGGACCGACAAGAAGGGCCGCCAGCGCGAGGGCGGCATCAGTTGGGATCCGCGCGTCCACGGCCCGATCCTGTCGTGGACGATCGACGAGTTCCACGAGATCGCCAAGGACAAAGAGTTCATCGGCCCGCTGGAACTGTTGGCCCGCAAGATGCGTGCCTGCGGTATCCGTGTCGTCGTCGGCACACACATGGGCACCCTCGGGGACACCGGGTCGCGGGGGTTCCGGGACATGCTGGCCGGCGGGTACGCACTGTACGGCCGCACCACCGACGCCCTTACCTCCGTCGTCACCGGCGGCACCCTGACCGCCGATCCGCGGCAACTCCCGAAGCTGCCCGGCATGTGCCTGGTGGCCGACGGCGAGCAGCACACGATGCACGCCCGGCAGTCGTACATCCCGTCAGACGAGGACGCCTCGGTCAACGTGTATGACCTGCTCTTCGACGACAACAACGAGCCGATCGGCTTCCCGGCGGTGCTGCCGCCGGAGACGTTGGAGGCGTTCGGCCCGGAATGGGTGGCGTGGGCTGAGGCGGGCAAGCAGTTGGGTGGTCGCCCTGCCGGCAATTGGGCCTCCGGTGCCACGGCTGAGGCGGTGCAGACGGCCACGGCGGGTGACGCGGATGTGAAGGGCGCGAAGGAGGCGGTGGCGTCGATCCTGCTCGCCAACGGCGGCCCGATGGACATTGACGCAATCGACGAGGCTTTGAAGCCGATGCGGGCGCGGGGTGTGAAGTGTTCGACGTCGATGGCGCGGAAGGTGCTGCGGGAGCTGGTGGAGAAGGACAAGTACGCGTTCAAGCCGAAGCACGGCTCCTACCAGATCGTGGAGCACGTGCAGGAGGATCTGCTGTCGCAGGCTGCTGAGGCGGCTGAGGACGTCGAGCAGTGACCGCCCTGCCTTCGACGTCGGGCACGGATCAGCGCGACTGCGCCCTGTACCGCTTCTGGGTGCGTCACCCCACCACAGGCCGCATCGTGCTCGGATATGTGGGTGAGACGGTCAGGCTGCCGTTCACCCGGCTGATGGAACACATCTACGACCAGCCGTGGTCGGACACGATCGTCCGGTGGGAAGTCGACACGACCACGTATGCCGGTAAGCAGGCTGTACTGGCCGCCGAGAAGGCCGCGATCGAGTCGGAACGTCCGCTGTACAACGTCGAGTGGAACATGGGGAATCCGCTGCGGATCAAACCGTGGGAGGCGGTGGCTCAGCGGCAGGCCCGTGAGCCGGGCTGGCAGCCACCAGTTCGGGGCACGCGTGTTCCCCGGCAGCGCCGCACCGCCACGGCGGCGAGCCCCCCGACGGCTGCTGCGGGCTGGGCGTGGGAGTGGACACCGGAGCGGATCAAGGTCGCGGCGTGGGCGGCCGGGTGGCTGCTCATTGCCGTCGTGGTCGGCTGGCAGGCCGCATCCGGTCCGATAGCCACCGCCAGCGATGGCCTCGCCTACGGGGCTGGTGTCGCCACGATCGCGGTCGGCTTGCTGCTGCCGGGGAAGCGTCGACGGCGCCGCAGGTTCCGCCGGTGACGACGTGGCGGTGGGAGGCGTTCAGCCCCGACGGTGACCGGATGATCGCCGACACGCTGACCGACCCGTTCGCCGGCACCGTCGGTGAGGCCGCGGACATGGCGATGGCCCAGTTGGTGGTGCGCGCCTGGCCCGAGTTTCGGCGGCTGGCGGGGTGGCGGGTGCGGGCATGGTCGGGCGAGGTTGAGGCGTGGGCGGTCGCCGACGAGTGGCTGCCCGCCATGGTGGCTGCGGCGGGTTAGCCTGCGGTTATGCGAACGCCGCACCCGTTGACGCCCGGCGTGACATGGGTGATCACCCGGCACCTGGGGCCGTTCAAACGCTGCGCGTGGGGGATGGTCGACCTGGCGGATGCGGCGCGGCTGTCAGCGGCGCTCGACCGGCGGCAGTTGCGGTGAAACCCCGGCGAGGCTGGCGGCAGTCGCCCGCGACCCCGGGTAGCGTTGACTTCGGCGGGCCGTCGGGGTAGAGGCCGACTGCCCGCCCCCGATCTCTACCGGGAGCCTCCAATGACAGGCAGAAAAGCCGCCAAGCAGACCATCGGCGAGAAACTGAAGCGTCACCGCAAAGCCAACCGGCTCACCCAGCAACAGTTGGCCGAACGCGCGGACCTCAGCATCGAAATCGTGCGGAAGCTGGAACAGAACGTGCGCCGCTCAACCAGCCTCGCCACCCTCCACGCGCTCGCCCGTGCCCTCAACGTGCCCACCACCGCGCTCATGGGTGACGCCGCCGAAGCCGCCGCCCGCGCCGAACCGGACCACCGGCCGCTGTCCCTGGCGGCCATCCGCCGCGTCGTCGCCCCCGTACGCGGACTCAACGGCACACTGCTCACCGCGCCGGTCGGCGACCCACCCACCCTCGACGTGCTCACCGGCCGGCTACGCGCCGTCGACCGCACCTACCAGCGCAACAACTACGCCGAGGCGCTGTCGGTCCTGCCGCCGCTGCTCGCCGACGTGCGCGCCGCCGTCGACATCGCCAACGACCGGCACCGTCCGGACGCGTATACGCTGCTGGCCCGCACCCAACACCTGACCGGGAACCTGCTCATCCAACTGCGTGCGGGTGACCTCGCGCAGACCGCGCTGACCGGGGCGCTCGACGCCGCCCGCCAATCCGGCAATGAGGACGTCGCCGCGACCGTCGTGCAGGGCATGTGCTGGCTGCTGATGCGGCAGGGTCGACTGGCTGAAGCCGCCGAGCTGGCCACCGCCACCGCCGACCAGGTGGAGCCCCGGTTCTCCCGGGCCACCCCGGCGCAGTTGGCGGCGTGGGGGTGGCTGCTGGTGGCCGGTTCCGCCGCGTACGCCCGCGACAATCAGCCCGATGTGGCTGCGGACCTGGTCGACGCGGCGCAGGCCGCCGCCGTTCGGATCGGCGAGCGGGCACCGGAGGCGGGGCATCTGATGATGGTCGGCGGGTTCGACTCGGGCAGGGTGCAGATGGCGCGGGTGGAGAACGCGGCGGTGGCCGGCGACCCGGGCCGGGTGTTGGATTTGGCGCGGCTGGTTCCGTCGGGGCCAACACCGGTGGGGTCGAGTTGGCAGCGGCACCGTCTCGATGTGGCGTGGGCGTATGCGCAGCGCCGCGAGCACCAGGACGCGACGGGCGTGTTGGTGGAGTTGCGGCACCTTGCGCCGGCGTGGCTGCGGCAGCAGCGGTACGCGCGGGACATCGTGGACACGATCGCTGACGGGCGGCGCCGGGCCATGACGGAGGATTTGGCGGATCTCGCGTCGGTGGTCGGCTACACGCCTTGAGGTCGCACGCTGTGTACCACTCTGGCTGCTGAGGGTGGTTAGCGGTACGTGGGGTACCTCCCTTTTGCTCGGTCTGACGGTCATCATCAACATGTCAGTACATGTTGCTGACCGAATGGCGCAGCCGCCCGCAGACGTGTCGTCGGGGGTGGTTGTAGCCGACCCGAGGTGTGGCGGCCGGGGCAGACCCCCCAGCCTGACCGGCCGCCACCCCACCCATCAGGGGGCGTGTCGTGAACGTGTGGCGGATGCACAACGGCAGGGCGGTGCGCGGCACCGATCCGACGCCGAGAGGGCCGGGCGCGAACAGCCGCCTGGACGCCGAGCACCTGTTTGCGTCCGGCACGGCGTGGGTGGCACGCAACCGTGGGCACCGCTATCCGAGGCGGCTCCGGTGATCGTCGAAGCGGATGTGCCGCGCGGCACCCGACTGATTCTGCTCGCGCACGAGATCGAACCCAATCCGACGAACCGTGATGAGGTGGTGTGGGCTGTGGCCGTGCACCGCAGCACCGGAGGGTGGGCGACACTTCACGGGCACGTGTGCGGCCCGGACGGCGACTGCGCCGGGGGTTGGTGTTTCGAGGCGCAGGTGACAGTGGCGGCGATCCGCGCGAACCTCGATGGTGCCCGGTGAGCGCGCCCACCCGGGAGCAGATCGCCCGGTGGTGGCGGACCCTCACCGAACATCAGCAGCGGTACGGCAAGTGCCCAATCTGCGGCACCCGCTCCCGGTGTTGGCTGCGGGCGGACGCCTTCGGTCAGCTCGTCGCCTACGACTTGTTCTTCCTCGGCGCGTTCGATTCCACCCCCGTGGATGCGTCCGGCGGCAACCCGACCGTCGGCGAAGTTGAGGGAGCAGATCGTGAGACAACCCAAGGGTGTGTGGTTCAAGTCCAGCAAGTCCGGGCCGAACTGCGATAACTGTGTGGAGGTCCGTGACGGCCGGGTGGTCGACGTGCGGGACACGAAGGATCGTGGCGGTCCGGTGTTGACGTTCGCCCCGGCCTCGTTCGCGGCGTTCGCGTCGGCTGCCGCTGGGGGACAGTTCGGCCGCTGAGCTTTCATCTGCCACCCGACGGGCCGGCCTCACCTCATCCAGGGGTGGGGCCGGGCCTGTTTTTGGACTGTCCTGGAAAGCGCATTCCTAACTGTCGACGGTTGGTGCGTTGTTGCGGCGGCGGTGGGCGGTGATGCGGCGGCGGACTTCGTGGACGGTGACGCCTGCCGCTTCTGCGACTTCGTGTTCGCCGGTGGTGGCGCGGGCGTCGGCGATGGCGTGGTCTTGGGCTGCGGCGATGGCGGCTTTGAGTTGGGGGGCGAGGTCGCGGAGGGCTTGGTACTGGTTCAGGGGTGTGGGCAGGTGGGGGATGGCGGCGAGGCGGGCCGCGAGGTCCGTGAGGTCGTCCATGCGAAGAATTCTACACCAGACTATTGCCACAGATTCTAGGGCAGTGTAGAATTTAGATATAAGGGAGAGCGGCAGAAGGAGACAGAAAATGAACACCGAGACGATCGCCACCGAGATCCGCACCGCCTACGACACCTACACCACCCAGAACGGGCAGGGCGTCTGGATGCCGATCGCCGAACTGGTCAATCGGGTGGACCTCAACCCCGAGCAGATCGCCGCCGGCGTCAAGCACCTCAACCGCACCGACCGCGCCTTCGCCGCCGCCGGCAAGCCTGACCAATGGTCGATCACCGACATGGACCGCGCCTACGCCGTCACCCTCGGCGGGCAGGCCAACCACGTCATCACCTGGAGCTGACCCCGCAGGTCGGGGGCCGGGCAACTGACCCCCGACGTCGCCCGCCTGCTGCCAGGAAACCGCTTACCTCTCCCGCTCCCGACAACCGGCCCCCACCCTCAGAAGGAGAGCCCGACATGACCGCTCTGACGATCCTCCCGACAACCCTCACCCACACCACCCCGATCACCGACATCGACGCCACCGGATGGCTGATCTCCACCATCACGATCACCGTCACCGACGACCAGGACGGCAACATCACCTTCACGGCCGAGGTGACCGGCTACGACGTGGCCACCAAGAAAGACGAGACCCTGACTTTCACCACGTACGAGGCCATCGAGCAGTTCGGCGACGACCTGGCGGACGTTGTCAGCGACCTGGTGGGTGAACTGGCCGCCCAACTCTGACCCCAGACGCAACAAAGCGCCCCAGCCCGGCCCTAAGGCCAAGCAGGGGGCGCTTTGCGTAGTGCCTACCGCGACGACAATGGTTGCTCCGTCCGCAGGGCTCTCGGTTTGACTCGGGCACTGTTTCAGCCCGCACGCAGGAGTGTCCACCTGGCGACTCCACCACCGAAAGGGTGCCCACAGTCTACGTTGCGGCACCGATATCCGCCCCGACCCTGAACGCGAAAAAGGGGCCGCCCTCCCGCTCCGGCCCGCACGACGGCAGGCAAGGAGTGGGAGGGCGGCCGGTGGCGTCGCCTGCTGGGGAGGTAGGCAGGACGCCAGATCGTGGAAGCGGATGGTCAGACGCGGTCCGGCCAGTGCCAAGTGCCGCCCGCGTCGGGGTGGTCGATGTCCTGACAGCCGGGGCCCTGCTTGCATCCGCCGCCGTCGGCCAGCGGGTAGAAAAACAGGCCAGTCGGGTTCGCGACCATGAGGCCAACGCGGTTCAGGTCCGCGTCGGCACCGTCCGGGTCGCTGACCTCGGTGACAGTGGCGGCCCGGCACTTCTTCGGGAACCTGCCGTCCGCACTTCCCCGCGCCACGTAGTGGACCGCACGGTTCACACTCGGGCGCTGCATCAGACCACCGCATCCGGGCGCGGGTCCGCCTTCGGCGTCGACTGCGGGCGGATCACCAGCGCGGTCAGCAGCGCCACCGAAGCTGCGGCGATCGACCCCACCTGCGACTGGGACAGCTCGTACCCGTACGCGGCGAGTAGCGTCGCCCCCGTCGTGATCACACCGACGAGCAGGGTCGGGGCGACCGGGCGGACCTTCACCGCGATCCACACCGCAGCCAGCGCAGTCAGGAGCGCCTCCACCGCGCCGGCCTGCTTGGCGGTGAGGAAGTCGAATCCGAAGGCAACGAGCACGGCGGCGACGGACACGACACCGCCGATGATCACGGCGGGCTCGCGGCCAAGCACGGTGCCCTTGGTGGGCGTTGAGACGTCAGGCATGACCCCTCCCGGGGATCTCGAAGTGGTGGACGGGAAGCCGCCCTACGCTGGGCGGCATGACGGACGACGGCGAGCGCGTAGACCCGTGGCTGCTCGCCGGCCTGCGACGGCTACGCCGTTGGCAGCACGGGCACGCAGCCGGATACGGTGCCCGGCATGTCACGCTCGGGCAGATGGCTGATGGCCGGTGGCTGGTCGAAGACTCCGACACCGCGCGCGAATCCCGTGCCTACCCCAGCCGGGAGCGCGCCGAACGGCAGCTCACCGAACAGATGTGGGACGGCGACTGGCAGGAAGTGCCCGCCGTCATCGACGGCCGAGGGCACGCCGACGGGTGGGTCCGGCGCGGCGGCGCATGGATGCGCGACGATCAGCCGCAGCGTTGAGACGGCGGCGCCGGCAACGGGTTCGCCTGCCGAGTTGCGTTCGCCTGCTCGCGTGACTCGTTGTACTGCCGCAACGCGTCAATGCCCGACCGGGGCTGCTCCGCGATCGACCGGAACAGGATGTCCTGCGCCCGCCGGTCCTGCTCAGCCGCCGCATACCGGGCCGCCTGCGACCTGTTGTTGGCGTCGTTGTACTCGGCGAGGCACTGGGTGAACTGCCGCTGCTGCACACCGATGTACACCGACAGCGTCAACGCCACCACCGCGATGACCTTCACCGCCGTGTCGGCCGCCGAACTGTTGAGTGCGCGAACCACGGGACTCACCGATCATCACCGCCGATCTTGTTGAGTAGGGGTCGCAGGGCCAGGCCGAGGCCGGCTGCGACCGCGAGGGACAGCAGGACTTGCAGGCCGTAGCTCACGAGGTGGACTCCTCAACGGGGGTGGGTGTGGTGTCGGTGCCGCCGCGGCGGCCGGGCAGTTTCGGTGGGGCAAGGGCCAGCACCAGGAACGCGGGTACACCGAGCAGCGCCGCGTCGGGCAGTTTGCCCTGAGCCAGATAGGCGATGACCACACCAACCCATGTACCCAGCCCCACCAGCATTACCAGATTGCGGAGCCACGTCGACATGATGCACCCCGTTGGTGGTGTTGGTTGATCAGCCTTGCAGTCGCTTGGCCAGTTCGTCGGCGACGGCCTTCACCTGGGCAGGCGGGATCGCGGCGGCGATCTTCTCCGGCGTCAACGACGCCAGCACGCCCTGCACGATCGCCGCTTCGTCGGTGAAGTCTTTACCGGCCAGCCCCGTCAGCAGGGTTTGTACGGCGGTGAGTTGCTTGCCGAGCGCCGTCAGCGACGGGAACGTCTGCGCGTGCTTGCTGCCCAGCACCGCGTCCGTGCCGTCGGTGATCCGCGTGTACACCTGCCCGATCGGGTTCCGGCCGTCCATGACCGTCAGGTTCTTGTGCACCGTCTCAAGCCACTTGTGCTCTTCCGGGGTCATGTCGATGCCTCCTCGAATCCGGGCCACCGGGTCGTACCCGGCGCCGATCGTGCTGCTGTCGAAGCCTGTCAGCGCGGACAGGTGAATGTGCCCCCGGTCGGTGGACGACCGGCGGGCGTAGGTGGGCTTCCACGAGTCCTGGTGGCAGGTGCCGCCGTTGTTCCGCTGCGGCTCCCAGTTCATGTACTTCAACCAGCGAATGCCTGCCACACCGTCGTTGCGGTCGGTGAGTAGTTGCGCACCCAACTGTTGCAACGACGGCAGCGGCAGGCCGTCGACCTTGGAGCGGGCACCCGACGCGGGCGGCATGATGTCGATGGCGTAGCCGACGCCGTACGTCGCCTTCCCCGGGTAGCCGGTCTCCGAGTACGGGGTGTGGTCCTCCGGCGGTTCGTGTTCCATGTGGTCTTCGTTGCCGATGTCGTAGACGACGTAGCCGTGCGCCCGGAGCTTGGTCTTGAGGTCTTGCGCCGGGGTCATCAGGCGGAACGGTGCCCCGGCTTTCTTCCAGTTCGAATAAGCTTGGCGTCCCACGCGTCCCCCGTTCGAATAATGTGACGACGATCGCTGCTGGTAGTGCGTTTCTTTACCCGAATTTGCTAAATATTTGGGACAATGGAGTATGGTCGGATTGAATCCCGCAACTCGCAGGTCAGGGCCGCCGCCTCGGTCGCTTCGGGAACGTATCCTTAGCTCCGTCAAGATTGACGAGAATAGCTGCTGGCGCTGGCAGAAGTACGTCAAGCCGAATGGCTACGGGCAGATCGGAGTCCCTGGGCAGTCGTCCCAGTACGTTCACCGCGTCGCGTACCTGACCTTCGTGGGTCCGATACCGGACGGATTGCAGATTGACCACCTGTGCCGCGTTCGGGACTGCTGCAACCCCGACCATCTTGAGCCCGTAAAAGCGCGGACTAACGTGCTTCGTGGTGTGGGTTTCGCGGCGGAACACGCGCGGGTCGAGAGGTGTCCCGCTGGACATCCTTACGACAACGTCAACACGTACGTCCGCGCTGACCGTCAAGGTCGCGGCTGCCGAACGTGCAGACTCGAATCATCTCAGCGGTCACAGAGCCGAAGGGCTGAACAGTTCCGTCGCTCGCCTGAGGTGCCCGTGGACAAGCGGACACCGGTCGGGGGCAACGGAAAGACGCACTGCCCATCCGGCCACCCGTACGCAGGTGCCAACCTGTACGTGGACACCCACGGAAGGAGGCAATGTCGGACGTGCAGGCGGGCCGCTCAGGTGCGGGCAACTAAACGCCGCTCCGGGCTTGCCGTCTAACGAGTTCGCCCGGTGCGGCGGCACAGTTCGTCGCCGAGCCAGTCAATTTCGTCGGTGACGATCTCCCGCGTCCAGTACGACTCGGCCTGCAACTGGGCGTACGTGGCCATCGACGTCCCCTCTCAGCCGTTGATGTTCATCTGCTGGCAGGGCGTCCAGTTGGGCACGACACCGCCGGGCCGTCGTCCGGTCAGGCCGCACGGCAGCTTGGCGGTCGGCACGGTCACCAGGTAGGGGGCGATGGTGTTGTAGACGATGCGGCCCATCACGTCGTAGCCGCCCGGCGTCGGATGCACCCCGCACTCGTCGAGGTAGCCCTCGGGGATGGACTGGTAGTCGATCCAGCCCGGGATGCGCCGCCCGAACTCAGCATGGATCTTGATGCTGCGGTAGATGGCGTCGTCAACCTTCGCCTCGCTGGCCGGCAGCCATGACGGCGACGGACCTGGCGGGGTGGTGCATCCGGTCGACGGGCGGCCGGCGCTGTACTGCACCCAGGCGGGCCACGCGAGCACGTCCGGGTCGGAGTCCATCACCACGTCGAACAGCGACCGGTAGGTGGCCTCGAACCCGGCGATCGTGTCCGAGCTGGCGTTGTCGAGCCGGTTGTTCGTCCCACAGTTGATCAACACGACGTCGGGGTGGTGCGTGGACATCAGCCCTGCGATCCGCGACGACCAATACCCGCACGTCGTCCCACCGAGAGCGGCCGACACCATCTGATGCGGGATGCACGCCTCCGTCAGGAGCCGGCTCAACTCCGCACGGTACGACGGGCTCGCCGACCCCTGCATCGTCGCACCCTCAGTGATGCTGTCACCGATCGTCAGGATCGTCTTCGGGGCGGCGGACGGCTGCGGGCACTCGGCGGCAGCCTGCGCCCCACCCGCCGCCGTCGGCGCGAACAACACACTGCCAGCGAGGACCACGAGTAGCGCCACCACACCAGCCGCCGCCCAACGACGCATCACGGCACCTCCGGCAGGCGTGTAACCGTCGTCGCCTGCGCCAGCAACGACGGATGGGGATCGCCGGTACTTAGCGACCGATCCCAGCCCTCATCTCGCCGCTCCCACCAGTCCTCCGGCACACCGTGCTGGGCGCTGCCTTCGTCAACGGCTGCTGCCTGCGCGTCAGCGTCACCATCACCGAGTTGGTAGAGGTGCAGCTCGCCGGGCGTTCTGATGATCAGCCACCAGTGGTTCACGGACGCTCCCAGGTGATCGAGACTGTGGACATCTCGTCGTTCGTGACACGGGTATCGAGGTTGCCGCCGGACGACTGGTACACGCGCAACTCCAGGTAGTCGCCCTCGGCGAGGTAGATGAGGTCGCCACGGGCCGCCATGCGGGTCGTGTTGCCGGACACGGCGGTGGACAGCACGTCGGACCCGGCGACGTTCGTGCCATTGACCGCCCAACTCGCCAAGCGCACCCCGGTCGAGTTGGACACGAACGAGACTCCGCCGCCCACCCGGTACCAGCCTGGGTAGCGGGCCGTGTATCGGCTGGTGTTGCTGCTCGTTGAGTGCCCGCCGATCCCGTCCGGGTCGGTGTCCAAGTCCTCAACGTTGAGTGTCAGCGCGGTAGGTGTGTTGTTTGTCAGGGTCTGCGCGACGGTCTGCCGCAGCTTCGCCGCCGGGGCCTGCCCGAAGGCGAACACGATCCGTGGCACCGTTAGTCGGGAGCCGGCGGCGAGGGTGGCCACTGCTGGCACGGATGCCTCCTACAGGCTGCGGCAGAATTGGTTGCATGGGTGAGCAGACCGGCGAGCCGGCAAGGTGAGCGCCGTGGATGACTTCGTGATCTGGCTGCGCGTCCAGCTCGACGACGACGAGCGGGTGGCGAAGATCGCCGCCGACCGTTACCCGCATTGGGCCACTACCGACGAGGGGGACGTCGTCCAGGTCGGCACTGGCGGAAGTGGGTACCTCGCCAACGGGCCATGGGGCACTTCCCTCTTCGAGGTGGGAGAGCACATCGCCCGCCACGACCCGGCCCGCGTGCTGGCCGAGGTGGACGCCAAGCGGCGCATCCTCGACATCCACCACGACGACGGTCACGGCGACTGCGACGGGTGCGGGCTCGATGCGATCGGGTTACATGTGCACCAGCTCGACGAGTGCCCGACGCTGCTCGCGCTCGCCCTGGCGTACGCCGACCGGCCCGGCTACCGCGATGAGTGGCGGTCCTGACCAGAGAGGCCACTCCCTACAGGGGTGAGATCGCGGGAGACCAGACGTCCACCGTTGTTCCCGCAGGCCACGACCGGCTGACACCATTGACAGCGCGGGCAGAGACCGTCGCCGTTTGAGGGCTGCCTGTTCCGCTGATCGCCGACACCCGCACCTGCTCACCACCCACCACAAGGTCAAGCGGGAAGTCGGTCGGGTCGGTGGTGAACCCCACCCCCGACGATCTGCTGATAGACAGGCTGGTTGCGGACGCCGACACGGTCGACGTCAACGACGCCCCATCCGCGGCCGGGCGTTGCGCCGGGTCGTCGGCGACCGCGACATCCCACGGCACTGCCGGACCGGGCACCACCTGCACCAGCCACGAGCGGGGGCCGATCGTCTCCGACCAGCCCATGACGATCCGGTCCAACGGTCCCGGACGGTGCTGGGCGGGTGGGTTGATGCGGACGATCCGCGACCCCACCTGACACGACAGCCACCCGTCCAGCAAGGTCGGATTCGCGGCCAGATCGACCGGGAACGTGGACTCGCGTAGGTCCGGGTCAGCGTCCAGGTGCACCCGCCACGCCGCCTGATGCGGCAGTTGAGCATCCGAATCGAGGTTGAGGCGGATCGAGTCGTCGTACAGGCCGCGCCGCTGACTCGCCACATCATCGGCGACGGCGAACGACCCCTCGGCACGTTCGACGGTCCACCTGTTGCGTACGTCCTGGTCGTCGTAGATCGGGGTCAACGGGTCGTCGGCGTCGGACTCCGACACCGCGTATGTGGCGAGGTCGACGGTCAGGTCGGTAGGCCGGTTGTACCGTGCCGCCCGGGTCAGGTAGGCAAGGCGGAACCCTTGCTCTTGCAAGATGCCGCCGTCGGCGTCCTCACACTCGCGATACAAGTCGAGGGCGGTACCTACGGCCTGCCATCCCATGCGCTGAACGGCGTCGCCCGGGGGCAGGACCGTGTCGACGGTGATGCCGTCCTCTGCGGCCAGTCGGACCAGCCGCGCGACCGCCGTTTCACCCAGCCACGACCGTCGCGCCTCCCGCACAACGCCGCCGTAGCTGTCGATGAACGCCGCGCGGGTTACCGGTAGGGCACCTGTCGCCCATACGGCGATGTGCCCGGCGGGCATGTCCGACGTCGATGAGCTGCCGGTCGGGTTCACCGCAACCGACGTGACGCCGCCGATGCTGCCGGCGAACGTCGTTGAGGGTGCCGATGAGTCCCGATACAGCCGGACCGTGACTGTGCCCGCGGACACGCTCGCCGACACGGCGTAGTGCACGAACGCGGGTGTGGCTGACGCGTCGTCGATCAGCGTGGTGGCGGCACCTCCGGCGGTGATCGCAATGACTTGCGTGCGCAGGCTGGTGGTGACCTGTAGCCGCCATCGGGTGTAGGTGCCGCCATTGGTGGTCCACTCCAACACGACCACGTCACCGGACAGGACCGACAGGGTGTCGACCTGCGCGGTGGTACCCACCGTCCACACGGCCGCGGTCGCCGCTGTCGCGTCGGCGGTAAGGCGGGCGTGCAGGCTTCCCCCGGATTTCAGGTTTGCCAGCGCCGTGGTGCCGTACCGGGTGGTGTTAGATCCGGCGAACGCCGTGTAGTCCTGCACGGGCGTGAAGTCGACGACACCGTCCACAACTAGCGGTGCCGCCCCAGCGGTCGCCGATCCGGCTTGGCTTGACAGGATGCCGTCCTCGCCCGGCCAGTAGGCGACGGGCGATGAGCCGCCGATCGTACGGCGCAGGGCCGACTTGGAGGGTGGGGTGCCCTGCTGTAGGCGGCGAAGAATGCCCGACGCGGTGATCCGCATCGCGGATTCCATCTGCCCCACCTCGCCGGTCGGCAGGTAGGTGGGCTGCCACTGGTCAGCGGTACCGGAGAAGCGGTCGACGCGCAGCGTGTAGTTCTTGTGCAGTGCGGCCACGGGCAGCGTGTTCGTGTTTCCGCTGACCAGCCATGATTGGCAGCCGACCTGACCGGGTCGGATGATGGTGCCGTCGGTGGCGGTGAGGTGCCACCCCGGCGGTTCGGTGCCCGCCGCAGGCCACACCTTGAGGGCAAGGGTGGTGCCTTGAACGGACGCCCGCGCCCGCAGGTATGTGTTCGCCGCGTAGGTGAGCGCCGGCACTGACGGCATCGACGCAAGGTCGACCCACCCGCCGGACGGGGAGTATCGGCTGATCTTCAACGCGACTGTCGTAGCGGAGTGGTTGAACTCCACCCGCAGCCAGTAGAAGGCACCCCCGGAGTATCGGGCCACGAACCCTGTGACTAGCGCGCCGCCGGTCAGCAGCGCCGACGTGGCGATGTCGGCGACCTGCTCGCTGTCGGTCAACGACACGGGCAGGACCGACAGTCGCAGGTTGTTGACGTCGCTGTGGGAGTGCCGGGCGACACCGGCGGTGACCGATTGGCCTGTCCCGGCGACCGCCCACGTCTCGCCGGAGTCGGCTTTGCCCCACGTGTTGCCGCTGGTCGTGCGCCCGAACGCATCCTGGGCGCGGCGCAGACGTACCCGCAGGGGTGTGCCCAGCTCGACGTTCGGCCAGTACGGGGACATGGGGTGCAGGGGGGTGAGTGCCCCATCGGAGTTGCGCAGCGTCACCGTGCACGAGCCGGGGGACACTCGCCCGTCGGCGGACGACGCTCCCGCCCGCAGGGCGATGGCAGTGGATGTGAGCCGGTCGGACAGGTCCGTCCACGTCCACGTGCCCGGGTCGGCGGTGACATCTGCCCCGAATGCGGCTTCCACCTCCAACGGCAGGGTTTCGTCAGGCCACCGCACGGTCACCTCCCAGAGGCGAGTTGGGCGGTGGGCGCACGGCCGAACGCCTGGTTGGCGTCGCCGCCGTAGCTGATCCGCACGTTGTCCTTCACCCAGCGCATGAACGAGCCGGGTGCGTCGCCGACGAACTCCAACCTTGTGGTGTTGGCGGTTTGGGCCGGGGCGTTGAGGGTGGCACCTGCGGCCCCGTACGGGTCAACGACGGGGGTGATGTTCAACGCGTACGCGTCGGACACGTCGGGGATCGCGGCGGCGATCATCCGATCCCGCGCCGCCTCCACCGACCCGATCGCCTGATCCATGCCGTTGGCGAGGCCCGGGGGCAGCCAGCGGCCGACCTCATTGGCCATGCGCCGTGACGGCGAGTGCGAGTCGAACCCAATCTTGAAACTGTTGATGACCGATGACGCAAAGTTGTAGATCTTGCTGCGCAGCCACCCGCTCAGCGCGGCGATGCCATCCCACAGCCCGTAGACGACGTTCAGGCCGACGTTGTACATCTGCCCGCGCAGTCCGCCGAGGGTCGACGCGATCCGCGAGCCGAGCCCCGCCACGGCGGCGGCGCCGCGCGTCGGCAGCGTCGCCAGTGAGGTGATCGCCCGGCCGACGGACGTGTTCATCAGCCCCGACACAACCCCCGGCACCGACGACAACGCCTGCTGCACCCGACCACGCAGGGCAGCGAAGTGCTGCTGCACCCGACCACGCAGGGCAGCGAAGTGCTGCTGCACCACACCCAGCCCGGCCGACACGATCCGCCGCGCGTTGTCGAGCGCCGCCGTGAAGCCGAACGACACGACCGGACCGATCGCGCCGACCGCCCCGCCGATCTGGCCGGGCAGCGCGCCGAACTTCAACGCCGCGCCACCCACGAAATCGGACACTGCCCGCTTCACCGAGTCGAACGCACCGGTGATCGCATCACCGGCAGCGCGGACCTTGTCCGGTATCGACCCGAACCAGAACACGACCTTCGCGATCGGTGGGATCACGTCCTCGATGAGGATCCGGCCGAACTCCTTGAGTGACGCCACGAACTCGGCCAACTGCCGCCGGTTCTCCGGATCGTTGAGGTAGTCGGCCAGCGACTCCAAGGTGTCGACGACGCCCGAGTCTTTGCCGTTGTCCTCCGCCCCGAACAAGATCACCGTGAGGCTTTTGAAGATCGATGCGACAGCGCGGCCGACACGGAAGAAGTCGTGCAGGTAACCGCTCGTCTTCTCGAAGAACTCCTGCAACTTGCCCGACTCGTCGGCGGATTTCACCCACTGCGAGAAATCCCGCACAAGGTCGCTGAACTCGTCGCCGAACGCGTCCACGAACGGCTTCGCCGCCCGCGACAGCCGCCCAAAAGCGTCCACCAGTGGACCCGAAACCGCATCGCCGATCTTCTCCAACGCCTGGCGGCCCGTCTCGGCCGAGGCGGCGATGTCGTCGATGAACTTCGGCTTGGTGATGCTCGACCCGAGGTTGCGGAAGAACCCGTTGAACGTGTCCGCGTACGACCCGAGGGTCGTCTTCAACTGGGGCAGCCACGCCGTACCGACCTGCCGGACCGTCTTGTCCAGGCCGTTGAACAGGCGTTGCTGCACGTCAAGGCGCAGGTTCTCGAACGCCGGCTTCATGTCCTTGATCGCCTGCACGAACCGTTCCGCCGCCGGCGCAAGCTTGATCATTTCTTTGGCCGCGCCGCCCGCCGAAGCTCCCGTCTTCTCCTGCGCCGCAGCCAGGGACTCGTTCGCCGCCGTCAACGACTCCTGCGCCGACTTCAACCCGTCCGCTGCCGCCAACAACTGGTCGTTCGCGGCCCGCTGCCGGTCAAGAGCGGCGACGACCTCCTCAGAGCCTTCGATGCCACGCCGGTCCGCGTCAGCCTTCGCGACGGCGGCGTCCTTCGACGCCTGAATGGCGTCCTCGGCGGCGAGCTGGGCTTGCTCCAACTCGATCTGCGCCCGTTCCATCTCCAGCGGATTCCGGTCCCGGAACGCCTCCCGCAGCGCCAATTCCGCTTCCTTGACCCGCAGTGCGGCTTCCTTCTCGTTCACGGTCGCGCCGCGAACCGCCCGGCCAAGATCCTGGATCCGTCGAGCGGCGACCTTGCGGGCGTCGTCGATGGCACGCTGCGCGCGTAGCGACTCGGCCAGAGCGTTGCGGTAAGCCCGCTCGCTGGCAATCAGGCCGCGCTGTGCCTGCGCGATGCCCCGCTGCGCAGCGGCGATCTGCCGGGCACCCGCCGCCGCCGACTGCCCACCCCCACCAGCGGCCTTGCCGGTGGACTTGAACGCATCGCCCAGCCCACGCAGGCCCAACGCGAGGGCACCGATGACGGCGCCGCCGCCGACCGCGAACGCGGGGATCGACGCGATAGCACCTGCGAGAACACCGATCGCCCCCGCCGCCGCCGACGCGGCAGGGCCGATGAGCAGCAGCCCTGCGGCCGTCACACCAATCGCAGCCGCCGCCAGTACCGCCGGGTTGACCATGCTCGTCAACGCGGTAGCCGCGGCACCGATCGCCTGCGTGACCGTCGTGCCAGCAGTGTTCGCCGCGTCACCCAGACGCTGGAACGCCCCCGCCACACCGGGTGGCAGGCTCGACGCCAACCCGGCCACGGCACGCTGAAACCGGTTGTGATCCACATCGACCGGAATTGACACCCGGATCGTGCGGGACACCTCGGCGACCATCGCCCGCAACTTCGCCTCGTAGGCGAGCCGGCTGCCGGGCTCGGTGGGGATCTCCGCCTTCAACGTCCGCTGGATCGCCGCCAGCTCAACGGCGATGTCCTGGCGCACCCCGGCCGTGTCCGCGCGCACCGGGATTCGAGTGTTCGCCTGCCGGGACAGCGCGGACACCTGCCGCTGAATATCGGCCTGGAACTCCCGGGTCAGCGGATCCGCTTTCACCTTCACTGCGACCGGCGGGACACTGCGACCGACACGGGCGGTGACATCGGCGATCTGTGCCCTCAACGACCGCTCATAGTCGCCCCGGCCACCCGCCGTGGTTGGTACCTCCACCTTGACGGCGCGCTCCACCGCCGCGATACGGCCCGCCAGGTCGGCGCGCAAGCTGTCGCTGTCGGCGCTGACGGGGATGCGGATGGCTTGCCGGGACAGGTCACGGATCTGCCGCTGCACGTCGGCTTGGAAAGCACGCAGCACCGCGTCCGGGTCGGTGACCCGCTCCTTCGGCGTGCCCGTGCGGGGTGCTGGCGTGGGCAAGGTCTTCGGGAGCGACTTCTTGTCGAAGTCCGGCTCAACCGGCACCTTGATGGTGCGCTTGCCGATCGCGTCAGCGAGCGCCTTGTCGAACCCGGCGGACTTGAACTCGGCCACCACCGCTTCGCGGAGCTTCTTTGCGAAGCCGCGGGCGGACGCGGTGACCTCAACAGCGGCGTGACCGACAACGACGGGGGAGGTCATGGTTGACCTCCCCCGTCACGTGTTGTTGGCGTCGCCGGGTGGGATGAGCCCCAAGTTGCGCAAGCGTTGCGCCACCTCGCCGCCGTTCACCTGCTGCGGCTTGGTCGACACAGTCGGCGGGTCGCCGGGCAGGGGCACCGGTTCGGGGCGTTTGCCCTTACCGCCGCCGCGCTGCCAGTTCGCCCCCGACAGTCGCAGTTCGATGCGCCGCAGCAGGTATGTGTCGACGCTGACGTCCGCCGACGCGCCCAACACGGCCCGGCGGAACGCCGACCCGGGCGGAAGGTGCTCGATGTAGCAGATCAGCTCCGAGACCGGGACGCGCGCTTGCGGGGGGCCGAAGAGGGCTTCGCGGAGGCTGATCCGGTGGTAGTGGTGGAGGTCGGCGGCGATGGCTCCTCCGTGCTCTCGGAGGAGTCGTCGGAGCCCAGCGCTTCCCCCGGCATCATACCGGAATGCGCCAACCACTGGTCGTACAGCTTGAACATCGCCGGGACGGGTTGCGTCACCCGCTCCCACTCTTCGGCCCGCTCACCCATACCGGTGCGCAGCAGCTTCTGAATGGCGGGCAGGTCCATGCTGTCGGCGTCGGCAACCTGCCGCCAGTCGACGATCTCGCTCAGGTGTGGCACTTCCCAGCGCACGCCCGCCCAACGGAACCGGAACGGTTCGCGTCGCTCCTCAGCCCACGCGGCGTCAAGGTCGAACTCGTCGTCGATCGGCTGCTCAGCCACGACCGGCCTCCGACTCCAGCTCGGCGAAACCTTCGGGCAGCGCGACGTCAGGGTTCAGCGGCACAGCGACGCGTTCCTGCTTCACGCATGTCGGGCAGTGCTCACACAGCGGCCACCCGGGAAATGCCTGCCACGTGTGCAACCACATGCTGCCGTCGGCGTGTTCACGCACCTGGATCGAGTTCCCGACGACCGCCAACATCGGGTCGAGGCCCTGGCGTTGCAGGTAGCCACTGATCTTCTCCCGGGTGCTTTCGGCCCGGTGCATCTCCTCAGTGGTGTGCAGCTCGTAGACGAGCCGCCCCTCAGGCTGCTCAGGCATCGCGCACCTCCGGCGTGCCTTCCGGCTCCCAGCCGGGAAGGCCGTGGCGCGGGTCCACCGGCGCCGGCTGCCACACCTGACGGCGGCCGTTACGCGTCGCAGCGGCCGGTGATGCCGGCTGGGCTGCCCCCACCGTCACCGTGTCCGCCGCGAACGTCACCGTCACCTGCGGTCCCGTCTCGCCCGACGTCACCTCGTACGCCAGGACGTGCGCCTCCACTGGCACCCCCGCCACGGTTACGTCGAACCCCACCAGCATGTCAGCGGAAGGTCCACCCGCCGGAGGGTCGATCATTCCCAGGCCGGCGAGCCGGTCAACGGCTTCCGCCCGATCCTGCTGTACACCCGGCGGCGCCGGGACGCGGCGTTCCGTGATAGCGACGGTGACGCCCGTCGCAGCGTTCGTTGACATGCGGGTCTCCAATGCGGGTCTATGCGGGTCGACAGGTAGGGATGAGGTGCTGGCGGGCGACCCGCACGGACTCCCGCCAGCACCAGAACAGGGACCGATCAGGGCAGAGCCAAGGCGCTGTCTACGAAATAGCGGTAGGCCACGTTGCCGGAGCCGTCGATGAAACACTTCACCGTCCACTGGTAGACGGTGACGTCTTGCGACGACCACACCACGTCTCCGCGCTCGCTGATCTGGCCGAGCGGGATGACGATCCGCTGACCCTTCGTGCCGTCGAGACCGTGCAGAATCCACGTGCGCGGGTCACGCACCGGCGGCTTCTCGGCGACTGTCACACCCTCGGCCGTCTGGGTGATCGTCGAGCCGGGGAACTGCAACCCGAGGGTCACCAGCGACGTCTCCATCGCCGCGAACTGGAACGTCTTCGTGTAATCACCGGGCAGCGACGCAGCGAGCGCGTTGCCCTGCCACATGAAGATGTCGTTCGTGTCCTGCGAGGTGGCCTCGGTGATGCCGTCCGAGGTGATCGCGCCAACCTCGGTGTAGATGGCGGCGTTGAGGGTGGTGGTGCCGTTCGTGGGCAGCGTCGGGTTCGTGACGCCGTAGCCGCTGACCGCGACCAGGCCATTCTGGAAAGCCCGAATCGCGGCGGTGTTGACCCCCATGGGTCACTCCTTTGCGCATGGTGACGGCCCGGCCGACGGCCGGGTGCGGACGTGTGCGGGTCCGTGTGACCTGGGGGTTACGGCATGCGGATCGGGGTGAACTTGAGTTCCGCGTTGTCGCCTGACAACTGAAGCTGCGAGCCGTAGTTGACGACCTCGTACGGTCCGAGGATCTTGCTCGCGCCGGCCGGGATGCTGATGGCGCGGGCGGCGGGAGCGAAGCCGTCGATGGTGCCGACGAGGGTGATCGTCACCGTCCGCGCGGTGGAAGCGCCATTCGCGTTACGCGCTAACACGAGGGTTTTTCCGTCGTTGGGCACGTAGTTGCCGTTCGCGACGTCTGCGGCGACCTCGGCGGGCATCGTGGTCCCCGCCTTGCTCGTGTCAACGACGGGAATCAAGGTGCGAGCCATTGTTCCTCCGGGCATGCAGAGCAGCCCCCGGAGGAATCCGAGGGCTGCGTGTTGGTTAGGTCTGCGCGGTTTGCTAGCCGATCAGGAGAAGCTGCTCTCCCTGTGGGATGCAGCCGTTGTTCTTGCGGAGATTGCACACGAGGTGGGTCGCCTTCACGTTCGCGCGAACGTGTGCGCCGCCTCGGGAGACGGGGATGACGTGATCCAGGCTTGCGCTGCGCGGATGTGGCCAAGCAAGCCGGCGGTTGATCCGCGTACGGCACAGGTGGCAAATCCAACGGTCGCGTTCGAATATCTCCACGTCGGTGAAGTGCTCCACGTCGCGTGACTGGATTCGCGCTCGGCGCACATGTGCGCCCTTGCGGCCGATCTCCTTGCGTTTCTCAGGGTTGGCCGCCGCCCACTCCACCTTCTGCCTGTCGGTGTGTGCCTTCAAGCACGGTTTGCACCTCACCGGAGTGCCGCCGCTCGAACGGCGGCATCGAATCGGCTCACTACAGTCACGGCACGCTGTCCACCTGCCGTGGAGGGCGTACTCAGCGCGCTTCGCCGCGTCACGCTCGGCATTCTTGCGACGCATTTCGGCCCGATTGTGCGCCAGCGTGCAGGCCGGGCAGCGCCTGGGTGCGGCTCCCCGAACACCCGTGCGCTCGAAGGTGGCGCGACAATCCGCGCAGGTGGCACTGGCGGGCGGCTTGGGGGTTAGCCGCTGCGCAGCACGACGACGGCGGTCGCAGACCTTCTGCCTTCGTCGCCGGTCAAGAATTCGGCAGCCTGCACACCGCTTCGGCGGATGCCCCACCTTGCTGGTGCGATTAATGGGCGTCCCACACTCAAGGCAGCGCAACTCGGGCATGCTAGTTTCGGCCATGTCGGCTCCCGCTCAGATCGGGTTGTCGGCGGCCCCGGCGGTGTTAGCGCACCGGCCGGGGCATCTTCGTATGTGTGTCCGATTTTACCGTGATGCCGCAGCTCAACCGCCCTCAGGGCTAGCCGGGCAGCTTCCCGTGGAAGGTGATGTGCCAGGCATGAGCGGTCAGCGACACGTCTGGAGCCCGAAGCTCGTTGAGTGATACGGCGGCCAGGCCCGTCGCCGATAGCTGACCCGCACCCTCGGGGGGACTTCGTTCGTGCTGAACACCTACGAGCACACCACCGATCGACCGGATCGCTCCCGACAACCCGATCGCCCTTTTGACCGGACGCTGCGCGGATGGCTGCCCCTACTGCTGGCCGCGGGATGGATGCTGGCCACCTTCGGCATGTTCTGGACCGGGGGCATGGCGTCTGAAGTTCCCAACCCGCTGCGACTCACTGGATTTGTGCTCGCCGCAACTGGGGCGTTCGCCCTCGGCTACGCGATTCGGATCGGCAGGCGCAGGCGACCGCGCCAAGTGTCCGCGGTGGGCCGCACGGCAAGTCGGCGGCGGATCACGCGCCTCGTTGTCGCCGGGGCCATCTATCACATAGCGTTAGGTCTCGCGCTGCTCGGCGAATACGGGGCGACCGGCCCCGCCAGCATTTGGGCTAGCCTTCAAGACCCAGCTGGCGCGTATGTGAGCAAATTTGCCGTCTACGAACAGCAGCAAGACGCAGGCAGGGTGAACCCGGCAATCCAGATGCTGACCCTTCTGGGTGTGCTTGGGACGGTGCTAGTCCCACTGCTGGTTGTTCATTGGAGCCGCTTGTCCAGGGCTACCCGGTTCATAGGGGTCACCGGAATGGCAACCTATGGCCTGTTCTTCCTTTTCATCGGCACGTTGAAAGGCCTCGGCGACATTGCAATCATGGTCGGCGGTGGGCTGCTGGTCACCTCTGCGACCGTCGTGCGTCGAACCAGCCGCGTCGAACGAGCGAAACGTCGCCGGCTGCTGGCGTTAGCTGGCACGATCGGCATCCTGTTCTGCGGTTATATGGTGACCAGCCAAGCTGATCGCATCGACCGCTTCGGGATTCAGGACCGGGTTCCTCCGAATCGGACGGTGGAAGCGGTTGCTGGCACGCACCTCGCGACCGGCGTGGCCGCCCTCGTTCACTACCCGACACACGGCTATCTCGGGTTGGCGTACAACCTCGAAACTCCCTTCGAGTGGTCGCACGGCTTAGGAAGTACACCAGCCGTGGCCTCCTACGCCCAGCAGTACTTTGGCACGGACATCGCCGAATATCCGTCGTACCCTGTGCGCACCGAGAGCCGCACCGGCTGGCCCGCAGGCTTGTACTGGTCAACTATCTACCCGTGGCTGGCGTCGGACCTCACGTATCCGGGGGTGGTCGTCTTCATGGCCGCACTGGGCTGGCTGTTCGCTGCAACGTGGGTCGGTGCCGTACAGGCCCGCCGCACCTTGCCCCTTCTGCTGTTTGTGCAACTGTGCGTACTCGTCGCCTACATACCTGCGAACAACCAACTGGGGATGTCGCGTCCCTCGATGATCGGACTGGTTGCCCTGGCCGGCTGGTGGTTGGCGACTCAAGTCGCGGCGGTTGACGCGGGGCTACGCGACGTTGGTCCTCAACCGTGGGTGCTCACCCAGGCAGCAGGCCGTGCAGAACGACCCGGTAGGCCGCCGATCGGCGGTACACAGCCGGGTCCGGCGACCAAAACGGGGCCGCTACCGTGGTGACACCGCTGACGGTCACGCCCGACTCCCAGGTGTGTCCGGGTAGGTTCAGCCGCAGTTCGGTGCGGGCACGCTCGGCCGCCTGCCGGGCGTGGTCGGCGTTCTTGGCGTAGAAGTCGACGTCGAGCAACGCCACGTCGAGGGTGAGGACGCTGTCGCCCTCGCCCTGGCCGCGCTGCACATGACCGAGTGGGGCCGTGAACTCCCAATCCGAGGGCAGGCGAGGATCCGCCCACATCTTGCAGCTCATGCGCTCATGCAGCCAGTCCGCGACCAGCCGTTCCGGGTCCGCGTAGCCGCCCATCAGTCCCCAGCCCCGGCGATCAACGCGTTCCGCAGGATGTGCATGGCGGGCGTTCCAGGGTGGTGAACCCGCTTCACCGGGTGGGCTACTCCCGGCCACGCCAGCGCCTGTTTGCGGCGGGGCTCGATGATGTGCGGCCGGCTGCCTTGCTCCAAGATCAGGGAGTGGTCGGCGCGGGCCACCACACGAACAGTTGCGGTGCGGGCACTCTCCACCCGCTCCCGGCCGATCCTTGAGCGGTACTCGTACGAACGGACCGGCGCCGTGACCCTCGCCCGGACGATGACCCGGTCGGCGCGGCGCTCCAACTCCCGGTACATCCACTCCTGGCGGAGCATACGGGCGATGCCAGCCCGGTCGGCACGGAACTTCACTTTCACCGGCACGCGACCCACCCCCCAGTCACAGGTACGAGTCGCCCCACGCGACAGGAGCCGGGAACGAGTAGGCCAGCATCAGCTTGTCGGCGTCACCGGGCTCCCCATCGCCGCCGTTCGCCCGGTCATTTGCCGAGACCAGCGCAACCAGCATGTCCGCCATGCGCTTCTCCATGTCGTTGGCCCGCTGCAACGATTGATCATCGTTAGGCCAGCTTCGCTCGACTGCGGCAGCCGCATACAAGGTGGCGATCACCGCCGCTGTCGCCTGCAACGAGACGTGCAACGGTGACACCTGACCAGTGATGTAGGCGATGCCATCCCCGATCAGCCGATCAACAGCCCACCCGGTCGGCCGAGTGTCCGAATCGAACGTCAGGTAGTACACGTCCTCGCCCGCCGTGGTGGTGGATTCCCGACGGGCGAGGGTGCGGTGCGGCACGTAGTCGGCGACGTTCTCGCGCAGCGGCGCCCACTCCGGCGCTTCGCGGCTGGGTAGACCCCCAACACCGGGCACAACGCCTCCTCACGCATGGGTGTGGGCTTCGTCAGCTCATGAGCGCCAAAGGCACCTCGGCCGGACCTCAGTAGTAGCGCCGGAAAATGACCGCGTTCAGCGTCGTCGTCAGGCTGATCGGCGACGCGGTCAGGTTCGCAAAGACGACCATGATCGTGTTGGTGGCGCTGACATAGGCATGGGAAAGCGCAACGCCTGTTTGCAGAGGGCTCAGCGGTGTCACCAAGACGTGATCGTTGACAGCCGCGTCGGTGAGCGTGAACGTCGTCGCAGTGGTCGTGTTAGCCGCGCACGACAGCGATGTGACGCTGATCAAGCTCGGTGACCGGCGGGACGACGGAATCTCGAACACCAAGTCGCCGGGGCGCTGAACGGCCAACGCTCCGCCGGAGCTGAACAGCCTGCTCAGCTCCGTCCGCCCGGCCGCGAACAACACGCCCCGGTCCGACAGGGCCGATGTCCACCCATCGGGGTCCTCAACGGGGTTGACCGACGGTGGGTACGCCGCGAACCCGGGTCGGACGGTGCCGCTATATCGGTTACGCACCCGGTACTGCGGCAAGTCCTCTTCAAGGTAGTTGTCGTACACCTGCGACTGGCCAGAACGGATCGCGTTGCCGGAATGTTGAGCGCCGGTGATCTGCAAATCAAGATGCCGGTTCGGCACCCCAGGCTGGATGATCGTGTTATTGAAACTCGACGTTGCGCTCGCGTCGATCAGCACCCGCTGCGGCCTGAACCAGAGCACAGACGCGCCCGCCGAACTTGGTGTGAACGCCGGCCCGGCCTTGGCCCGTGACACCTGAAACGTGTCCGCTGTCGGAACAGCCACGACGTAGTAGGGGGACAGCACAGCCATTCCGCCCGGCATGGACCCTGACGAAAACAGCACGCAGTCGCCGACGTTCAGGCCATGCGCGGTCGAGGTGAACGTTGAACCCGAAACCGTCACGGACGCCCCGGCGGTGCCCTGCTCATGGCGGCAGCCCAAGAACGTGTTGTCGTAGGTGCCGCGCATCTCGATCACATACTCGGAGACGTCACCCTCAAACGACACGCCGACGAAGGTGTTGCCGTTCACGGTGTTGATGCTGGCGTAGTCCAGCAGCACATGCCGCCAACCAGCCAGTCGCAGTCCGCCAGCAAACCCGGCCGACTGCTGGATGCCGCCCGACACGAACGTGCACTGGTTGACCCAGCCGCCCGCCAACGGCCGCAACATGAGACCGACCTTCGTGTACGAGATCCAACCAATGTGAAACTCGCAGTAGGCGGTGCCCTGACCTAAGCCTGTGAAGTGCAAACCTGTCTCGAAGTAGGCGGTACGCCCGAACATCGCCTTCGAATTGGCCAAGTTCTGCACGCGCACGCCGACACTACCCGCCACCAGCGCAGTGCCGGTCGGCTTCACAACATCCGGCAGGTTGACGTTGGCGATCTGCAACAGCTTCCCGTCGCCAGCACCCACCAGCACGGCCACACCTGCGTAGGCGGCCGGGACGACGAAGGCGGCACCGCTGGATATCACATTGCAAGACACGACGATCGGCGTTGACAGCGTCGACAGCTTGTAGGTACCCCGCAGGATGACGGTAGCGCCAGGCACCAGCAGCGACGCGCTCAACCCTTGATTGACCAGAGCGTTCGCGGCGTCGAACGCCGCCCGCACCGCAGCAGTGTCGTCGGCGATGCCGTTCCCGACCGCGCCGTAGTCCTTCGGGTCGATCAGCTGCTCACCGCGGCCAACCTTGCCGTTCAGCGCCGTCTGCTGTGCGGTGGAGATGGGCTTATTCGCGTCGCTGGTGTTGTTGACATTGCCGAGCCCGACGGTTCCTGCCGTTACGGCACCGGGGGCGATGGCAGCGGAGGTAACGGAACCAACGGCCAGCGTTGGGGCGTCGGCGGTGCCGCTGAGCGCCCCGGTGAGCGCGATGATGCCCTTGCTGGCACCGGTCGCATCGGATGGCACTTCGGCTTGAATGCTGTCGAGCCGCCGGTTGTAGTCGGCTGACACCAGCGTTGCCACACCGTATACAACGATCCATAGTTGCGTCGCGCCGCTGACCGGCCCCCAGTAGTCGCGCTGCGCGCCGTAGGCGTCGAGCTGAAACGACACCCGCCCGTCGGCGTCGGGCTGAATCAAGGTGCCCTTGACACCGTCCGCGTCGTGGTACACCTCGGCGGGTTGGGTTAGCTCCCGGTCGGCGTACACGTAGGCGCGGGCGTTGACGGCGGGCTTGCCGGACAGCAGCACCACCACTCGGCTACCCGAGTCGGGGAACAGCAGGGATGTCATGACGCTCCCCTTCGATTGCCTGTGGCGGGCGGCCCGAGGCGACGAGCATTCGCAGTTGCGTGCAGTGCCGGCGCAGAGCGTTGACCTGCGCAATGTCCGACGCGCGCCAGCGCCACTTACGGCGAAGCCGGCCGTGCATCGTCAGGACATTCGTACGGCGATCTTCCAAACACAGGTTGTGAGAGAGATGTCCGTGTAGCTGGACGGCAGGTCGGAAAGCCCGATGAGTCGCCCCGACTGCCGCGGCGGCAGCGACAAGAAAGCCGCAGACACGGTGTTCCCGGAGTGAACAAGCCCCTGATGGGTGGGCATCGAACTGGCGCTCACCACCAGCAGCCCCACGGCGTAGCGACGCCGAGCAACCTTGTTAAAGGTCGCCGTGAGGGACTTCTGATATTCGGTGTTCGTCGCGGCGAACAGGGTGGTGTCGTTAGCGGTGGCGGCCACAAGCGTTCCAGCGCCGTCGGCGGCAATCTCGTAGACGCCGAAGCGGATCAGTGTGGGGGTCGCTGCTGCCGCCGCAGCGCCCGCCCAAGCGGTGACCGTGTTGATGGCCTCAGTTCTTTGAGCGGTGAAGTAGACGAGGCTGAGATTGCCGCTCGGTCCACCAGCGAGGGCGCTGATGATGTTTTCGCGGGCGGGAGTGATCTCACCTGCGGCGAGGGCTTCGGAGCCCGCTGCTGTGACGCCGCCGCCGTAGAACGCTCGGGTGGTCACCAGACACGCACCGACACGCGTGGGGTGCCCGCAGAGATGAGCCGCACGTTGGTGTCACCCGTCGACTCGTCGGCGACTTCGAGGCTGTTCACGACCGCTGGCAGTAGGTGGCAGTTCGTGCCGCCAACGGTGGGGTTGACCCCGTCGGCGCGGAAGTACACGTCGGCGGCGCCGTCGGCGTTCAACACTTCCACCCGTCCGCCGTTGGTGGCGAAGGTGAGGCTTGTGACGGTGTTGGCGACAAGCGTTGCGTGTTGCACGTTCGCCACGGCGGGCGCCTCCAATCGAAGGGGTGGGTCCGGCCGCCCGCGCCAAGGGTTCACGGGCGGCCGGGGTTCACGACCGGATCAGGACTGGCGGGACTTCGCGAGGTCGATCAGAACCTGCTTGTCCTGCTCTTTCGACACCTGGGCGTAGTCGTAGCCTTGGCCGACCAGGTACTCCACCCACACGTCGATGCCATGGCTGGACTTCGGGGCCGAACCGTCCGCCGGGAGCTTCGCCCGCGCGGCGGCGCGCTTCTGCTCCACCTCCGGGTCGACGCCCGGCGCGACCGCAGCCTTGTCGATGCTGCCCTCATCGATCGCCACGGCGGCGACCTGCTCGGACACGTCCGACGACGGACGCTCATCCTCGGCCGGCTTCTCGCCGCGCAGCACGTCCGGGGTCACCGAATCCGCGCCCGAACGGGGGTCCTGCTCAACCGCGGCGTTCGGGGCGACAGGCGTGTCGCCCTCTTCGGCGACGAACCCGCCGTCGAGAAGGAACGTCAGCCGCTCCGGTTCCACGTCGTCGGGCAGGAACGCGCCCTTGTACAGCAGCACCTGCGACCGCACGCCCGTCGTGGAGGTGGTGACGTGCGCGCATTCGGCCACAACCTGATAGCGCTTGGCCATGTCAGGTACCCGAAATCTTCCGACCGGCCAGCGGGTCTGTGACCACCGGGACGGTGATACGCCGCGCCCACATGTGCCACACGTCGCGCTCGGCGACACGGCGGGTCTGCACCTGCACACCGTTCTGCGATGTCGCGTACCCGGGGTCCACCTCGGTCTCGTCGGCCATGCCGCCGAGGGCCTGCGAGTCGAGCACGTACACGTCGTCGGCCTGGCCGGGCATGTTCGCCACCGGCGTGGTGATGACCTTCAGGCCGGCGATCGTCTCGATCTCACCCCCGTACACGGGGTTGTCGGAGGTTTCCCGCTTGCGCAGGGTGGCGATCTTGTCGTCGGACACCATGTACGCGTACTTGGTGTTCGTCATCAGGACCGTGTCGGCCTTGTAGCCCATCTCCTGGCCGTCCACGGCTGCCTTCGCCAGCTCGATGTCCCGCAGGATCGTCGCCGACGAACTCCACGCCGCACCAGCGGCGATCGGCGTCGAGTTGATCGCCGACGCGACGGCGGCGATGGCCAGACGGTCGATCTTCTGCACCACCGTGTTGATGACGATGCGCAGCGCCCAGTCCACCGCCGAACCCATCGGAACGGACCGCTTGATCCGCTCGTCGGTGAGTTCGGTGGCCTGACCCCACTTGGAGACGTTCGCCAGGGCGGCAGTGCCCGACTGCGGGAGGGCGCGCGGGTACTCGGAGCCCGGCGACACGGCCGTCACGGACCGGTTGGTGAACAGCGGCTGGTCGTTGATCTCGTAGGAAACCGCGCCACCCGACGTGCGGTACTTGGCGAGCAGCAGCCGGTCGGCGATGAACTGGATGTTCGACAGCTGCCGCAGCCGCCGCTGGATGACCGCCGGGTTGGCGAGCATCCGGTTGATGGTGACCAGGTCACCCGACAGGGTCGCCGGGGCCGGTGGGTACGTCTGGAGAGGCATCAGCCTGTCCCCTTTCGCCCTGCGTGGGCACGAAAAAACCCCGCACGCAGGGCGCCGGGGAGACTGTGGTGAGGGTGGTGTTGTTCAGGTGTTGCGGTGGGGTGCGGTTAGCACTCCATCCACGTGACGAGGGCCGTGTCGGCGGCGGTGGTGAGGGCGATGCCGATGTTCCCGACACCGGCGGTGGCCGAGGCGACGTTGCCGGACGCGGCCGAGTTCAGCCGGGCGGCGGCGGTGATCGCACCCGCGGCCACGGACACGTGCACCTGACCGCGAGCGTGGTAGGTGACGTTCGTGCCCGACGCGGCGTCGAACGCGGCGATACCGACGACAGCGTTGGAGTCGGCGGTGGCGGTGGAGATGGTGCCGTTGCCGTTGACCATGACGGCCTTGCCGCCGACGATGGCGCCGTTGGCGACACCGGTGATGATGTCGCCGGGCATGTAGAGCGGGGCGTAGTCAGCCATGATCAGGCACCAGCCTTCTCGCCGAAGAACTTGGCGTAGTCCTTGTCGAACGGGTCGGTGCCGGTGGCCTCGTTGTTGCCGGTGTAGCCGGACGCGTTGACCGGGACAGCAGTTCCGGGGGCGATGGACGCCAGCACGCGGGTGATCGGGCCGGGGGCCTCGTCGTAGTCCTTGGCCCACTGCTCACGGTCGGCGGGCGTGAACTTGCCGAGGCGCAGCGCCTCGTCGAGGACAGACGCCTTGACGGTGGCGTTCTGCTC
The DNA here is from genome assembly GCF_040608495.1 of Micromonospora sp. NPDC005174. Classification (NCBI taxonomy): domain Bacteria; kingdom Bacillati; phylum Actinomycetota; class Actinomycetes; order Micromonosporales; family Micromonosporaceae; genus Micromonospora; species Micromonospora sp. NPDC005174. Next base: position 237,850 of record NZ_JBEXIJ010000003.1, on the reverse strand, counting down.
GGCCTTCTTCGCGGCCAGCTCGGCGGAAATCGTCTCCACCTGAGAGGCGAGAACCTTGACCTGCTTGTCGAGCCCGTCGCGTTCCTCGGCGGACGCGGCGATCTGCTCGGGGGTGGGGGCGGTGTCGGCCTTCGACTTCAGCTCAACGAGCGCGGCCAGAACCGCGTTGTCCTTGGCGTCGTCCGCGAGGCCGAGCCACGAGCGCACATCAGTGCTCAGAGTGGACACAGGGTCCTCTCCTTCCGGTTCGGTTGATGGTGAGGGCTCCGGCTCGGCGGCCGGGAGTTCGGGGGTCGGCTCCGTGGGGGCCGGTTCGGTGGTCGCAGGCGCGGCCAGAACAGTCGGGTCACCGGCGGGCACCTCCGGGTCCACCTCGGGGGCGGGGGCTGCGGTTGGCGACGGATCGGCAGGGGGTGCGGTGAAAGGCCGGGACTCCTCGGCGGACGCGAACACCATCCGCGAAGCCGCCACCGGCTCATCAGCGGGCACGTACGCGGGACGCACCCGCTGCGGCTCACCGAAGCTGATCGTGTCGCCGTTGACCGTCACCGGCACCCGCGCAAGCGAGCGGTCGGTGTTGTCCATGACGATGACCTCATCGTCGGCGGCCTCAACGATCCACTGCTGCTGCGGCGGATTCGAGGCGTTCCACGCTGCGTGAATCCGCTCCGTGAGGCTCGGGTCGGGGTTAGGCATCTCATCTCCGTCCGTTGCGGCTTTCACGCCCCTGTGCTGCTTCGAGCCGGGCCAGAAACCGAACACGTCGTGGAACCATTCCGAGGCGATCCGCTTGGCGCGCTCATCGCCGACGTGCTTGCTCAGGTGGTGGTAGAGGGCCGTCCACGGGTGCGGCTTGTCCCGCCACTTCGCCAAACCCTCAGCAGTCTTCGTCCAGTAGTGCTTGAGCTGGTTGTCGTCGTCGGCGGCAACAACGGACGCGGCGATCCGCACCTCATCCGGGCCAGGCTGTCCCGACGACGCGGCCAGCCCGAACAGGGCCTTCACGTCGTCGAGTTTGTTCAGTGGGGTCAGAGTCGACACCCCAGGTGGGGTGACACCCAGCAGCGATACCGCTGTCAACACGAACGGGTGCGTGTGCCCGAGTCCACACCGCTTGTTGTAGGTGCCCTCCACCGACCGGTTCGGCCACGCTGCCGCCTGCACGTCAGTCAGCCACGAGGGGGCCACCTGATCGCCGACGAGGGTGTGCCCGCCGTCGGCGACACGCAGGTTGTCGTACCAGCCGATCGCCGGCTCCCCATCGCCGGGCGTGAACCGCTTGTCCGTGTGCCCGATCTTCACGATCGGCTTTTGGATGGCCGGGCACGACAAGGCAGCGACGGCGGCGGCCAGATCCTCACGGGCGGCGGTCCACTGCCCGGCGGAGATGTCCCATCGGCCGGTGCGGACCAGCTCGACGCCTTCGCGGCGGGCGAGCACGGCAGCGTCAGGCATTAGGCGCCCCCTTCCGCGATCGGATAGAAGAAGCCCCGGCATCGGTCCCGGCCTTCACACTTCGGGTGACGTCCGGTCGGTCGGGCTTTCAGCGCGGCTGCCAGCGACGGGAACTCGGCCCCGTCCGCGTCACGGCAGGGTCCGCACCGCGCTTGGTCGTTGATCTCGGACGTTCGGAAGCGGGTGCCTGCGGGTAGTCGGTAGAACACGTCCTCACGGCCCACACCCTGCGCGGTACCCACAGCGGCGGACACGTTCCCCGCCACCAGCCCGGCCGTCTTCGCCTGCGACAGGTCGGCGAGCGCATCCGCTACCGCCGACTTCACCTGCTTGGCGTTCCCGCCGGCCAAACCGAGCGCGACCCGCGATGCCGCCGACTGGTAGCCGGCGACGATCAGATCCGTCGTCGCGCGACCCAGGTCGGCGAGCCGGTCCCGGGCGTCGTTGCTGAGCTGATTCGCCACCAGTGCGATGCCGGCCGCTTCGACTGCGGCACGACGCGCCGCCTTCTCCGCGACGTCTATCAGCCCGGCCGTCACCACACCCGCGAGGGCTGACACCGCCGCAGCAGGCACCGCCAGCCCAGTGAGGCCGGCAAGCGCACCACCAGCGACCTCGGCGGCCACCGCAGCAGACAGGGCGGCAACCAGCGGGCCGGACGCGCCGGCCCAACCCTCGGTGACCTCGGTGACCGTGTCCGCCTGGTCGGCGGCAAGTCCTTGCGCGTCCACGCCCGCAGGCGGGGCCGCAGCGGCAGCGGCAACCTCGGATGGCTCCGGTTGGCGTGGCGAACCACCCCGGGCTGTCGGCGCCGGGGCCGGGGAGCCTTCACGCTCCGGTAGCCGGTATTCGCGGCGCACCCACGCCTCAAGCCCCGGATCCGCAGCGAGCGCGCCCGAGCTGAGCAGCAGTTGCAGCGACTCGGCTGTCACCTCACGCCGTGACCCGATCCCCGACACGACCACACGGGGGACAGGTTCGTTCTCGCCCCAGTTCCAGTCGACGATCCGCGCCGCGCCCTGCCGGGTGATCGTGTCCGCGATCGACTCGGCCTCCGACTCCAACGCCAAAGTCCACGAGTCGAGGAACACGGTTCCGAGCGCCCGCGACCCTGTCTCCGTGTTACCCAAGTCGAGGTGCGGCATCAGCGCCGACTGGGCGATCTCCTGGTTCAGGAACCGGATGAAACCCAACGTGTCGGGGATGCTGCCGGACAGGCCAACGATGTCCAGCCGGAACCCGGGCGGCATCGACGCGCCCGCCTGATCCCCGGCACGGGCCGCCGACGCGAGGCGCTGCGCTTCCTGCATCTGCCCCTGCGTCGGGTTCGTGCCCGGCAGCGCCTGCGCGACCGGCACGCCGGCACCCCACCGACGGTTCGAGATCGCGGCGACGCGCAGCATTTCACGCTTGAGTAGCCACGGGGCGTACGCGGCGCGGATCAGGGAGGTGCCCTGCCAGCCGTTACCCTCCCGGTTACGGGAGTAGAAAACCAGCCGGTCCGCCTCGATCTGCGGCGTCTTGTCCCGCGCGGTGATCAACTGGTCGATGCCGAGCAGCGCGCCCGTCTTCGGGTCCGCGTGGATCGTCGTGATCGTCGCCGGAATCCGTTCCGCCAGGGTGGTCAGGCGGGCACGGCCGCCGGAGTCGATGACGGCTTCCATCTCGAAGCCGTAATGCCCCCACACCTGGCTGAGGAGCGCAGAACGGAGGTGGTCATTCCACGACACGCCCCGACGGCGGGCACCCGACGCCTTGTCCACCCCGACCACGTTCAAGCCCAGGCAGTCCGCAACGAACTGGGTCACCTCAGGCCGGCAACCCGACCCGTCCAACTGCCACTGCGCCCGCCGCAACTGCAACCCGTAGCCGTCGAGGATCGCCGTCAGTCGAGAGTCACGGCGCATCTCCGCATACACCTGCACCGAATTCGGATACAGCAAGGCCGGAATGTGCTCGTACACGTCGGTGACGATCGACCCGAACTGGTAGTCGTTGACCGAACCGACAAGACTGGTGGGGGCAGTCATCATCCACCCCCGGCCAGCTACAGCGGCACCGACTCCAAGTCGACTTCATCGACATCGTGTGCAGGCGGCGGAGACGACAGCAGTGGCGCCGACTGTGTGATCGCCACCCGCACCGCCATCGACCCCGTATCCACGGTGTCATCGTGGGCGGCGGCCGGGAACGACGCGTGCTCACCTAGCCACACGTCTAGCCACATCGCACCAGCAGGCAGCCACACCCGGCCCGACGCCACCCACGCCGAATACGGCAGCGCCCGAGAGAACTTGTCCTGCTCGGCCTGGATCGCGGTGATCGGCACACCCGAGTTGGCGGCCTCACGCACGAGCGTCGTTCCGTACTGGGAACCCTCCACGAACACGGTGTCGAGCTTCCACCGCTCCACCAGCGGGCGGGCGTGGGCGAAATGCTGCTCCCCGCCGATCTTCGCCCGCACCATGTCCAACAGGACGAGGTCGCCAGAGATAGTGCGCGCCCACGCGGCAATCACCGTGAAGTCGGCAGACGTGCGTGTCGAGTTGGCGAGGTCGATGGTGGCGAAGCGCCAACAGTCCCGCAGGTCGTACGTGGAACTGCCGAGGGTGACGCGGTCACTGTGGCGGGTGAAATACCGCCACCAGAGCCGCTTGAACAGCCCACCCTCGGCGGGTGCTGGCCGCCCCTGGTAGAGGCTCGCCCACACGTACGGGCCGACGGACTTCTTGGTGCTTTCCCAGTCGCGGGCACCGCGTGCGGAAATCATGTACTCGCCGGGCTGCCGGCCGAGCGGGTCGGGCTCGCCCTGTTCGGCCTGGGCGGGGATGTTGATGACGGTCCAGCGTCCGCCGTTTTCCTTGCGGCCTTCGTGTTGCAGCAGCCAGCCGGCGGCATCTTCTTCATGCCAGCGTGTCTGCACCAACACCACGCGGGCTCCGGGGCCAAGGCGGGGAACGGCGACGCCCTGCCAGAACCGTTGGAAACGTTCGCGGTAGATCGGTGACTGCGCCTGCTCAAGATCCTTGATCGGATCATCGATGATGATCACCTCGGCGGGGCGTCCGGTCACGCTGCCTGCAACGCCGGATGCGAAGGCACCACCACGTCCGCCCTCAACCTGCCAACGTCCCGCCGCCCGCGAATCCGAACGCAGGCGCACGCCGAGGTCGACCGCCCCGTCCTCGCCATTGAACGTCTCAAAGTCCCGCTTGATCTCCGCGCCCCAGCGCCGCGCGATGTCATCGCTGTAGCTGATGATCAGAATGCGAAGATCCGAATCGACCTGCGACAACAGCCACTCCGGGTACCAGCGCGACACCGTCGTCGACTTGGCTTCCTGTGGGGGCATGCTCACCATCAGGCGGTCGATCCCGCCGTGGGCGAGTTCCACCAACGCGCTGTTGATCAGGTCGAGGGCGGGGGTGCGGACCACCGTGCGATCCAACACCTGCGCCATGTCCAGTGGCGAAGCCCACCGCCGAGGCCGGCTGGCCCGCTCCCGCCGGTCCGCCTCAGCCTTCAGGCTGTGCAGTTGCCTCAACTGACGAAGCTTCGCCAACTTCACCTGAGCCAAGCTCGGCGGTGAGCCGTCGGATTTCAGCATCGACGGCATCCAACGTCACCACCTCATGCCGCTGTGGCGCATCCAAGCCGAGGAACTTCGCCCGGCGCTCCTGAATCTTCAACACCCGGTCGATCGCCGCCAACACAGGGCCGTCATCAAGCAGCGGCTCATCGGTGCCCTCATCACGGATCACCCGGCCGTGCGACACGGTTACGTGCTGCCGGCGAAGCACACGCCACGCTTCTTCCATCAGCAGGTCGAGGCGTTGTAGTTCCTCTTCCCGGTATGCCTCAACGGCGCGGGTCTGTTCGGCGACGCTCGCCTCAAGCGCCCGACCCACGTCTTGGCATGCGGCTCCGCGCGAGTTGTAGCCGAGTTTGTCGGCGATCTGCTGGAAACTGGCCCCGGTGAGGCGCATGGCTACGGCGTCGGCGCGGCGTTTCGCGATGGCGACGCTTTGCGCTTTGGTTGGCCGGGCCATGGGTCACGTTCCTCCTGGGTTCACGTTGGCGTGTCGCCGCCTGTGGGGCGGAGAAGTGGCTCAGGCAGGTGAAGTGACCCGGTGGCCCCGGGTGGCGCGCTGGGGACGCTGCCTACTCGGGGCCGGTCTGCCGGTCAGCGGAAGGTGTCGGTGCCCGGCTCGGTGGGCGGGGTGTCGGAGCCGTCGGCGTCGCCCACGCGCTCGTCGGCGGAGGCGACGGCGGCCTTCAGCTCGTCGAAGACGACCTGAGCGTCCGGGGTCAGGTTGCCCTGCGCCTCCAGAAGCTGGTTGAGTTTGGCGTCAACATCCGAGCTGAAGTCGGTGAAGGCGGTCTTGAGTTCGGTGAGCTGGTCCTTGGCGGAAACCATGTGGTGCTCCAATCGGGTAATGCGGGCGGGGGCCTGAACCCAGTCGCGGGCCCAGGTGTTGAGGCGGGACAGCATCGGGTTGCCTCCCGGTCGGTTGGTGGGGCGGGCGGCGGCGGTGCGGCGCTTCCGGTTGGTCGTGGTCAGCTGACCCATGCGTCGGCGTGGGATGGCTTCCGGTCGAGGGCATCCCAGTCGCGGACAGCGCACGGTTTGCGGAATGAGCGCGGGGACTGACGGGTCGCGGCTTCCGCTTTGGCCCCGTCGAGGTACCGGAACAGGCGGTGGCCTTTCCAGTTGCGTCCCGCCTCGGGCAGGTAGACGCGCTCCCCGTTGGTGAGGTAGCCGTCGGTGTGCCACGTGTTGACGAGTTGCGGTGTCACGTTGAGCGCGAGGGCGAGTTGCGCGGCGGTGAGCTTCGCGTCGGGGTTGGCTCCGGGGCGCATTGTCACCCCCTGTCGGGTACACGGGAAAGCCCCGCGCCGTGTGGGCTGCGGGGCTTCCTGGGGTGCTTGTGGGCAGACTTCGCCGGCCCCAATGCTAAAGCCTGCCGATCAAGATGACCAGTGGGGGTGCATGACACGCCGGTCACACGACTGCGGACTGCCGCTGTCGCCTGGCGGTGGGGGCGATTTCTTTCAAATGGTCCCGGTATTGGCCCGGGGTGAGGATGCGCCGGCAGTCCGGGTTTTGGCATTCGATGTCACCGGTGCCGTCCTGGCGGCGGTACAGCATGCGCAGGGTGCAGGCGGGGCAGTCGACTCCATCGCACAGTTCGGCCTGGGGGTCGAAGTCGCCGAGCGCGCCCATGAGGGCGCCGCGGGTGCTGCTGAGCATGTCGGCGAACGCGTCGATGCCCGGATAGTTGTCGCACGCCCAGTCGAGGCGTTTGCCAAGCCAGTCGACGAGGCTGGGAATGGTGGGGGTGGGCCGGTGTTGACTGCCGGGTGCTCCGGCGTCCGCCCACGCCCGCATTTCTTGGTCGAGGATCTGCGCGACGGGGATGGCGCCGATCTGGTCCCCTGCGGGGATCATCACCTTGTAGCCGTTGGGGTCGCGGCGGGCCTGCCGGTCGATGACGGTGAGCTGTTCGCAGTGGTGGCGGAAGTCGCGGTGAAAGGTGACCGCGAGCGTGCCGTCTTCGCGTTCGGTTTCTTCGCGCCGCTCGGTGACTTCGAAGCGGGTGTGGTTGACGGGCACTGGGGTGAGTCTGCTGGCGGGAATCCAGTTGTCGCCGGTGACGTCGATGGGTCGGCCGCCGTCGCGGATGACGGGGCCGAGTAGGTCGTGAGCGTGTAGGTCGAGGGGTACGGGTGCTTCGTGTCCGCCGCCGGTGACGATGATGTCGGGGGCGATGGACGGGGCGGGGCCGGCGGTGCGGCGGATGAGGTGGCGTGCGGTCCAGCCGCCGTGCCATTTGCCGCTGGGGGAGTGGTCGTGTTCGGGGTGGCCGGGGTGTCGGGGGGTGTGGCCGGCGGGCACGGTGAGATGGCAGGTGCGGCAGACGAGCACGGCTGCGGTGGTGCTGTCGTCGGCGGGGATGAGCTGGTCTTGAAGCCGTCCGGCGAGTTCGAGCAAGCTGGCGAGGGCGACGGGTAGCCAGCGTCGGCAGGGTTCGCAGACCAGCCCGTATTCGGGGTCGCGTTTGTGGCAGGCGTTGCACGCGCCGTCGGCGGTATCGGTGTGGTCGTGCATGTGGTGGGTCTCCGATCGGCGCGGTTACGCTGGCGAAAGACCTCGTGGGATGTCGGGGTGGTGGGATTGGCGGCGGCCGGGTTGTGGGACCTGGCCGCCGCTGCCGTCAGAACCGGACTCGCTGCATTGCCTGTCGGGTGGCGGCCTCCATCGCGTTGGGGTCAACCATCCAAATCTGGTTGTCGGGCATGTACGGCGAAGCCTGTATCTCGTGGAAACCGCCCATGCCCAGCTCGACAAGTTTGCGGTTAACCGCGTCGACCATGGCGGGTGGGCAGATGAGGATGCGGCGCTGCTCCTCAATCACCGTGGCCCAGAAGCGAACGTCGTCGAGGATGCTCATGGTGCCTCCCGGTGGTCGGGTGCGGTGAGTTCGTCTACCTCGCTGCGCCAGTCAGCTTCCCGGCATCGGGGGCACGGCGGCACGAACCGTAGCCGCTGGCACTGGACGCGGGCGAACAACTGTTGGGCACCGCAGAACCCGCACCAGTGGGGGTGAGTGGTTCGCGGGTCGTCGCATCCGCCGCCGGGCTGGCCGCTCACACGTCACCATCCCGCAGCGTAGTGAGCAGGTTGTCGAACCGGTTGTAGCCCTCGAAGACGCGCACTTGCCACTGCCCGGCCCGCTCTGACAGGAAGAAGCCGTCTGCGGTGACGTCCGCCAAGTCTTGCGGGTTGAGTTCGGTTGCCTGCGTTGTGGGCGGTTCGAGCTGCGTCCACTCGCCGCCCTCCACAACGTCGATGACGACCGTGTACCAGGACGGTTCGCGTGTCACTTCCAGCCTCCGAACCGGCAGTCAGGCACTTCGCATCCGTCGTCCCGTAGATCCCGGGCAATCGCGGTGACGTGGGCGGCATAGCCGAAGTCGTGTGACTCCCACCCGCAGACGGCGGTGACATGCCAGTCGAGTTCGTGCGGGTCGACGCCCGTTGCGGCAGCGTTGGTGATGACGGCCAAGTCGAGGGGTTCGCCGTGGCACATGACGTCCGTCGCGGTGATGTTCGCCCATGGGTCCCCGACGCAGCAGCGGGTGGCGACGTTGCCGGCAGCACACCGGGCGGCATCGCTCACAGCGTCCCCCATTCAGGTCGGTAGCCGGGACGGTCGGCGTACTCGTCGAACATCAGCCGCACCGTCGAGCACGTGTCGCCTTTCAGCAGCCAAGCGCAGTTGAACACCTCGCCGTCGGGGCCGTCGAACACGGAGCATTCGTGGTCGCGGTCGTGCAGTTCGAGGGTGCGGCGGTCGCGCTCAATCCGGCGTAGCACGCGGGCCGGGTCGTGGCGGGCGATGTGATCTGCCTGATCCGACGTGGGTTCACCCTCGCCGTAGACGATCAGCTTGTTGTCGGCGTCCACGACGCAACTGATGCTGCCGTCACGCGTCCAGTGTCCATGCGGACCGTTCCGCCCACCGGCATCATGCGCCAACTGCTCGTCATCGTCGATTTGCGCGGTCAGCCACGCGATCCGGTCGTCGGTCACGATGGCTGCCCCTCGGTGATGCACTCAGGGCAGTCCACCTCACCCCGGCCGGGGATCTCGTTGCGGGCAGCAGGGCAACCGCGCTTGCCGCACCGCGTCAGCACCTGCGATAGGCTGCCGTGCCCGTCCGGCCAGATGACGTGCGTGTACTGGTCGTACCAGTTCCAAGCAGTCAACGGCGTGTTTGCGGGGCGCTCAACGATGCCGCCTTGGTAGTCGTACCACCGGCGGGGTTGCGCATCAGCGTCGGTCACGGCTTCCACTCTTCCCGGTAGTCGGGGTGGGCTGCGTCGGGGTCACCGAACCGTGGTGACCGCCATCCGGGGCCGATGGTGTCGGGGTGGTACGCGCCGCATGGCACGCACTGCGCCCGCCGTGACCAGCCGCCGTCGAGGGACACGGACATCCATCGTGGGGAGCCGCAACGCGGGCACGTCGGCTTCCCCGCAACGGGTGACAGTGCGTCACTTGTTACCGTCTGGTTCGGGTGCTGGGCCGGGGGATCGGCTGCCACTAGCCCTCCTCTGATGACGCTGCGTACATCATTCACGATCACCTGCACCACCGGCCGACCTGCCGTGCCCGCAGCCTGCGCCGGTACAGCCGCCGATGCCAGTTGACGATCACGGCGTGCCGCCACCGGGCCGCCTCGTCCCGCTCACCCACCGGTCAACCCCCGTCGCTGCTGGGCCGCCCGCACGGCTTCGTGTTCGTCGTCGGTGCGCTGCCGGCACACCACGTCCCCCGGTGACCCGATCACGGCACGTTCCTTCCGATGCGACTGGTTGAGGATGTCGAGCAGATTCGGCCCGTCCTGCCCGTCGTAGCCGGTCACTCGGGGCGTGGCGGGCGGAAGCAGGCCGACGTCCCGGGCGCACTTCTCCCCGAGCCCGTCGTAGAGGCGGCCGGTGGGGACCTTGTGCCCGCAGTTGCGGCACTCGGCGGGCGGTGCGTCCGGCAGCAGCGGCAGGGTCACGGCTCGACCGGCTCGATCTCGTGCTCGGGAATGCCGAGCATCGCCGCGATGTCCTCCCCAGCGGCTTCGATTCCGCGCGCGAACGCCCGATGCATGGCGGCGTGCCGTTCGTTTCGGGGGTCGCCTGACTTGGCGAGTTCCTGCGCCCGCTGGTAGGCGTTGGCGTTCCGGTATCCAGTGGCGTGCTCGCGCAGCTTCCAGTAGGCGGCGCGGAGGGTGGCGGTGTAGGCGGCATCAGTGGCAGCATCGAATGCCTCACCGGTGCCGAGTCCTTCGCGGTCGGTGTACGCGTCGCGGGTGGCAGACCGGATAACGTCGGACGCGCTCATGGCTGGCTCCTCTGGTTGGGGGTCTTCGGCTTCAGATTTTGACGTGGCCGGACTTGGCGAACTCCACCCGCCATCGGGCACGCCGCAACGCCCGGAACAGGCGCAGACGGTCCGCCCCGTCACGGTTGGACATCAGGTGACCGCCAGCCACAACACAGTCGTCAGCGCGAACACCGCCGCGAGGGCAAGCGGCACGAGCGGCACCCACCATCCCTTTGGCCGGGAGGTATCCACGGTTATAAACCCGGTGGGTTGCGGTACGCCCGCGTCTGGGTAGCCGAGAATCCGGGCCGTGAGCTCGCTCCGCGACATGATGCCCTCGTCGAACGGCACGCCCATGTTCTGCCGCGCCAACCAGTGGTTGTGCACGTCGGCGATGTGCTCGGCCACCTCGCGGGTCATTACCAGATCAGCGGCCATCCTGCCCCCGTCGCACGAGCCGAGGCTGTTGGTGGTGACAGCCCAACCGCCGATCTCATCGTTGACCACAGCAGCCCACCGAGCGGTGAGGGCTGTCGTGTTGTAGTCGCTGGTTGCGTCGGTCACCGGTCGAGCCCTCTCGTCACCAGCCACACCGGCAGGGCGAACAGCGCCACGGCGGCGTAGACGGGCCACAGGAGCGCAGTGAAGCCCAGGGCAATCGGCCTCAGAAGGGCGTCGTCGGCGTGACTGCTCAACGGTCCGTAGGCAAAGTCCGGCACGTAGCGGGCCAGCACCCAGCAGGCGGGTAGCCAGCCAACGACGTAAACGGCCCACGGGATCCAGGTGGTCACGACTTCTCCTCAATGGTTGCCCACGGGGTGGTGTGCTGGTGGCGATGGATCAGTTCGGCCGAGCCACGCCAGTCAGGATTGGCAGCACGGTGCGCTTCATGGCTTTGGACCATGATCTGTGCCTGCTCTCGCGTGACCGGCTCCTCTGATATCACCACGCCGTTGCGGCGAATGCGGATGCCCGGCTGCTCGACCGTCTTCGTGCCTGCGGGCAGAATGGCCCCGACGGAGAGCCGGTCGGCGAGGTCTCGCAGGGCTTCGCGGATGGCGGGCACGTCCTCGGCGGTGGCGGCCAGGTGCGAGTGCAGCAGCTCGTGATCCTCGTGGTCGAGGCGCAGCAGGCGGGCCGCGAAGTTGAGCGCGGCCGACTCAGGTGTGAACGGGTGTGCGACGACCACGCGCCGGGTGTCGGTCAAGGGGTCACCTCCGCGCTGCGGCTCACCGGTTCTGGGGCTGTTCGCAGTTCGTAGCGGGCGTGGGTCGGCTCGATGAAGTTCGGGAACTCGTGCGCCGGCTGAGGCCACGACCCGTCGGCGTACCGGCCCTCCTGGATCAGCTCAACCTCGGGGAACAGGTTCATCACCTCGGCGGCGATCCGCGACCCCAGGTGCTCGGAGTGGGCAACGGTGCCGATGTTCGTGATGCTGTCGTCGTACTCCCGCTGCGCGGCGGCGGCAATCATCTGATGCAGGCGGTCGCGGGGTGTCTCAGGCGTGTCGGTCACCGTGCCACCGGCCCCTTCGGGGCGATCTGGTCGGCGGTCGCCCGCAGAATGTCCCCCGCCAACTGCGGCAGCACCGTCGCGGAGATGACGTCGACAGGGACAGCAGCGTCGGCGTGCCGGTCCCGCACGCTCGGGTGGACGTCGTGCTTCACGATGGTGATCTCGTAGTAGGGCTCACTCATGGTCGTCTCCTCGAAGTCGGGGTTGTTCGGCTGGTACCGCTCGCAGCGACCGTCCACGTGATCGGGCTCGGACTGGCCGCAGAAGAAGCAGGGGCGGGCCGCTCACGACTGCACTCGCCCCTCGAAGTCGTCCGCGCTGTACGCCGGGTCGATGTGCCCCGGGTTCACCCCGTACCGCACCAGCACGTCGACAAGCCACTCCTCCCACTCGCCGTTCAACGCGCCCAGCTCGGGGGACAGGTCCCAGATCAGCTCGGGTGCGTCGCTGGTCGGCTCGGTGAGCGCCACAGCGGCAGCGGTCGCCGACGTGGCGGCGAGGATCAGGTAGCCGATGTCCGGGCGAGAGCCGGGAGCCGGGTTGTGGGGGAGAGTGCTGATCTCGGCGCGGAATTTGGCGTGCGCTGCGAGGGCTTCGGCTGCGTAGTGCCGGATCCACGCCTCACGGGTGGCAGCCTCCCGAGTCTTCGGGGCCGGAGCGAGGTTCGCGGACGCGTGGAACGGGTCAATGATCGTGTCGGTCATGGCTGTCCTCCCGGTCAGGCGTTGGCGGGGACGAAGAGGGACAGGCTGCACTGGTCGTCGCCGCTGTCGAAGTCGACCGGGTAGACGCCACCGGGCAACTCCAGATCCCCGGCGGCCTCGTCGAGCCCGTCGTTGTCACGGACGAAGCACGTCTCGGTGCGGACCATCCACCGGTCGTCGATGCGCCGGTGCTCCACGCCGTGCACGACGTGCCGCCACTCGTTCTCGTCAAGGTCGTAGTCAAGCTCCTTGTCCTGCATGCACTCGATCCACATGCGGCAGCGGTCGGTGACGCCAGGACACTCGACGGAGTACTCCTGCTCGGTGACGCCGTGCTCGACGGTCTCGGTGATTGTCAGGGTGTGCGGGGTTGGTGTGGGCATGGGTTGCCTCCTCAGGCTTCGATCAACGGTTGGGGTCGGTTCGGGTACAGCAGGTCGGCCAGCCGGTCACGGGACGGCACCGTCGTCGTTTGGGCTTCCGGGTTGACGAGGATCACCGGCAGGCGCAGTTGGTGGGCTTTCTTGAGCGCCGAGAACGTGCCCCCGTCACGCTTGCTGGGCTTCCACACCGCCAACACCGCACCGCCCGCCTGCTCGGTGGCGGTGAGCATCCCGTCGTTTCGCTCGTGCAGCAGCTTCACCACCACCCGTTTACGGGCGTGCTCGGCCAAGCCTGCGAGATCCCCGTACGGCACCACCTTCGCGGCCAGGGCGCGCAGACGATGCCACTCAGCCACCGCCCCCGGGTTGAACTCTCGCCACGGGTCCGGTTGCTGCGGGAACGGAATGTGCGCCACGAACGGAACCCCCGCCCGGTGCAGCGAGTCCGCCCACCACATGTCCGAACCCAACGCCATGCCGGTAATGCCAGTGGTCATGCCACGCTCGTCACGCAACCACACCGCAGCCGCGGTGAGCCTTTCCCGCACCCATCCGTGAGCGTCAGCGGGGATGTCCTGGGGGCGGTGGCCAGTCACCATCACCGTTGGCCATGCCGGGGCGGTCATCGCCAACCCCCGTCCAGCACCCGCAGCGTCGGACGCGCCGACACCACCGGCTCCGAGGCGGGCTCATCATCCACGACCAACGTCAACGTGGGCCGCTCAAACTGGCGACCCTCCGGCGGCGGTGCCCACGTCTTGTCCACCGCACGCCACACCTTCCACCAGTCGACCTCCGGAAGGTGCCGCTCCAACACACCGCCCGTGTTCGCGGGCGGCTCCGGGGCAGGGTGGGCGGCCAGCTCGGCGCGGTTGCGGTCCAGCAGGTCCGTGAACCACTGCTTGCAGGCAGGCTGCGAACACGAACCAACCCAGCGGCGCTGCCCGGTCGCAGGGTCAGTTAGGCGGCGGGCGTTCGACGACGCGGACCGGCCGCACAAGCCTTCGCGGCGCACCATCGGCCGCCCGCAGGTGACGTTCGCCCACGAACGGTCGCCGTCCACGTCAGGGCTGTACCGGCGCCGGTCGGCAAAGAACACATCCCGGATGCGCCGGTTCGGTCGGTGATCCCCTCGGTCGGAGAGGTGGGTGGTGCCGAGCAGGTTGCCGGGGAGGCGACGGTTGCCGTAGATGGCGGCGGCGATCACCTTCATCGGCATGGAACCGGTGTCGCCCCATGGCGGATCACCCAGGTCGACGCAGCGGGCCATGCCGATCCCGACCAGCAGCAGCTCCCCGACACACTCCGGGTCGGCGAGCATCCCGGTGATGCGCTGGTTGTGGGCGCGCAGGGTGGCGTACGACGGCTCGATAGTCACGACGCCTCCCCGTCGTACAGGGCCAGCGCCGTCCGCGCTGCCTCACCGTGGGCAACGTCCTCCAACAACACCCGCCGTACCTTCGCCAACATCTCCGCGAACTCGGGCGCGGTCGGATCGGTTGGCACCGGCCACCAACCCTCATCCGTTCCCGGACGGGCCATCCGCACAGCACCGCGGCGGGGGGCGTACACGGTGAACCCGGCAGCTTCGAGGGCCGCCACCATCCGCAGGCCGTCGTTCATCGGGGCGGTCACCACGCACCCGCCGACTCGTGCGGGGCGTGCTCCTGCGCCAGGCGGTGCACGAACGCCACCCAGTTCGTCGCGTCGAACCACGACTTGTCGTACAGGTGCGCCTGCCACCGCAGCAACGCCGTGAACGTCGAAACCTGACTGAGGCTGATCTCGTAGCAGCCGCCGCAGTCGTGACTGCTCAGGCACCCATCACACGACACCTGCCATTGCGCGAGGTGAGGCATCATCAACACGTCGGCCACGTTGAATGCCTCATCGGCCGGATGGTCCGCATCCCAAGCCTTCGCGGCCTGCTCGGCAGCGTGCACCTGCTGGTGGTTGATGTGCAGCACCCCGGCGCGTGCAGGCAGGTCGCACTGGTGGCAGCGCCACGTGATCGCGCTGGTCGTGAACGTCCGGGAGGCGGTCACGACGCCAACCGCATGTTCGCCGCACGGGTGACGGCGTCGTAGATCTGCCCGATCGCCACCTCGTACGCCTGCTGCGACGCCATGCGGGCGTCGTCAGGGCCGACGACTACGACCGCGACAACCCAGGCGAAGCGCTGCTGCACGGGGCTGGGCTGAGATACCGCCGGCGTCCGTCCGCGTCGCCACCCCACCAGAGCGCCCACGTACGGCTTAGCGTCGGCGTAGACGCGGTCGGGAATGGCACCCTTCCGCACGGCCTCAGCGGCCACGCTTTCCAGTTCGGCCAAGCGTGGGTCAACCTCGCAGATGAACTCCCAAGTCAGCATGTCGACCTCACTCCTCATTGCTGGCCATGTCGACGAAGCGGGACAGGTGCAACTGGGCGGCCATCGTGACCGTGCCCGTCTCCCCGTTCCGGTTCTTGGCGATCACGAAATCCACCTCGCCTCGGCGGGGAGATTCCTTGTCGTAGTAGTCGGGTCGGTGCAGCAGGATCACCACGTTCGAGTCCTGCTCGATCGACGAGGAACCCTTGAGGTCCGTCAGCTCGGGTGTCTTGTCCGGGCGGGACGACGGGCCACGGTTGAGCTGGGCGGCGGCCACAACCGGCACGTCCAGTTCCATGCCGAGCAGCTTCAACGCCGGGCTGACATCAGCCATGATCGCCGTGCGGTCGACGATGCGCGGGCTCGACGGGTGCGTCAGGTGCATGTGGTCCACGAACACCACATCCAGGCCGGGGCCGTCCTGCTGGCGCATGCAGTGCCCGCGAATATCCACCACCCGCATCGGCGCTTTGTCGGTGAGAAACAAGGGGGCGTTCGACATCGGGCCGATCTTGCTGTTGATGCGACGCCAGTCCTCCTGGTCGAGCAACCCGTCACGGATCAGCCGGTGGGGCACCTTCGCCTGCGCGGCGAGGATCCGGTCGAACACCTCGTTGTTCGACATCTCGAAGGTGAAGAACGCGACCTTCAACCGGGATGTGATGGCGATGTGCCGGGCCATGTCCACCAGAGCGATGCTCTTGCCCATGCCTGTCGCGCCTGCCACGGTGACGAGCTGCTTGGGTCGCAGGCCGCCGAGGATGGCGTCAACCATGCTGTAGCCGGTACTGATGCCCGGGGGGCGGGTCGCACGTGCCTCAATGTCGTCGAGGCCAGGGTTGATGAGTGACCCCAACTGGGTCATTTCCAGCTTGCGCCGACGGGGCTGCGCCTTCTCAACGAGGCTGCGCGCCAGGTCGGCGAGGTCGCCCACGTCGCGGCCGGGGGAGGTGGCGGCCTGCGCCAACTTGACCCCGGTCGCCTCGATGGTGCGACGCTGCGCACAGTCGGTGACCCGCCGGATGTAGTAGCTGAGGTGAGCGACCGACGGCACCAGGGCCACGCATTCGTGCAGGAACGGCCCCCCGCCCAGCCGGTTGAGGTCACCCCGGTCGGCAAGGATTCCTGCGATGGCGACCGGCTCGGTGGGGATACCGTTGCTGGCCGCGTCCATGATCGTGCGGAACAGGTCGGTGTGCTTCGGGCTGTAGAAGTCCTCGTCGGTGATCAGATCCGCTGCGGCGCGCGGGGCGGCAGGGTCGGTGAGCAGGATTCCGAGGATCACCTTTTCGGCATCGACGTCGCAGGCTGGTGCCCGGTCGCGCTGCTCGGTGTCGCTGGTGTGGTGCATCAGTGGTCCTCTCGGGTGGCGGCGGCAAACAGGCCAACGCCGGTACGGGCTGCGCTGTGCGCGAGGGTCGTGAGCTGTTCGGGGGTGGCGCCTGCGGTGTGCAGCGCCTCGGCTTCTTGCGCGAGGCGAATCCGGTCCATGACGGTGAGGTAGCCGGTGTAGTCACTGCTGTAGGCGTTGAGGGCGGCGGCGACGGCGGGATGGGTGGTGGGTCCGTCGGGTTCGGCGGGAATCCCCGCCCGGCATTGGGGGCAGAGCATGATGCCGTGGGTGGGGTGCAGTTCGGTGCCGGCGAGGGTGCCGTGAGCGCAGGCCGGCTTGGTGCGCTCCAGGCGCTTGATCTGCTCGTCAACGACTTTGGCGCGCTGCTCGCGGACCTTGAGGTAGAAGCCGGTGAAGCCGCTGCCGGTGGCGATGCCCCGCAGGTAGCCGATGCCCTTGCTGGGGTGGACCTGGCGGACCATCTTGTCGACGGCTTTGGCGTCGGCGGGGGTGGCTTCCGGCCAGTCGTCGGAGTGGAGGGCGTCGAGGATGATCCGTTCGCGGTCTGTGATCTTCACGTCGGTCTTGGCGAACAGGGCTCTCTGCGGGCCGGTGCGGGGCGGGTTGATGGCGGGGGGACGTGACCGTGACGGATCGTTAGTGGTGGCCCAATCCAGCACGTCGGCGGTCGGACGCTGTGACGGGACGGGTGAGTTCGTCCGGGCCGGGTCGGGGTTGGTCAAGGTAAAAGAACTACTAATAGGAGAAGGGTCGGCCTCTGGTCCGCTGAGCGGACTACTTTGGTCCGCTGAGCGGACTACCTCTGGTCCGCTGAGCGGACTACTACCGGCCGTAGGGTGGTCCGCTGAGCGGACTACCTCACCCTCGATGTCCGTTAAATGGGCTTGCGGGTCCGGTGACTCTGCGTCCACCTCTGGTCCGCTGAGCGGACTACCGGCTGCCGCCCTTTTAGCCCTCGACTCGCGCTTCGGCAGCACCACAGACGGGGCGCCGACAGCCAGTTGGTAGCCGGACTTGACGTTCGCGACGCTGGATGTCCGGCACGCCCAGCCAGTCGCGGCCAGTACTTTCATCCACTCTGCGACTGCCGAGCGGGAGTAGCCGGTCACTGCCGCGAGCTGATCGAAGGTGGGGGCGTGCTGAACCGGGATTTCGGCGGTCGCGATGACGCTGCGGGTCAGCAGGCGCAGCATGATGTGCCGTCCCGCCGGGTCCATGTTCACCGTCTCCAAGGCGTTTTCCACCTCCCACCGGGTTGTCACAGACTTGCCTCCACGTGCTGCCGTTGATCGGGATAACACTACACTATGACGTGATGTAGGATCACTGCATGGATACGTTAACTACTGAGTCAAGAGGATCACGGCATCGCACCGCGTCCCAAGGTCGTGATGTCGGGCGTGGCACAATCCGTCTCATGCCGCGCTCCATCAGGAAGGTCACGGACACGCCGCAACTCCGCGTGTTCGATGCGACCGTGCGCGAGTACAACCAGGTCGAAGAGCGCCTGTATAAGCTGCGGGACAAGCTGGTTGAGGACGCCATCGCGGCGATCCGCGCGGGCCTGTCGATCGCCGAGGCCGCGCGCCGCTCCGGATACTCCCGTGAGCACCTGAGCCGGCTGTACGCGGACGCGAACAAGCGCGACGGCTGGGTTAAGCCGCCCGAGCAGACCGACTAGCCCTCTCACGCCACATCACCCGGCCCCGTCACGGTGTCGGGCTTTCGTGCTGCTCCCGGAGCGTGCCCGTCGCACCTCCACCCGCACGCGTACAGGCGGGCAGGCTCAGCCCCGCACGGCGTCACCCCGGCAGCGCACGGCTTGGTAGGTGGGGCCGGTCGGACGGCGGCAGTCCGGCGGCGTGAGTTCAGGTCGATCACCTTCGCGGTCACACTGTCACCGCCTGACGTCGCGCCGCCTTACGCAGCCGGTCCCGCTCCCGTTCCACCGGCGCACACAGCTCGCACGGCCGCTCACCGCGGCTCCGATGCCGCCGCGCCGCCGCCGGTGTCCCACACGGCTGCACCTCACGCCGGTTGTTGCGACGGTCCGGACGCTGCCTAACCGCTTGGCGGGGCGTCTCGTGTTCCAACCACCACCGCAGGCACTCGCGGCGGGCCACCTGCAACCGCCCGCTGAACGCCGACAAGCTGATGCCCAGCGAGCAGGCGGCAGCGTCCCGGTCCGTGTGCCCCGACCACCGTCGCCCACAATGCCCGCAGTCATGTTCGGTGACCTGCCGCACGTGTTCGTTGCCGGCGTGCGCGGCCAACGCGACGATCGCCTGCCGGTACGGATCACCCAGGGCGGCCAGCAGCCGGGGCAGGGTTTCCTGCTCCACGATCGGCCCCTCCGGGCTGGGCGTTACTTGCCGCTGCCCGAGCCAGTAGGCGCAGAAGCGGGGCGCCGACGCCACACCCGCATCCCACTCGCGGTCCCGGTAGCCGTAGACGGTGCGGTGGGCGCGCACGATCGCCCAGATGGCGGCGCGGCCGGCGGCCAGCAGGTCATGTTCGGAGGGCCAATGTTCGGCGGTGTAGATGTGTTCGGCGATGGCCGACCAAGCAGCGTCGTGCAGGTCGCGGTGGTCGGCGGCCATAGTGCGGTTGGTGCCGGCGGACTGCCGGGCGAGGCGGGCAATGTCGGACAGCCGCCACCCGTGGGCTAGTTCGTGGTCGTGCATCAGGCCACCTCCGGTAGGTGCACGTCGTTGATGGGCCGTCCCTGGTAGGTGGGGCCGGTGGGTTCGCCCGGGGTGGCGTTGACGTCGAGCGGGTTGGCGGACGAGTCCGCGCACTGCTGGTGGTCGGTGCACCAGTGCACGCCGGCGAACGTGATACCGCCAGGCTGGAATGCGGCGGCGGCGAGGGCCCGCGCGAGGGCGTTGAACACCTGCGCCGCCTCGCCTTTCTTCTTGCTGCCGAACTGCAACGTGTCGCCCCGGTGGGCGATCTCGTCTACGCCCTTTGCGGCCCACCGCTGTCGGATGCTGTCGCGTACGCGGGCGGGAAGCTGGGCGAGGTTGAGGATGTGCAGGGGCACGGCGGCTTCGAGTGCGGCGGTGAGTAGGGGTCCGGGGTCGGTGCTCATCACGCCGCCGCCCGCGTCGGCTCGGGCATGTCGAACAGGGGACGCTGCACGACGACGATGGCCGGGATGGCCTCGCACGCCGGCTCGATGTGCCGCTGCTCGCGGCAGGTGCGGGCGATCAAGTCCTGGTTGAACTTGATCGTCGCCCGCCATTCCTCGAAGCGGCTGCGCCGCCGATCACGCACGCCTGCCGTGCTCACGTCGTAGGGGGTGCCGGAGTCGTAGGCGATGCCGAAGGTTCGGGGGAGCCGGTAGTCGAGCCACCTGGCATGTTGGGCGCTGCACGGCTCGCAGAGCGGCCTGAGGTCAACCGTGCTGCGGGTGGGTGCGGGCGGGGTGTCTGTTGCCATGGGGTCACCTCCGGGCGGGGTAGTGGGGTGGCCTACCCCCTCGATAGGCCACACCCGAGATCAGGCGGCCTCTTGGCCTTCGTTGATCGGCATGATCGCGCCCGCGAAGCGCTTACCGATCGCCACGTGGGCGATGGTCTTCGAGCCGGTGAACGACATCTGCATGGGTGCCCGCGGCCGGACCTTCCCGAAGTCGGCCAGGAACTTGGCGTTGAACGCCAGCCCCGCCACCGACTCCACCCGGTCGGAGTCGGCGAGCAGTTTCCGCACGTCGGGGAACTCGGCCAACTGGTCGGGGATGTCCAGCCGCAGGGCCGTGTACCCGGTGTCCCGGTCCCGCCGGACGGTGACTTGCCCGTTGGCGAAGTCGACGCTGAGGGGCACCCGCTGCTCCTTGAGTGGCAGCTTGAACACCTTCACGAGTTCTTTGGCGTCATCGAGCGTGATGGTTGCCGACCACGGGTCGTCGGCCCCACCCCACGTGGTGAACAGGTCGTCTTGGGTGTCCATGTCGGGGTCGTCGTCGGGGTGCCATGACGCCCAGGCGATGCGGTACCGGTCAGTGGACAGGGCGTGGAGCATGGACCCGTCCCATTCGATGCGTACACAGTTGAGGGCGGGCAGGTCGTCGTCGGGGAAGGTGAACGGAATGACGTCGGCGAGGGCGCCGGTCAGTTCACCGGTGGGAATGAGGATCATTGGCTGGCTCCTGTCGTGGCGTCTTCTCGGGCTTGGCGCATGTCAGCAGATCGGTTGTTGTGCGCGACCCGGCACGCCTCGTCCACGGGCTCGTTGCGCCGCTTGTGCCGGCGGTAGGCGGCGTAGGTGCCGCACGGCTTCACTTCGCTGTCGGGCCGGTTCCGCCCGCCGCCGTTGGTCCACGCGCTGGGAATGTTGTGCCGCTCCCGACACGTCTTGACCTTCCCGACCGACCAGTTGAGCCGTTCGCCGATCTGCCGGTCGGTCAGGCCATCGCCGGCCATGCGGGCGATGGCGTCCCGGTCGTCGTTGATGTCGCGGCCGTCGGGGCTGGTGGTGCATCGGTCGCAGCGGGCGTGGTGCGGCTGGTCGGGTACGCAGTCGAAGCCGCAGGATCGGCAGGCGCGAGGTGTGCGGCCAGCGGCGATGCGCCGCCGCTCGGTCTCGGTGTAGCCGCCCCACAAGCCCCACGGTTCGTCTGTTTCGAGGGCGAGGGCGAGGCAGTTACCCCGGGCCGGACACCCTTTGCATCCGGCTTTGGCGTCGGCTTCGCGGCTGCCGTCGTACCACAACTCCGGGTCGGCAGCGCACGGCAGAACAACTACCCGGCGGGACGGTATGAGGGTGACGGCTACGGCGGTCATCGCTGAACTCGGATCGGCATGATGAGGTACCGGTGCCCGTCGACCGGCTGCGCGTCGTCGGCGCCGGAGATGACGGCGGGTTTGAATGCGTCGACGAACCCGATGTGGGCGTGTTGGGTGCCGAGACTGTGCAGCCCGTCGATCAGGTACTGCGGGTTGAAACCGACCGTCAGCGTGTCCTGACCGGTGTACGAGCTGATGCCGAGGGCTTCCGACGCGCGGGCTTCCTCCACTCCGCCGGCTTCGACGGTCAGCGTGTCCGACCCGTTGGTGAAGGTGAGCAGCACGGGTGTGGTGCGTTCAGCCACCAAGGCGACCCGCTTCACCGTCTCGATCAGGGAGGCGACGGGCACGACCGCGGCCGATGGGAACGCGTCGGGGAACAGGGATCGCACGGGCGGATAGTTGCCGCCGTCGAGCAGCCGGGATGTGGTTTTGCGGTAGCCGATGGTGAACCCGATCAGCCCGTCAGCGCCCGCGTTGAGGCTCACCTCGACGGTGCCCGCACCCCACGTTTTCGCCGTCTCGGTGAGGGTCTTCGCCGGTACCAGGACATCCACGGTCAGGTCAGGGTTGGTGGGCGCGATCGTGATGTCGCGGTGGGCGAGCCGGTACCGGTCGGTGGACAGCAGCGACAGGACGTCGCCCCGGAATTCGAGGCGAACCCCGGTCATCATCGGCAGCGTCTCGTCCCGACCAGCAGCCACACCGACCTGCGTGACCGCCTGGGCGAGCAGCCCAGCGTCCACGGTGGCGATGGTGGCGGGCAGTCCGGGCAGGGTCGGGTAGTCCTCCACCGGCATCGTCGGGAGGGTGAACCGGGCGGAGCCGCACACCAGTTCCAGATGGGTGCCGACAGACGCGAGGTTGACCGGCTTGTTCGGCAGCGACTTCGTGATCTCCGCTAGGAGTCGGGCGGCGACCACGACAGTGCCCGGGTCGGTGACGGTGCCCCGCGCCCAACCCTGGTGGGACACGTCGTAGTCGAACCCGGACACGGTCACACCGTTGTCGGCGGCGACCAGTTTCACCCCGGCGAGGATCGGCACGGACGGCCGCTGCTGGGCGGCTTTTGCGGCGGTGGTGACAGCCTCAACGAGGGCGTCACGTTCGGCGGTCAGTTTCATGCGGCGGCTCCTTGCCAGGCGTGGACAACAGTCAGGTCGAGCACCCCGCCGAGGGCGCGGGTGTGGCGTTGCAGGGTCGAGACGAGCGGTCGGCCCGGGTCGGACTCACGCCGGGATACCGCCGACTCGGAGCAGCCCATTCGCAGGCCAACGTCGGCCAGGTTGAGGTTCGAGGCGCGGCGGATGCGGGTCAGGTTGTTGACGACGATCAGCAACTCAAGGTGGTCTTCGGCGGCCTCACTGTCGGGCTGCGACGCGCGTCGTACAAGGCGGCCAGCGGGTCGCCGTCGTCCGGCACGGTCAACCCGGCGATCGTGAACGCGAGCCGATACCCGTAGATGCGGGCCATGGCTTGCACGGTGGGCACATGCCACGTGCGTCGCCGCTCCAACTGGGAGAACGCGTACTTGTCGCACCCGTACCGTTCGGCGGCCTCAGCCTGGGTGATGTTGCGGCCTTCCCGGATGGCACGCAGCCGCTCGCCGAGGGCGTGGCGGGCCACAGCGTCGTCGGGGTGCAGGTCGGGGATGGTGCGCATCAGGCAGCCTGCCCGCCGTTGGTACCGAACGGGTCGGCGAGCGCACGCCGCGCTTTGCTGGTGTCACCGGTGCGACGCCGGGGCCGGTCCCGCCACTCCTGCCCGGCCTTCGTCACCACGACGCTGCCGTCGGCGAACAGCTCCACCCAGCCGAGGTCATCCAGCTCGTACAGGGTGTCGGTGACGTCGCGGGTTTCGTTGCGGTCGTCTCCGTATGCGAAGGTGCGCGGGTTGCGGCTGATGTGCCCGCCGTTGATGGAGTCGATCAGCCGTTCGTGCTTGTGCTTGTACGTCATGTGCTGTGGTTCCTGGTTCTGGGTCGTGGGGCCCGCCCCGGTGGTGGGGCCCGCCCCGGTGGTGGGGCGGGCCGTGGTGCTGGTGGTCATTGGTGGGCTCGCAGGACACGGAGGCCGCGGCGGCGCTTGACGCCGCGGCGTTCCTCCTCGGACATTCCGCCCCAGACGCCTGCGTCTTGGCCGGTGTCGAGGGCCCATTTCAGGCACTGGTCGGTGACCTCGCAGCGGCGGCAAACGGCCTTGGCCTGCTCGACCTGCAACAGCGCGGGGCCGCTGGTGCCGACAGCAAAGAACAACTCCGGATCTTCGTCACGGCAAACCGCGAAATGTCGCCAGTCGGTCATGGGAGGTGCCTCCAAATCTGCCGAGCACGAATCCTGCGGATGTGAGTGTCCGAAACGCCGTACTCAGCGGCGAGATCCTTGAGCAGCCCTCGGTATTTGTCGGGCCGCCGGATCGCTCGCACGTCGTCCTCAGTAAGCCGCGCGTAGTAGTGGTCGACTCCGCGAGCCCGCTCGGCTCGTCCCTTGGCGAACATGTCGTAGGCGTTGTCGGACTGAGTGCCGAGGAAGAGATGGTCAGGGCGCACGCACGGCGGGTTGTCGCAGTGGTGGCAGACACTCATTCCTGCCGGAATCGGGCCATGGGTGATCGCGTAACTCACGGCGTGGGCGCCATAGAAAACGCCCTTGCTCACCGTGAACTGGCCGTAGCCCCGATTGTTGCAGTGGGCAGTCCATTCCCAGCAACCTGACGGGACAGGATGGACCTTGGACCAGAACCGCCCATTGAACCGTTCGTCGGTCCGCCCGCTGAGGTCGAGTCCACGCCAACGCCGAAACCGCTGCTGCACGCCCGTCACGGCGCGATCACCCGCTGCGGGCTGTGCTCGCTGCACGGCTCCGACTCCACCGGCATCCCGCAGATCCCGCCCGGCATGCCAGCCATCGGCACCGCGCAAACAAACCCGCCCGGCGGCACCGACGGGTCGAACGTCACCGGCGGGTCAGCCTCGACGCACGTCGGGTTGTGCTCCTCACGGATCGAACCGCAGCACGACCACGGCACACACTTTCCGCAGAACCCGAACCCGACCGGCTCGCCCCGGCGGTGACCGGAGAACCAGCACCGCCACACGTCCCGGGGCACACCCAGGACGTACGAGCTGTTGCCCGTCATCCGCCCGAAGGTGACACAACCGTCGTGGCCGTCGCCTCGGGTGATGCTGCCGCCAGAGGACACGCCCAGGGCGTACAGCTTGAGCGACAGCCACCAGGTGGCCTTCCACGTGCGCCACGGCCAGTGGCGGCACTGCCGGGCCTGCCGGTCCCGCTCCTCCTGCGCCAGATGCATGCACACGTAGCAGGGCACCCCGTAGTCGTCCCGGTCGTGCGCCCACAGCAGGTGGCGGGGTTCGGCGTCGCAGTCGACCAGACGCAGCCCGGGAACGTCGTTCGGGGCGTGGTCGGCGCACGGCGTCTCGTCGACCGGCTTGCCGCAGATGTTGCAGGCGAAGGCGGTGCCGGCGGGGCCGGTGTACTCGTCGTCGACGAGCACGAACCGTTCCTGGTAGGCGAGCGTGGTGTCAGCAGCCATGGTTGGCCTCCGTTCGGGTTGTGTGGTTGGGGTTGCCGCCCGCCCGCAGCTCGCCAACATCGGTGGCGGCGCGGGCTAGGGCAGCGGACAGTTCCAGGGCCGACGATCCGGTGATCTCCCGGGATGTCAGGAAGATGCGCCCCCGGAACACGGTGACGGTTTCGCCTTCCGGCGACACGTACGGCAGGGCGGGGCGGGCGGCGATGATGTCCGCCACCGTCAGGTCAGCCACCGGACACTGCCGATGTGACACCCGGGCGAACCCGGATCGCCTCAAGTTGGGCGTGAATCAGGCCGGCTCGCCAGTCCTTCGGCCGCCACACACCCACATCGGTGCCGGCACGCTCGAACGCGGCCAGCCACAACCGCTGATCGGGCGTCGGGTACTTTCCGTCGTCCTTCAACTCACGGACCATCACCCGCGTGCCCGCCAACGTGAGGTCGGGGTAGCCCTTCCCGTCACCTTGCACGGCGGTCACCCACCGGCCCGCCTGGGTCATGCCAGCCCGGAAGTGAGCGGTGCGGATGTTGTAGCGCTGGCACAGTTCGAGGACGTCACGCAACAGCGCCTCTTCGGGCTTGAACGCCTTCACTGGGCCACCTGCCCGAGCTGAGCCAGCACCAGGGCGGTGACGTCCTCCGGCGGCGTCCACAAGCCGAGCGCACCCCGGCACGGCACCGGACGGGGCAGGCGGCGGACGCGGGCGAGCCGCCAGTGGTACTGCCCGGCCATCGCCCACCGACCGCACCGGCACGGAGCCCACGTCTCGCCGTCGCCGAACTCGTCCATCTCGTTGGAGCACACCGAGGCGATTTCCGCGACACCTACGATTCCGGTCGGGTGGTCATCGCGGGACGTTGGCAGACCAACGAGAGCGTCAGGGGCGACCATGTCCGCGAACGCGAGGGCTTCGGACTTCCACGACTGGGCGGCGTGAAGCAGGAACAGGCCACGGTGGCGGGTGTTCCAGGTGCGGTTCTCCACGTCCTTGCCCCGGAGGATCAGTTCAACCCACGGGCGGGTGATCGACAGAGCCTTCACGGCCGCACCGCCTTGCGGGCTTCCTCGATCGCCTCGGCCCACACGCCGCCGCCCTCGTACCAGCCGATCGACTCCGCGTGTGCCTCGATGGCGTTGGCTGCTGCCTTCACCCCGGCGTTGAACGCGTCGGTCACGGCCGGGTCGTCGGCCCGGTACAGGCGCACCACCTGCGAGCCCTTCGCGGCGGCCAGGGACAGCACGTCCTCCCACCGGTACGGGCACTCGTCGGCGACGCCGTACCACTGCTCACCGAGCGCCGTCGTGCAGGTTTCGTCGCGCTCGAACACGAGGGGGATGAGGTCGTTGGTGGGGTCGAACAGGCCAACCAACGCACGGTCCGGGGGCTCCGGCATCATCTCGGCGGTCATCGTGCGCTCACCTGCTCGTTGCGCTCACCCTCCGGCACGAAACCGGCGGTGCCCTTGACGGCGTCAACCAGCGCAGCCAACGCCTTGCCGGCCTCTTCCGGCCGCAACGCCGCCCACGTCTCGGCTTCCCCGGCAGACTCCGCTAGGGCGGCAAGATACCCGCGCAGACGGGCGTTCTCAGCCGCGAACGCCCGGTTGGCCCGGCGCAGCGACTCGTTGTCACCACGGACACGGCCAGCCTGAACACACGTCAGGTTCTCGGCGGGGGAGGTCATGCCGGCTCCCCTGCGCCCTGCTCGGCGGCCTCCACAACTTCACGGGCCGCGTGCCACTCCGACAGCTTTCGCCGGTCCCACGTGCACTCACCGTCCGGCTCCGTCGGGTACAACGCCCACACCGTGCCGTCGTGCTCGAACACACCCGGCGTCGCCAAGAACCAGCGCAGATCCTCACCGTGCTTGCAGAACCGGGGCAGACCGTTCGCCTCCAACACGGCGCGCATGTCCGGCGGCTGATGCGCCTCCAGCCACTGGCGTGCAGGGTCGCCCGGCTTTCCCCGGCGCGGCACCAAATGCCCCTCGGCCTTCGAGTACCGCCAGCCCTGCGGCGGCTTCTCCGGGTCATCGGCGGACAGCCCGACCACCTCGGGCGCGGACGTGCGCCGCTTGACGATCAGGGCACCCTTGTTGTTGCCCAGCTTCTCTGCGTCCTCGCGGGCACGGCGGCCCATGTCGGCGAACGCTGCGGCCGTGGACCTGAAGGCGGCGGCGATCTCGGGGTTGCTGGTGGAGTACACGTGCTCAGTCATGGGAGCCTCCTCAGGCCGTGGTGAGGTCGTGGTTGGGGGAGAGGAAAGTCATTGAGCCGTCGTCGGCCAGCAGCACCAGACGACCGCGATACAAGGCAGGGCACTCGGCCGGGCGCTGCCACTCCTCAAGCGCCCACCCCACGTTCGGGGCCTTCGACGCCTCGGGGTTGTCGGTCACGAAGTCGTGGCAGCGGCGGCACGCCCACATCAAGTTCGACAGCCGGTCATGCCGGGTCTTCGCCTCACCGTGCCGGCCACCCGCCTTCTGGCTGATGCGGTGGCTCGGATCGGTGCCCTGCCCGAGGCAGCCGGGACGCTGGATCTCGCAGAACCCGCCAGCACGCTCAGCCAAGGCGTCGCGGACGGTCGGGGGGACAGCGGGGCGCTTACGCGACGGCTTCGGCGGCTTCCGGTCCAGCGCGGACATCCGGCCACCAGCGGCACGGTTCAGCGGCGCCCCAGCCGGCAGCGTGGAGAACGGGTTGGTGTCACCGGCAGCGGCGCGCTTCTGACGCTGCTTCTCCGACATGTGGTTGATGGGCCGCTTGCGCTCCAACATCAGCGCGCCCCGACCATGTTGAATGCCGCCTGAACGTTCTTGTTCAACGACGCCAACACCACCGACTGCTTGTCCAACACCCGCAGGTGGTCGGCCGCAGCTTCTCGGGTTGCCGTGGCGATCTCGTACGCCTGCCGCTGCTCGACCGTTGCCCGCTCGATGTGCGCCTCACGGTCCGCGACCGTGTACCCGCCTCGCTCGGGCTTCGGGCAGTCCGGGGCGAAGAACGCCGCCCGCTTGGCCGACTCGAACGCGTGTTTCGCATCCACCTCGGCCATGCGCGCGTCCTTCAACTGCTGCTGGGTGTCGTGCATCGCCCGCAGCACCCAGCGCATGGCGTTCTCAGCGTCGACCGGCGTCCACGCCTCGTACGTCGCCGACTCCCACTCGTAGGTCACGCGATGGCCCCGCTGTTCACTTCGGCAAGGAACGTCGCCATGTGGAAGCCGTTGATCTCATCGGACGCTTTGCTGAACCGGGCAGTGATGCGCTCCTCAAGGGCCGCCGCGTTCCACTTCCGCTGGCCCGCGACCGCCTGGATTTGCACCCACAGGGCGTCCGGGTTCGGCTCCACCTCGGCGTCGACCGGCTCACCGGCAGGCGGGGGCGGAGGCGTAGCAGCCGGCGCGGGCGTGGACTCGACGGGAGCGGCAGGCTTCGGCGAGTCCAGCACGGCAGCCCGAGCCTTCAACGCATCCTTCGCGGCCTCCGTCAGCGCACCGTCCTTACCGGCGGTGTTCCACAACTCCTGCAACTGCGGGATCGTCGACACCCGACCGGCGGCGTCAAGAACCTGCGCCTCGGTCAACTTCTCCGGGTCGGGAGCCTGCTCCGGTGCGGCGCCGATCGCCGCCAGGTGCTGGGCGACCATCGCCTGACGGGCGGCCTGCCCGATCTGACCGCCGAACGCCTGCGCCGGAGTGACGAACTCGAAGTGCAGCACCGGCACCATGAACGTCCGCGACTCGATCTGCTCGTTCTGCGGCCTGCCGGGGTGGAACAGCTTCTTCTCCCGGTGCTGCAACTCCAACCGGGCGGGGATCGGCTGCGCGGCGGTGGCGATCGACTCGGCCAGCATCGGCAGCTCGGCGGCGGCGTTCCAACCGTGCGACTCAAGTTTCCAGGTACCGAGCGACGGAATCTCGGCAAGCATTAGCGACATGCGCGTGGTCGGCTTGCACACGTCGCCCGGCTTCACATCCCTGCCGGCGGCCTGAGCGGCAGCCCGGACCGGGGCGCACAGGCACGACTGGTTGCGGATCTTCTCGGTCTCCCCGTCGCAGTGCCGCGACTTGAACCCGTTACCCCACAGCTCGTAGTTCGGGTCGATCTGCTGCGGCGGCACCAGCACGGGGATCGTCTTCGCGTCCGTGACCACCTCGAACTGCGGGCCCGTCGTGTGCTGCCACGGCTTCACCTCACCGCCGTACTTCGCGGCCACCGCCTCGATCAGCGACCGCGCCGGGGACGTGAACCGCAGCGTTTCCAGCTTCGCCGGGTACTCCTTGCCGCGCTGCGACAGCCGCTTCTCACCCAGGCGGATCACACCGACCTGAGTGAGCCGTCGTTGCAGGGTCTTTATGGGCATGAGATGTCTCCTCAGATTCAGGCGGCGGCCGGGGCCGGCTCAGCAGTAGAAGCGGGTGCGGCGTCCTTCTCGGCCTTGCGCTTGCGGGCGGCGATCGTCTCCGGCAACACGAACGTGTGCGACGACACCGCGGCCGGCCCCTCTTCGATCAGCCACTTCGTCAAGCCCAGCGCGTACAGGAACCCGCGCCGGTAAGTCCGCTCGGTGGTCACCGCGAGACGGGTGCTGACACCGTCCGGGCGAAGCTGCACCAACATGCCGCCGTCGGTGGGCAGCATCGGGTGCTCAATGTCGGAGTTCTTCAACCGCAGAATCGGGGCGTGGCGGTAGCCGGTGAGCTGCAACGCCTGCTCCGGGTAGAACTGCGGCCCCTCACCCTCGCGGGACTTGAAGTCGACGACCAGGTCCACGGTCAGGCCCAGCTTGTCGGCCTTCTTCCACGGGATCAGCGTCACCCGCGACACGAGCTTCGCGGCAGCCTGCGTGGCGTCGGCGCGGAACCGCACCACCCCATCCGTGGTACCCGCATACCCGGCGCCCCGGTTCACGACCAGCGCCTCAGACAACAGGAACGATTCCGGGGTCAACCCGTACTCGGCGACGAACGCCTGGAACGCCTGGACGTACGGGGCGATGTCCTGGTCGTGGGGCTTGATCTCACCCGTCAGCGACCACCACTCGGCCACATCGTGAGCGCGGGTGCCCTCATCGGCGCGGCGGGCCGTATTCGCCTTGTGCCGGTCGGCCAGCCATCGGCCCACGCACGCCTTGCATTCGATGCACGGGCACCGGTCACACCGCTCGGTGCGGTCGTGGTCGCACCGGCTGTACGTGTTCCCGCACGGCTTGATGCGGGAGGCGATGACGATCGCCGGCAGTTCGGCGAACACCCCCTGCACGGCCTGGTTGGCGGCGTACTGCATTAGGGCGTCTTTGGCGATGACACCGGTGGCAGTGGTGGTGGAGATGAGCCGGTGGTCGCCGATCAGGTAGAAGCGACGGTCGTCGGTTTCCTCCACCCCGTGGAAGGCGGGTCCGGTGCGCTCGGCGGTCTGAATGCTCACAGGTCGTCGCACCTCGCGTCGATGGCGGCGTCGTAGTCCAGGTCCGCGCGCAGGCACTCCGGCGTCGCCCAGCAGGCGGCCAGCAGCGACCCCACGGGGTTGCCGCACGTCGGGCACGTGGCCTGCTGGCGGGGGAGAGTCGGGTTCGGGCTGGGCGCGGGGAACGGGTTGCCGGGCTGCGGGGCCGGGAAGTTGGGCCGGGCGAGAGCAGTGGTCATCGGCCCACCTCGTCGACCAGGAACCCGCACGGCGGCAGGTCGCACGTCACGCAGCCGTCCGTGTTGCGGGCACCATCCGGGTCGATCGTGCAGGCGCAACCCGGCTCGGCGGTCGGCCGTGCAGCCCCACCCACGACGGCACGGGCAACAGTCGCCGCCTCCGCGAGCGTCGATGAGGTGATGCGCAACCGCCAACCGTCCGGCACCTTCCCTTCAGCGCGGCCGACGGACTCGTGAAGGTTCGCCTCGGCGTCCAGCCAATCGGCCAGCGCCCCGTCCATGTCGGGTCGCGCCCACGGGTTCGGGTTGCCGTCAACGGCCTGCGCACGTAGCCGACGGGCGGCCTCACGCAGCAACTCCACCTCGGCGGACATCAGCGCTCACCGCCCTGGCGTTCCGCCTTGCAGTCGTCGCACATCGGGCCAGTCGCCTGCGCCGACTCGCAGCCGGGGCACTCCAACGCCAGCGCCGCAGCCTCAGCCTCTTGATCCCGAAGTAGGGCGATCTGCTGCGCTTCGCCGACCAACCCCAGGAACAGGCGGGCGGCCTCAAGCTCGTCGCTTGCCGCGTCGTAGGACGACTGCGGGAGGGTGCCCAAGTCGACTAGGTGCTTGATGTGGTCGATACCCCGACCAGCGTTGCCGGTCCGGATCTGCGCGCGATGCTCGGCAATCCGCAGGTCCGACGAAGTCAGCGTGTCGAGATGCAGCCGGAGGGCTTCGGCGACCGATTCGGCGGCCAGTGCGCGGGTCTGCGCGGCAGCCTCGGCGGCGGCTCGCTCGTCCATCTTCTGCTGGCAGAAGGGGCAGAGGCCGGACTTGGCGAGGACGGGACTGCCGAGGACAACACCGCAGACCATGCAGAAGTAGTCAGGCTGCGGGGCGGCGATCAGGTCGAAGTCGGGCATGAGTCAGCTCCGCTCAAGGTTGGTGGTGGCGACCGAGCTGGTCGGTGCGAGCGAGCCGTGATTGGCGATGCGGCGCACCGCCCGGTCCCACGCGTAGCCCCAGCCCTTCTGGGTGAGGCGTGCCGATGTGGCCTCCTGATCGCCGCGAGTGTTCGTGCCGTAGGTGGAGTGCTTCGGCCGCACCAACCCGGCTTTGATCGCCTCCGCGTACGGCTCGTTACGGCGCAAGCTGCCCGCGCGGATGATCAGGCCGATGTCGCCGAGAAAGTCGCGGATGTCGTCGTGGCGCAGCTTCACCCGGTGGTTCTCGTGGGCCCACAGTTGAAGGTCGTTACAAAAGCTGGCGACAGCGGCCAGGCCATCGGCGGCCCGGAAGTGGTCGGCCTGCTGGGCGCGGGGTTCAAGCTCGGCGATGGCGGTCTGCTGCCGCTCGATCTCGCGCGCCTGGTTCGCGGCCAGTTGGAGAGCGTCGGCGAACGACTGTGGGATCTGCTGGCGCGGCGTGTTGGCGTCGCGCACCTCGGCTTCCCGGGTGCGAACGGCGAAGTACATCTGCGCGGTGGCGATCTCCGGCTTACGTGCGTCGCCGTTCATGGCGATCAGGTAGGCGGCGTACCGGGTGAGCCGGTAGTTGACGCTGGGGCGGCCGGACCCTTCTTCCCGGAGCCGGGAAAAAGCCTGGGACACATCGTGGCCGGTGGCCTGCGCGGAGGCGGTGGCGCGTTCGATGGCGTCGGTGAACCGCTCCCACTTGGTGTAGCCGAGCAGGGGCATGAGTTCGCGGGCGGACCACCACTCGGTGCCGTCGCCGTCCGTGTGCCGGATGGCGTCGAACGGGCTGCCGTCGTTGAGGTGCATCGGCAGGGCTACTTGAGTCACGCGAACTCCTGTTTCTTGCAGGTCCGGCGTATTGCTAGTTCCACCTGAATCTTACAGAACTTACGGGCGGTATGCTACCCACATGGCTGACAGTCGTGGGGAAACTGACGGAACGGCGGACGTGTTCACCGCCGAGGAAGCACGCAAGAGGTGGGCCGAGCTCATCGGCCGGGCGCAACACGCCCAGCGGCACTCGACCATCACCCGAAGCGGGAAGCGCGCAGCGATCGTCGTGGACCCCGACTGGTACGACCGAGCTGAAATCGCGCTGGCCAAACTCGCCGCAGACGACGCCTGACGCGTTCACCGCGCACCCGCCATCTCCGCAGCCCACCCGGCCAGCAGCCCACGCCGCTCCGCCAACCTGCCCACACACGCCGGACACCACGACAGGCCATCCGGCGGCACCAACGGCATCGGATCCAAGACGATCGGCCCCGATCGGCGGCCAGCCCAACCACCCGTGCCGCACAAGCCTTGCCGGCCCGCGAACGCGCCGTCCTCACGCATCACGTGCAGGCGAGTGACACGCCGCGAGCGGTAGCCCCGGTAGAAGGCGCGGGTCATGACTGCTCACCCGACCCGGCCGCAGCAGCCCGCACGATCTCTTCCGCATCCCGCAGCGCCTGGAAAAGCGGGTACAGCTCATCGAACGGCGGGTCATAGTCGCTGTCCCCGCAGTGATCACACGACCGGCGTCGCGCCCGGATTCCGTCCCGGCTGGCGTCGTGCCAGTCGTCCCACTGGTGCCCGGTCGTCTCGCACGTCGCCTTCTCCGCGCATGTGCGGCACAACGCGCGCTGGTCGGTGATCAGCCACCCGTCGCCCCGGGCGTACTCGACGGCCTCATCTTGGGTATCGAAGTGGGGCGTGCCGTCTTCCCACGCGTCGTTGCAGCCGCCGTCGCAGACGATCTCGAAGCAGGTCTTCGGCAGGAAACTCACGACGACTCACCCCGCCCGCGCCCCGCCCGCCATGCCGCGAGCAGCCCAGACAGTGCCGTGCCCAACCCGAACCCAACCAACGCGCCCGGCATCGGCCAGCCGACGACAGCAGCAGCCACGCCGAACGCGATGAGCGCCCCACCGACTACCAGCCGATCGGTGGCGTTCACCGCAGCTCACCCCGCCAGCGCCGAACCCGTTCCTCACGGCGGCGGCGGGCAGCCTCACGACGCGCCACCCGCTCCGGGTCCGCAGCGTCCGCCTCAGCCTCAGCGCGCAGTGCCGCCGCAACAACGTCGAGCATCGCCCGCCGGAACGGTTCATCCATCGGCCCGGACATGCGCACCGACGCGACCACCTGGCCGTCGTCATCGACCAGTGGCACACACCGCTCCCGGTCAGCCACGGCGCACCTCACGAAGGCGTTTCGCCGCCTGCGTCTTGCAGTCCAGGTAGCCGGCCCGCCAACCGAACTGACTCGCCGCCTCACGAGCACAGGCGAAACTGGCGACAACTAGGAACCAGAAGAGGGTGTCGTACCCGAACAGCGCGAACGGAAGGGCAGCAGCAAGGCAGCAGTAGCCGCGCCACCGCCAGCGGTCGCCGGTCTTCCCCGCACCTGCCGGGGTTCGCGCCTCAGCCACGGCCATCAGCGCCGGGCTTCTCGGCAGCTCGCCGCCCAACACGCTCGACGCACCAATTGAAGGCAGCCCGCCAGCGCGCCTCAGCCTCCACCGCTTCGTCGGCCGTCAGGGTGCGCTGGCACACCCAGCAGACGACAGCAGGACGGGTGCGCCACGGTGCCCACCAAATGCGCCGGGCAACTTTGTCGGCTGGACCGCAGCCGTCGCGACGACACGGGCCGAATCGGGACAGTGAGTTAGCCACGGCGCACCGCCCGCTGCCGGGGAACACGCGACATGACCACGGTCGCGTCGGGTTCGTCCACGCGGAGCGTGAACAGCTCCGTCACCGGCTCCGGGCGAGGCTCACCCAACGACGGATGCCACGGCTGCGGAACCCGCGCCACACCCGACGCCGAGGCGATCTCAGTCGCCCGTTCGGCGTCAACGCGACGCCCCGACAGCAGCAGCCACACCAGCGCGACCGCGCACACGATCAGCACACCGCCGGCCACAAACCCGACCGCACCCGGATCGATCCACTGCACGGCGGCGGTCACCGGCGTGTCTCCGCAGGCTTGATGACCACCGTGTCGTCGTCCGAACGGCGGTACTGCGGGGCGTGAATCGTCGGCGCGGTCCGCAAACCCGGACGTCGGGCAGGCAGTTCAACCGTCTTCGCGGCCTCCGGCGAATCCGTCTCCACCTGCTGCGGCTCAGGCTGGTCCAGCGACGGCCGCAGCAGCAACACTGCGACCCCCACCGCCAGCAAGGTCAGACCGAACCACGACGCCAGCGCTACCAGATAGTCGGCGGCGGTGATCGTGGCCACCTCGATCGGCGTGGCAGCGAACATCTCAACGGGCACGGCTGGCCTCCTCAGGCTGGGTCGGGAAAGTGGGGGAGAGTGCGGCGCGCAGGTCGGCGGCCAAGTCGTCGGGCAGGCGGTCGGCGAACTCGTGGCCCTTGCGCAGCCGGTGCGCCATCGTGTTGCTCCACGCCCGCTCCCGCTGGATTGCGTCGTGGCGTTCCTCGTTCGCCGCGTGCAGCGACTCGGCTTCGCGACGCAGGGCGGCCACGTCGGCGCGATGCATGTCCGCCTCAAGCTCCCGGCAGGCCCGCTCCCGGCGCAGCAGCGCAGCGAGCCGATCCCGCTCGGACTCCGCCTCAAACAGCAGCGACGCCGACGTGACCTGGTTGGACAGGAACGCCCGCAGCCACCGCCACCACCTCATCGGACACCACCCGGGGTGACCGTCGGCAACACCTGCGTCTGATCGCCCGGAACGTCAGAGCTGACCATCCAGTGCAGCGCGTCGTTGCGGACACGGATCTGCTCGTCGAACGGCAACGGCACCTCCGCCGACCCCTTCGCCCGATCCACCACATCCCACGGCAGACGGGCCGGCATCACCCCCGGGTCGGCAGCAGCAGCCGACCACGCCGCCTCAAACCGGTCCCGCACCACCCGGTCGGCGACATCCACCACAATCCGATCCACCTTGTCCTGCGACAGGTGGGCGCGGGCCGCCAAATGCCGGGCCACCTCAGCCGGCGACCACCCCAGCGTCGGCGCGCGCTTCCCACCCGGCTCGGCGACACGACCACCCCGACCGACCCGCACCATCAGACGGTCGACGGCGACCCGGCCCGCCCACACCCCACGCCGCCACCACACCGACAGCCGCGACGGTCGGCGTGGATGCGACGCCGGGAACACGGTGCTGCCAGCACCGCACGACTCCTGCCACGCCTGCGTCGCCCGCACCGGCCCCGGATGCTCGTCACCGATCCGCTCATTGGCGGCCCGATGCTCCCGGCCGTGCAACACGAACTCGCGGGCGGCGAACACCGCGAACCCCGCCAGCGCGACCAGCCAGGATGTGTACCCGGCGATCTCCCACCCGCTCACCGCGCCGCCCCCGACTGCCGGTGCTCGGCCCCGATCTGGGCCGCCTCGCCGGCCACATCCGCCAGGCCGGCGACAATGCCCAACCACACGCGCATCTCGGCGTCGATGGCGTACGCGCCCTCCCGCCCATCCGGGTAGTCGAACCGCTCCTGCAACGGACGACCCGACGGCAAACCCAGCAGGTCGACGTGCGTCGCCGACCAGACGGCACGGAGACGGGCGAGCAGCGGGGCAGGGTTGGTGAACAGGACGGCCGCGGTGACGATCAGCAGCCCCAGCAGCAGCGCGTACACGACCAGATCGGCCATCTCAGGCCACCTGCTGGCGGGCGAACCGGGCCGGCACCTGGTTGACGTCCGGTGTCCGATGCCGACCCACCCGGGGTGTGTACCGGCGGCCGTCGTTCACACCCGGCTCACCCACCCGGGGCAGACGGACGGTAGGGCCGTCGACATCGCGGACGCGGGGGATACGTACAGCAGCCCGGCCGGCGGCCATGGGTAGCACGTTCGCAGGCATCGCCGGGGCGGACGCGACGGAGGCTCGGATTGCGTTGTGCAACTTGCCGGCCAAACGAGACAACAGGTTCACGAGGTCTCCCATCAGGGACGGGTCAGGGATTCGAAACAGCGGCAGGCAGTGAGGTGCCCGCCGTGGAGACGTCAGGTTTGCGGTCGAGCGACGCCCAGTCCGGGCGGTCGCCGACGTCAGGCAGCAGCGGCGTGCCATCGGCGTAGCGGCCCACGTGCTGGCAGTCGTAGTGAAAGATCAGATGGTCTTCGAGGGCGGCGATTCGGGCGGCCTGGCGCTCGACAACGTCACTCGACGGTGGCGCCGGGGCGGGCCGACGTCGCGACGCCAGCCACGCGCCCACGATCAGCGACTGCGGCAGGAACACGGCAGCCAGCCCGGCCGTCACCGCCAACGACGCATCCCAACGCACGGCCGCGATCGACGCCGTGGCCAAGGCGAACACCACCCCGGCCACCGCTGCGGCGACCAGCGCGACCAGCAGACGGCGCAACGCCCGCACGCGGCGGCTCACAACGCGACCCCAGCCCGCAGGCGCTCCACCCCGACCGGATCACGCAACACCGACAGCTCCGCAACCTCGGCGACCGTCGACACCTGCTCACGCGTCAACGGGTTGACGCAGTGCAGCCGGTTCGGGGTGTGCAACCAGCGGGACACCCCACTGCCGCCGTCGGCCTGCAAGCGCACCACCGGTTCCCGGCAGTGCTGGCAGGCGCGAGGGATGACCTCATGGCGGGCGCGCATCACGAGGCAGCCCCCCACGCGTCAAACAAGGAAGGCTTCGCACTCAGGGGCCGATTCGACCACAACACCTCAGTGCGCGACTTCGCACCGTCGCGCCCGTTGCCCGTCATCGTCGGCAGGTCCAGCCGATGCCACCCGGCATACAACTCGTCGTAGAGGGCGGACGTGTAGCCAGACAGAACAACAGCCGCCCGGCAGTCGTTCAGAACCTCCGCCAGTTCCCGATGCTCGGCGTCCGACTTCATCTCATGCCGGTACAGCACCCCACGCGTTGAACCCAAATACGGAGGATCAACGTAGAGAAGCACCTCTTCGTCAACGCCGTACTTGACGATCAAGTCCAGCGCCGGCATGCACTCCAACGACACCGCGTGAAGCCGCTCTGACACCGCTTCCATGCGCGCCACATAGCCGTCCTGGTAGGCGGGCATGCCGATCGACGACCCGCGCGGCTGCACGAAATGCCGCCAACCGGTCAGCGATCCGAGCGTCCCGCCGCGGCCCTGGGTGAGCAGCACCCAGACTCGGCGGGCAACCTCAATCTCGTCGCCGACGATCGGAGACGTCCGCAGATCCACATACTCGGCGCGGGAATGCGGGGTCAGCTTGCAGGCGCGAGCCAACTCCTTCGGTCGGTCGCGCAGCACCCGGAAGAACGTCACCACGTCGTGGTCGAGGTCGTTGACTGTCTCCATCCGCACCGGCGGCTTCGCCAACAACACCGCCAAGGAACCGGCGTACGGCTCCACGTAGTGCACGTGCTCCGGCAACAGCGAGACGATCCGATCGGCGATCGCGCCTTTAGCCCCGGCGTACGGGAACGGCGGCTTCACCGCACATCACCTTCAGCGGGCACGATCTCCACCCGACGTCGACCCGACCGCACCGACTCCTCAACCGCGAACCGGTCCCGCAACCGCACCGCCGCCTGCACGTCGTCCGGGCCGAACGGCACCAGCCTCGGACCCGACGCGCGCTCAATCCGCAACACCCCGGTCACCGCACCTCACCGCCCGACAACGCGAGCAGCGCCGACACCAACACCGCGGCGGCCAGCACCCGGCAGGCGGCAATCAACCGCCACGTGCGGCGGGACTGCAACCGGCGCCACTCCTCACGGGACGCGTGGGCCTCCGACTCTGGCATCGACGGCACCGAGTGCCGGTTGAAGTCGCTCATGCGGCCACCTCCGCCCCGGTGGGGGCAATCAGACGGCCGATGAGTTCGGCAACGGAGGGCACGACTGCGTTGCCGAGGGCGCGGTTTCGGTCCACCCGTCGGGGAACCCCATCAGCCACTCGGTGTGGTTCGGGTTGCGCCGCCCAGTGATGTACGTGCCGTTGCGCTTCGCCTTCGGCAGGCCGCTCGACCCCCCCGCAGCTGCTGGAGCCGTTCGCCCGCGGGGTAGGCCAGAACGAACAGTCGCTCACGTGTGTGTGGCGCACCCATGGCGCACGCGGATAGCACTGACCACTGCGCATCGAACCCGAGCTGGGCCAGGTCACCGAGCAGCCATCCGAAGGCGTCGGCGTCGTCAAGGAGAGCTGCGACGTTTTCCACGAGGACGTACTGGGGTCGTACTGCGCGAACGACGGCAGCCATCCAGGGCCATCCCCAACGTTCGTCGGCAATGCCGCGGCGGAGGCCCGCTTCCGAGAAGGGCTGACAGGGGAAGCCTCCGGCAACCAGTCGAACAGGTGGCCTTGGTCTAGCAGTCCACCAGCTGGGGGCAGTGCGGACGTCGTCATGCTTGGGAACCTCCGGCCAGTGCTTGTCGAGTACGGAGCGGCAGAACGGGTCACGTTCGACTTGGCCGACGCAGTTCATGCCGGCGCGGTCCAACCCGAGGTCGATCCCGCCAATGCCGGTGAACAGCGACAGGTAGGTGAATGCGTCCACTACGCGCCCACCTCGTGCGGGACGGGCGACATCCGGGCGTCCTCGATCCACGTCAGCTCACTGCCGGGGTTCCGGTAGGCGACCCCCGCACCCGCACACTCCCCGTACGGGCAGGCGTGCTGCGGCACCGGGTGGGCCAGGGTGTGCGCGACCTCGTCGACCGTTGTGCAGGCCAGGTCGGCAACGAGGGGGAGGGTCCATGCCTGCGAATCCGACGGGCCGGGCAGAACGCGGGCGGTATCGGCCGTACGGGTGAGGTGGTCTATCGTGTCTGTAGTCATCAGGGCCGATTTCCTCTCGTGCAGGGATCGGGTCAGGTGGCGGAGCATCGAGCGCCTGCCGGTGGGCCCCGGCGGGCGCTCTGCTTGTTCAGGGGGAGTGGAAGTCGTCGCCTGCGGGGACCGTTGGCGCGGTCACCACTTCGCGCGCCCCATTCGCAGTGGGGACGGCAAGGCCGGGCGTCGGCACCTCACCCGACGGGAGGATGCGGGTGGTCTTCGCGGCAGCCCGCGCATCGAGCACGTCGTAGGCGCGTTCACGGGTGGGCGTCCACGTCGGGAACTGGTCGCCCATGTCGACGACCCAGCCGCCGGAAAACGCAGGCCGCGCGGTGCCGGCAGCGTGAGTGAGCGAGGTAGCGCTCATACGGCGGCACCTCGGCTACCCCGGCGAAGCCAGTGGGCGCGAGTGGAAACCCATGCCTCAAGGAGCCCTTGCCGCTCCTCCTCCGAACCCGCTTCGGCCAACACCTGCTTGATGAAGGCGTTCAGGGGTGGCGTCGTCTCGTCGGAACGCCAGATCAGATCGACATTCGTTCGGTAGCCCGCCGGATCTTCGCCCTTGGCGGCCCGACGCTCCGCCGCCTTGCGCGCAAGAACTGCGCCACCAGGGTTGGTGTAGGTCAGGAACGGTGCCCGCTCGACCAGCGCGTCGTAGTCGACGCCCTGGAACCATTCACGCCCCACCACGCTGGCACACACCTGCATTGCCGCTGCGATGACGTCCGTCTCAGCCTCAATGTGTCCGACGAACGATCGGGATACCCAGAACCGTGTGAGCGAGAGGCCGAAGTTGGCTGCCGCGACTTGGTGGGTGCGGATCCGAACACTCGGGTTGGTCGTAGATCCAACCTTCACTGTCCCGTTGTTGAACAGCAGGATGTAGACGTGGCCGCCCGACCGTGCGCGTCCGGGCAGCTCTGCCAGGTCGTAGCACTTGCGGGCGTTCATGCGGCGCTCCGCAAGGGCTTGCGGGTTTGCTTGGTCAGGTACTCCTTGACCGCTGACGCCGGCACGCGGGTCTTCGCGCGACTGTTGGTGAGATCAACGGACCGCAGCTTCCCGTCGGAGATGAGGTCGTAGATGAAGTTCTTGGAGCAGCGCCACGCCTTGGCCAGTTCGGCGACCGTGTGCATCTCTTCGGCGACCATCAGGCGGCCTCGGCCATTGCGGGCACGACCTCGAACAGTTCATCAAGGCTAGGGGTGAAGCCGTGGCGGCGCAGGGTTGCGGCGTGGCAACTCAGGGCGGTCACGGCGTTGGCCATGAACTTTTCGCCGATCTGCACCTCCGGGTTGCCGCCGAAGTGGTGGGCGGCGGCATTGGCGCGGAGCCGGGCGATGGTCTTGGTGCTCACGCCGAACAGGGCGGCGTGAGCAACGTCGGTGTCGATGCCGAGGGCACGGGTCATGGCGAACAGGACGGGGGTGTCGCCAGCTCTGCGGAGTCGCACGGTGGCGCGCGTGTCCTTGTAGCGGACATGTACGTCGTGACTCATGCGTCGACCATAGCAGACATGCACGTCTGCATGGTGGTCCGAACGGGTGATGTGTTGAAATCAAGACGGGTGTGAATGTCACTCACGGGGCGCGTTTGTGTGCGCAGCGTCTCCGGGTCGGCGTTCGCTGGGGAGCAACCTACGGAAAGTCGAGCCGGGGATGGACATACAAGTCCGCTATCGTGACCGCGTGGCCGACCGAACCAGCATCGACAGGGCAGCCTGGGCGGCGCTCGTCAGCGCACTGATCGACTCCACAGCCCGGGGTAACCAGGCTGAGTTCTCCCGCAAAATCAACGTCTCATCGCGAACCATTACTCGGTGGCTCAAGCAAGAAAACTCGGTCAACTCCGACAATATTCGCGACATCGCGCGAGCGCTCAACCAAAGCCCCGTCGATCTGCTCGTGGCTGTCGGATACCTTCGCAACGACGAGACCGAAGCCACGCAAGCAGGCGGGTACGACCCGGACATCCTTGCGCTCATGAGCAAGCTCGCCGACCCCAAAACCAGCCCAAGTGTCAAGCGGTGGATCCGCCAGCAAATGCGTTCACTGGTCGACATGCCGCAAGACGAGGCGGCCGGCGGCAGCGAGGCCGCAGGGTAGGAGGAAAGTCGCATGCCCTACATCCGCAAGCTGCCCTCCGGCAAGTGGCAGGGCACTGTGCGTGCACCCAACGGCAAGCGGCTCACCCGCACAGACTTCATCAAGAAGGTCGTCAAGGACTGGGCGAACGAAGAAGAAACCAAGATCGCCCGGGGGATGTGGCGTGACCCGCGCGCCGGCCGCAGCACCGTGCAGGAGTTCTCCGACAAGTGGTTCCCCGCCCGCGTCGTCGAGGAGGAAACCCGCCGCTCCGACGAGGGGATGATGCGCAACCACATCCTCAAACACTGGGCGGACTGGCCGATGAACTCGATCACCCCGCTGGACGTGCAGACGTGGGTGCGGCAGATGCAGAAGGCCGGGGTGGGGGCGTTCGCCATCCGGCGGGCATACAACCTCCTCTCCACCCTGTGCGGGGATGCCGTCACCGCCGGGATGCTCGCCGAGACGCCCTGCCGGAAGATCGACCTGCCGGCCACGCCGCCGAAGCTGCCCGCCTGGTTCAGCCGCGCCGAAGTGGATGCGATCCGCGCCGAACTGGACGAGCGGAACCGGGGGCACTCGGTGATGACCGAACTGATGTGCGTCGTCGGCCCCCGGTGGGGTGAAGCGGCGGCGGTGTGCGCAGGGGAGCGGGAAGACGGCAACCCGATCGACTGGCTGCGAGGGCGCATCAAGATCGTGGGTGCGCTCACCCAGTCGGGGAAGTGGAAGTCGTACCCGAAGTCGTCGAAGTCCCGGCGGGAAGTTCCGGTGCCGCGTTACCTGCTCGACCTCATGGCCCCACTGGTTGATGGACGTACAACAGATGCACGAGTCTTCGTCACCAACCGGGGTGCCAAGAACTTGTCTGGGGCGAACTGGCGGGCTGTCTGGTACGCGGCGATCGACCGGGCGAACGCGGAGATCGCGGCGCGGAACCGGAAACTGCCGGAGGGGCAGCGGGCGCCGCTGATTCAGCGCCTGGATCCGCACGATTGCAGGCACACGGCGGCGTCGTGGTTGATCCAGGACGGGGTGCCGATCGCGGATATTCAGAAGCTGCTCGGGCATGAGAGTTCACAGACCACGGCTCGTTACAGTCACTTGGCCCCCGACGCACATGGGTCGGTGGAGGCGGCGTGGAAGCGGATCCTGCCGCATCAGACGCACGTGCGACGCACGGTGGTGGACTTCCCGAGTGCTTAGCATGGTTGACCTGCGCTCGCTCAAGATCCATGCGATCCCGATGACGCAGCACGTCGAGTGCGTCGGACTGCTGCTTCCGCCGGCCGCCGCGTAGCGACCGGCGGCGGATTCGCCCCTGACCAGGCGCTCAGCCGGCCGGCTCGACGCGAGCGGCTCGGGCCAGGCTGCGGAGTACCGGGCGGCCGATAGACTCTCCGGTCATGAGCGTTGAAGAGGACACGGCCAACCACGGTCGGCTGCTGGGGACGGTACGCGGTCCA
The DNA here is from genome assembly GCF_040608495.1 of Micromonospora sp. NPDC005174. Taxonomy (NCBI): domain Bacteria; kingdom Bacillati; phylum Actinomycetota; class Actinomycetes; order Micromonosporales; family Micromonosporaceae; genus Micromonospora; species Micromonospora sp. NPDC005174. The sequence goes on along the minus strand of NZ_JBEXIJ010000003.1, from coordinate 194,926 downwards.
CAGGACGTCAAGCGGATGTCGGGCGAGGAGCTGGAAGTGCTCGCCGCCGAGATCCGGGACTTCCTGATCGCCAAGGTCTCCCGCACCGGCGGGCACGTCGGGCCCAACCTCGGTGTGGTCGAGCTGACGCTGGCCATGCACCGCGTCTTCGACTCCCCCCGGGACCGGCTCCTGTTCGACACCGGCCACCAGGCGTACGTGCACAAGATCCTCACCGGGCGTCAGGCCGGCTTCGACAAGCTCCGGCAGCGCGGCGGCCTCTCCGGCTACCCCAGCCAGGCCGAGAGCGAGCACGACCTCATCGAGAACTCGCACGCCTCCACCGCCCTCTCCTACGCCGACGGCCTCGCCAAGGCGTACGCCCTGCGTGGTGAGCAGCGCAGCGTCGTGGCCGTGGTCGGCGACGGCGCGCTCACCGGCGGCATGTGCTGGGAGGCGCTGAACAACATCGCCACCGCCGGCAACTCGCTGGTGATCGTGGTCAACGACAACGGCCGCTCCTACTCGCCGACCATCGGCGGCCTGGCCGACCACCTCTCCTCGCTGCGGCTCAACCCGGGCTACGAGAAGGTCCTCGACACCGTCAAGGACGCCCTCGGCTCCACCCCGCTCGTCGGCAAGCCGATGTACGAGGTGCTGCACGCGGTCAAGAAGGGCATCAAGGACGCCGTCGCCCCGCAGGCCATGTTCGAGGACCTGGGCATCAAGTACGTCGGCCCGGTCGACGGGCACGACGTGGCGGCCGTCGAGTCGGCCCTGCGCGCGGCGAAGAACTTCGGCGGCCCGGTGATCGTGCACGCCGTCACCCGCAAGGGGTACGGCTACCGCCCGGCCGAGGAGGACGAGGCGGACTGCCTGCACGGCCCGAGCAGCGCCTTCGACGTGGAGACCGGCACGCTGCTGGCTGCCCCGTCGGTGAAGTGGACCCACGTCTTCTCGGACGAGCTGCTGGCCGTCGCCGACGAACGCCCCGACGTGGTGGGCATCACCGCCGCCATGGCCGAGCCGACCGGCATCGCCAAGTTGGCCCGCAAGTACCCCGAGCGGGTGTACGACGTGGGCATCGCCGAGCAGCACGCCGCCACCTCGGCGGCCGGCCTGGCACTCGGTGGCCTGCACCCGGTCGTCGCCGTCTATGCGACCTTCCTCAACCGCGCCTTCGACCAGGTCCTGCTGGACGTGGCGATGCACAAGCTGCCGGTGACCTTCGTGCTGGACCGGGCGGGCATCACCGGCCCCGACGGCCCCAGCCACTACGGCATCTGGGACATGTCGGTCTTCGGGGTGGTGCCCGGCCTGCGGATCGCGGCACCCCGTGACGCCGCCACGCTCCGGGAGGAGCTGCGGGAGGCGGTGGCCACCGACGACGGCCCGACCGTCCTGCGCTTCCCGACCGGCTCGGTCGCCACCGACCTGCCCGCGCTGCGCCGGGTCGGCACCGTCGACGTACTGGCCGAGTCGGCACGTACCGACGTGCTGCTCGTCGCCGTCGGTGCCTTCGGCCAGATGGGCATGGAGGTCGCCGCCCGGGTCGCCGAGCACGGCTACGGCGTCACCGTCGTCGACCCCCGCTGGGTGCGCCCCGTGCCGGCCGAGCTGGTCGACATGGCCGCCCGCCACCGGCTCGTGGTCAGCATCGAGGACGGGGTCCGCGTCGGGGGTGTCGGTGACGCTCTCGGCCAGGCGATGCGCGACGCCGACGTCCGCGTGCCGCTCAAGGACCTGGGCGTACCGGCCGACTGGCACCCGCACGGCACCCGCGCGCAGATCCTCGCCGACCTCGGCCTCACCGCGCAGGACGTGGCCCGCGACGTCACCGGCTGGATCTCCCGCCTGGACGCCACCCCGGACCACCTGACCCCCGCCAGCAAGACGGCAGCCCAGAACTAACCCCCGGAACCTCACGACGGCGGGCAGCCCCCCGAGGGCTGCCCGCCGTCCTGCGCCTCCCGGGCCCCTCTCTCCGCGCGCCTCCGGGCCCCTCTCTCCGCGCGCCTCCCGGCCTCCCTCCGCGCGCCTCCCGGCCTCTCTCCGCGCGCCGATCTTGCACTTTCGGTTGTTGTAATGCACATGTTCGTGCCTTTTGTCGCAACAGAAAGTGCAAGATCGCTGGGGCTGGGGCTGGGGCTGGGGCTGGGGCTGGGGGCTGGGGCTCGGGCTGGGGCTCGGGGAAAGGTAACGGGGTTAGCGGCGGGGGCTTACTGAGCGGTAGTGGGTCTTGTCGGTGTTGGCGAGGCTGTAGGTCTGGGTGCGGGATGGCTCGGGCACGACCACCAGGCCGGGGCGTTCCACCAGCAGTGGGGTGCCCGGCGGCACCGAGAGCGAGCTGTCCCGGGTGGCCCGCCAGCTGAGTACGAGCAGAGGTTGGCCGGGGACCGGGAGCTGGTACGTCTGCAGTGGGGTGGCCCGGTCGGCCGGCGAGACCACCGGGGCGCTCCCGTTCGCCGGGCGGTAGACGACAGCGGTCATGGTGCCGGCGTCGGTGTCCCAGCTGAGCTGCTGCAACTCGGCCGGCTCGCCGCCGCCGAGCGCCACCTCGCCGAGTGAACGGACCGAGAGCTTCGCCATCGGCCAGGACGTCGGCACCGACTTCGGCGCGTCCCGGTCGCCGATCCGGCGCGGGATGCTGCCGAACGGACCCCGCTCACCCGCCAGCACGCAGGTGTCGAGGCCGGTGAGCGCCCGCCGCCCCGCGCCGGACTCGTCCCGGACCAGCGGATAGCGCGGGTCGGTCGTGCCGGTGCCCAGGTCGAGCAGGCGGTCGGCGGCCCGTCCCCGAGGCAGAGACTCGGTGGCCCGGAGGGTTGCCGTCACGCCCACCGCCATGCAGGCCGGCACGTCGACCGGGGCGCTGAGACCGTCGGCGACGACCAACGCCCGTCCCTGCGGTCCGAGGAGCTGCTGCACCCGCGCCGAGACCAGGTAGCGTCGGCCGCCGGCAGTCTGCACCGGAAGCACGTCGGAGTAGACCAGGTAGCCGGGGTCGGTGTACTCGGTGGCGCGGGTGATGGCGTACCGGCCGCCGTCGCCGGTGAGTTGCAGCAGCCAGGACGCGCTCTCGCCGGGCACGTCGGCCGCGACCAGGGCCACCGGGGCACCGTCGACGCGACCGGAGAAGAGGATGCCGGACGAGGGCAGGTGCGCACGGTCGTCGGCTGGCGAGCGCCACTCGCGCACCGCCTCGGTGACCGCCCTCGTCACCGCCGTGTCGCCGGACAGGTCACCCCGCGGTGGCCACACGGCCAGTGTGCCGTCGAGGCTGTCGTACCCCACCCGCAGATCACGGGGCGCTCGGTCCGCGACGGGACCGCACGCGGCGGCGGTCAACAGCGCGGCGAGCAGGACAGCGAACGTCCTGCCGTGCCGGCGGCCCGGAGTCACCTGATCCGCCCCCGATCGCCTCGCCGTCGTTCCCGGAAAGCGCCATAGTACGAGATGTCCGACGCGACGCCGCCGCTGGTCGGTTCCGCACCCACCACAATGGACGCCACCGCGGCTTTAGTGCCCTTTCGTCACTCGGGTAGACTCCGCCGACTGTGACGCCTGCCGAGTCCCGCGCCCTCGCTTCCCGGGCCAGGTCCGTCGGGGCGCCCGGCGACTCCGCCGCTCCGACCGACCGCGTCGACACCGCCCCGGCCCCGACAGCGTCCCCAACCTCGGCCGCGTCGACCTCACCCGCGTCGGAAGCGTCCGTGTCGACCTCGACCGTGCCGGACGGGTCCGCGCCCGCGATGAGTGCCCAGACCTCGACCGTGCCGGACGCGTCCGCGCCCGCGACGAGTGCCCAGACCTCGACCGTGCCGGACGAGTCCGCGCCGGCACCGACCGCGCCGGACGAGACGGTTGCGGCGTCCGGGTCGAGCCGGAGCCGTTGGTCGGGCTGGACCCGGCGACGACAGCACCTGGCGGTCGGCGCGCTGTTCCTGCTCGCCGCACTCTGGGTGACCAGCCGGATCTGGCTGGACCCGGCCGGCCGGGTGGCGTCGCTCTACACCGGTGATCCCGCCCAGGTGCAGTTCTTCCTCGCCCATTCGGTGCGGGTGGTGCTGCACGGGGAGTATCCGTTCTACACCGAGCAGTTCAACTACCCCGACGGCGTCAACCTGATGGCCAACACGGCGGTGCTGGCGCTGGGCATCCCGATGGTGCCGGTGACCCTGCTGTTCGGCCCTGCGGTGTCCTTCGTCATGTTGGTGACGCTCGGCCTCGCCGGCACCGCCCTGGCCTGGTACTTCGTGCTCCGTCGTCACATCGTGCGTACGCCGCTCGCGGCTGCGGCCGGCGGCTGGTTCTGCGGCTTCTCCCCGGCGATGCTCTCGCACGCCAGTTGGCACCCGAACATCATCAGCCAGTTCCTGCTGCCGTTCATCGTCTGGCGGGTTTTGGTGCTCACCCGTTCGCGCCGGCCGGTCCGCGACGGCGTCCTGCTGGCGTTGCTCGTCACCGCCCAGGCGTTCATCAACGAGGAGATTCTGCTCTTCACGGCGATGGCCTGCGGGATCTTCCTGCTCGCGGTGGTGGCCCAGGAGCCGGCCCGCTGGTCGGCGGCGTGGCGACCGCTGGCCGCCGGTCTCGCCGCCTGCGCGCTGGTGGCCGGGGCGCTGCTGGCGTACCCGCTGTACGTGCAGTTCGCCGGGCCGATGGCGTACCACGGGCTCAGCGACGCGGTGCAGGACTACGGCAACGACATCGCCTCCTTCTTCGCGCCCGGCTCGGCCACGCTCGGCGGCAACCAGCGGGCCAACGTCAACCTGGCGCCGAACTACTCGGAGGAGAACGCCTTCTTCGGCTGGAGCCTGTCGCTGCTGGCCGTCGGCGTCGTGGTCTGGCTGCGTCGGGAGATGGTCGTGCGGGCGCTCGCCAGTACCGGCGCGTTCTTCGCCCTGCTGTCGCTCGGCGAGCAGATCTCCTGGTGGGACCGGGACCTGATCGCGGGGCCGTGGGAGCTGCTGGTGCACCTGCCCCTGCTGGACGCGGTGGTGCCGACCCGCTTCGGTCTGATCACCACGGTCGTCATCGGCCTGCTGCTCGCGCTCGCCGTCGAGCGGGCCTGGGCGCTGCGTCCGGCCGAGCGGCGTACCGTCCGGACGCTGACCGCCGCCGGCCTGGCGTTCGCGCTGCTGCCGATCGCTCCGATGCCGCTGCGGATGGTCTCCCGGCCGCCGGTGCCGGAGTTCATCACCGCCGACCGCTGGCGGGCGTACGTCGGTCCGGACCAGACGCTCGTGCCGATCCCGGTGCCCAGCATGGGCAACACGCACGGCATGCGCTGGGCGGCGGCCACCAACCTCGACTTCAAGATCCCGGGTGGTTACTTCCTCGCCCCCCGCAACGGCAACACCGGCGACCCGGGCCGGTTCGGCGGCCGACCGAGCGGGGTCAGCCAACTGCTGGAGGAGGTGGCGACCACCGGTCGTACCTCCAAGCTGGACGACCGGCAGCGCCGGCGCTTCACGGACGAGTTGCGGCACTGGCGGGCGGCGATCCTCGTGCTCCCGGTCCGGCAGCAGAACGCCGAGCCGCTGCGGCGTACCGTCGAGGAGCTGGTCGGTCCCGGTCGGCAGGAGCTGGACGTCTGGGTGTGGGACGTCCGGACGCTGACCGACCGCTCGGTCTGACGACCACCCGGAACGGCGCCGCTCGGGGTGCCGCCCGCGCGCCCACCACGGGACGTCCGGCCCCTGGTGGGCTGATCAGCCCACCAGGGCGCGGACGTCCCAGACCCAGACGTCGTCGACCCGCTGCGGCGGTCCGATCAGCGCGGTGACCAGCTCGCGGAGCACCGCCTCGCGCGGGTGCGCTCCGAGCACCACCACCGACGCTCGCCAGAACCGCAGATCCTCGACGGCCTGCCGCCGGTTCTCGTCGGTGAGCGCCGGCAGGACGCCCGCGTCCATCGTGGAGTAGATGAGGCTGCTCGTGGGCCGGTTCGGGGCGCCGAAGACGCCCTCGCCCAACTCGTTCGGGCCGATGAAGTAGCCGCCCGGGATGGGGAACTCCTGCCTGGTGAGGGCACTCCAGCGCAGCGTCGGCAGGCCGTGCACGTTGCTCGGGATCGGTACCGGGACGAGGGTCCGGCCCGCCGGCACGTACGGTCGCCAGCCGCCCGCGGTGATGAAGTGCGGCGGCGGGTCGATCTGCTGCGCCGGCAGTGGCCGGGGGAACAGCGGCAGCAGGGCGAGGGCGACCGCCGCGTACCCCAGCGGGCGCAGCCACCGTCGGCGCGCCGCGACCGGCGCGGCGGCCGGCTCACCGGCGCGCGGGGCCGGCGCGAGGGCCGGGCGGCCGTGGCGGGCCGCCGCGTCCCAGAACAGCGCCAGCAGTACGCCCACCGCGGCGGCGACCACCAGCGCCAGGCGCGTGGGCATCATCATCTCGACCAGCGGCAGCTCGTCCGACACGTACGACCACGGGCCGGGGATGTCGGTCTCGACCCCGTCGAAGCGCACCCACGGCCCGATCGCGGCCACGGTGAACACCACGACGAGCACCGCGACGATCCGGGCGGCCAGCGAGCGGCGTACGAGCAGCGCCAGGGCCACCAGCGAGAGCAGTACCAGCGGCCAGCCGAACCAGGTGTTCTGCTCGGTCAGCCCGATGGTCTTCTCGATCGCCGGGTCACCCGCCCAGGTGTCCCGGGCGAAGGATACGAAGGCGACCAGGTCCTCGCCCCAGTTGTGGAAGACGCCACCCTGGAGGCCCCGGTAGGACTGGGGGCCGTCGAACTGGAACCAGATCGGGTACGCGGTGAGCACCAGGGTGAGCCCGCCGGCCACACCCATGCTGGCCAGGAACGTCCCGGCCATGGCGCGGGTGGCCCGTGGTCGCTGCACCGCGTACGCCACCACGACGACGAGGCAGGCCAGTGCGGTGAGCAGCAGCATCTCCTCGTTGATGAAGATCTGGTACGTCACCAGCGCGCCGAGCACCAGCCCGTTGCGCCGCCACCGGCCCGGCTCGCCCAACCGCAGCACCCGCACCACGATCAACGGGAGCAGGAAGTTGGAGACGAAGTTGGGCTGACCGTTGGCGTGGTGGATGATGCCCGGCGCGAAGCCGAGGAAGGCCCCGCCGACGGAGGCCGCGGCCCGGGAGCGCACCAGGTGCCGCGAGAGCATCCAGTACGCGGTGCCGGCGGTGGCGGCCAGCGCCCCACCCAGGTAGAGCGCGTACATCACCTGCGGGCCGAGCAGCATGGTCAGCGGGGCCAGCGGCAGGGTCACCCCGAGCAGCGAGGTGTTGGCCATCATGTTCACCCCGTCCGGGGCGTTCTGCCGGGCGGTGAACAGCGGGTTCTCCAGGTGCCGCACGGAGTACGCGCCGTGCGCGAACAGCCACTCGAACCAGCTGTGGTCGGTGGGCAGGTGCGACGAGACCCGACCCGTCACGTCCCCCCAGTAGTTGAGGCAGACGAAGACGCCCAGCACCACATAGGCTCCGAGGGCCAACAGGTCGGCTCGGCTCGGGCGGCGTCGAGGCCGCCGTGTCGGCTCGACCTCGGCCAGCTCGGCGTCGGTCACGGGATTCAGCGAGGGGTCTACCACCGGCACAGCCACGACGCGCCATCGTACAGGCGAGGATGCGTCGCTTTTGCCGGGCCGGTACGGTCACGGCCGGTTTGCCGGGCCGCCCCCGGTCGGATCCACCGGCGATGGAGGGACGATCGTTGCCGATCATCGAGCTGGGCGAGGTCCGGGGCGAGCCGGTGGCGCAGCCGACGGCTCGTCCGCCGCGCGCCGTGGGCCGTCCCCTGCGGACCGCTGCGGTGCTGCTGCTCGCCCTCGTCGCGCTCACCGGCGCGACGGCGGTACGGCACCGCACCGTGACGTCCGTGCCGACCGCGCCCGGCGCGTCGGCGTACCTCACCGAGGACGCGATCGTGGTGGTCGACGCGTCCACGCCCAGCGGGGACCGGTACCTGACCGTCTACGACCAACCCGGGCCGACGGGCGGTGACAACGTGCGGCGTCGGTGGCGTGCGCCGCTGGAGCGCAGCGGAGACTACGTTTCCGCGTGGATGCAACGCGGGATGCTGCTGGCGGTGGGCGTCAGCACCGCCGATGGGGTGTTGGAGACCACCGCCTTCGACGCCGAGACGGGTCAGCGGCGTTGGCGCAACCCGGGGATCGTCCAGCGGGCGACCGACGGGGGCATGCTCCTCGTCAACGACACGGAGGACGGGTTGGGCTCGGTGAGCCGGGTGACGCCCGACACCGGGCGGGTGCTCTGGTCGGTGCCCGCGCCGTTCGGTGGCACCGACTTCCACCGGCAGGGCGACCAGGTCGACCAGGTCGTGTTCGTCCAGCCGACCGGGGAGGTGCAGGTGTACGACGCCGACACCGGAGACCTGCGGCACAGCGTCGACACCCTGCCTGGCGCCCGGTCGGCGTTCCAACGGGTGCAGGTCGCGGACGACCTGGTGCTGCTCGTCCCACCCGGCAGCACCGAACTTGTCGCCTTCCGGCTGCCCGCGATGGCGCCGGCCTGGAGGTCCCCGGTGCCACTGGTCGCCTGGGCGGTACCGTGCGCGGATCTGCTGTGCGCGGTCCAGCAGACCGGCGGTATCCAGATGATCGACCCCGCCACCGGTGCCGTCCGCTGGTCGGACCGGGGGCCGGACATGCTCGTCGACGTCCGCCGGGACAGGTTGCTGGTGGCCACGTCCGAGCAGCGGTATGCGGTCCGCGACGCGCGGACCGGACGGGAACGCGCCGAGCTGGGCCGGTGGCAGTTGGTGAACCAGGTGCGCCGCGAGGACACGCTGCTCGGCGTACGCCCGACACCCGACGGTCGGCTCGTCGTCGCCGAGCTGGACCTCGCCGCCGGGCGGACGCGGATTCTCGATGTCCTGCCGGGCGTGGTGGGCGGATGCCAGGCCGCGCAGCCCGTCCTGCTCTGTCGACGGCTCGACGGCTCGACGGCTCTCTGGCGGTTGCCCCGGTGACCGGCCCGGTGATCGACCTCGGTGAACTGCGCCAGGGGCCGGACCTCGACACCGCCCGGCTGCCCCGTCCGCCGGCGGCCCGTGGGCGACCCCTGCGCGGCGTGCTGGTCCTGGTGCTGGTGCTGGTCGGCCTCGCCGGGTCGGTGCCGCTCACCCCGCGCGAGATGGTGACGCTGCCAGCGGCGAACAACGCGGACGCGATCCTCTTCGACGACATGATCTTCCTCGTCGAGCAGCTCGGGGCGACGGGACAGCGCACGTTGACCGCCACCCGCCTGCCCGACGGTGAGCAGGCCTGGCGTACGTCGCTGCCGGTCGAGGGCCGGTACTGGGGCGTCGCGCGGCAGGGCGGAACGCTGCTGGCCGTCGGGTACGAGAGCGGCACGGACCACTCCGGGACGATCACGATCGCCCTGGATCCCGAGACGGGCGCGTACCTCTGGCAGCAGCCGGGACGACCCGTTGCCCTGCCCGACGGCGGGATCCTGCTGTGGTCCGGCGAGGACGAGGCCGCGGGCGCCCTGCGCGCCGTCGACGCGTGCTGCGGCACCGTTCGCTGGCAGGCGTCCGTCGAGGCGGGTGCCGACCTCACCCCCCGCGACGGTGAGCGATGGGTGGACCGGCTGGTGCTCCTGCGCGGGAACGCGCAGGTCGAGGTCCGCGATACGACCACCGGAACGGTGCTGACGCGCGCCCACCTGCCCGCGCCGCGCGGCGAAACGCCCCGCGTCCTGCATGTGGTGGACGACCTGCTGGTCACCATCGACGGATCACCGTCCGTCATCTCGGCGTACGGCCTGGACCACCTGGACCGGCGTTGGCAGATCCCTGCCGTCGGGGAGACGTACGTCTCCGCCTGCGGCGTCCTCCTGTGCCTGCAGAGCCAGTCCGGCGGGATGCGGACGATCGACGCCGCGACAGGTGAGCCGCGGTGGGCCGACGACCGTTGGGGGTGGGTCTGGCCGTACGCCGACCGATTGCTGGCCACCGCGGTGAGCAGCGCCGGGCCGGGATCCGAGGATCTCGTCGTCCTCGATCCGCCGACCGGCCGGGTGCTGGTGGGGCTGGGTCGCTGGGAGATCGTCCGGTACGACGTCGACAAACCGCTGATCGGGGTACGCCCCCACCCCGACGGCGGCCTGGTCGTCGCCGAGTTGGACGTCCGGGGCGGCACGGTGCGGGTGCTGGACGTGTTGCCGGACGCCTCGGGGGACTGCCGGGCCGCCACCGGGTGGCTGCTCTGTCGCCGTCAGGACGCCGCGTTCGGGGTGTGGCGGTTGACCCGCTGACCGTCGGCGGGTCCCGGCGGTCGGCGAGGGAGGATGGTTGCCGGCCGGCACTAGGTTGTCGGTGGTCAGCAGCGAGGAGGCCGGCATGCGGGTACTGGTGGTCGAGGACGAACGCAACCTCGCCGACGCGATCGCGCGCGGGTTGCGCAAGCGGGGCATGGCGGTCGACGTCGCGTACGACGGCGACGCCGGCCACGAGGCGGCGTTCGTCACCCGGTACGACGTGGTGGTGCTCGACCGCGACCTGCCCGGTGTGCACGGCGACCAGATCTGTGCCGACCTTGCCGCCTCGGGGGCGCTGACCCGGGTGCTGATGCTGACCGCGAGCGGCACCGTCGCCGATCGGGTGGAAGGGCTTCAACTCGGCGCGGACGACTACCTGCCGAAGCCGTTCGCGTTCGACGAGTTGGTCGCCCGGGTGCAGGCGCTGGGCCGGCGGGCCACCCCGGCCGCGCCGCCGGTGCTCGAACTGGCCGACCTGGTGCTGGACCCGGCACGGCGGGTCGCCACCCGCGCCGGGATGCCGATGGACCTGACGAACAAGGAGTTCGGGGTGCTCAGCGAGCTGCTCAAGGCTCGTGGCGCGGTGGTGTCCAGCGAGGAGCTGTTGGAACGGGTCTGGGACGCCAACACCGACCCGTTCACCACGATCGTCCGGGTGACCGTCATGACGTTGCGAAAGAAGCTCGGCGATCCGCCGTTGATCGAGACGGTGGTGGGCGCGGGCTACCGCACGGCCGAGGTCCAGCCGTGAAGCGCCCGTTGCGGCCCACCCTGCGGTTGCGGTTGACCCTGCTCAACGGTGTGCTGCTGGTCGGCGCGGGCGCGATCCTGGTGCTGCTGGCCTGGCTGCTGGTCCGCGACGCGCTGCGGCCCACCGACGAGCTGCTGCCCGGCACGACGGTGCTGCTCTCCGACGGCGGCACGATGGACGCCGCCCAGTGGCAACGTGAACTGGTCGACTCCGCCTCGGGGGAGTTGCTGGCCAAGGGCCTGGTCGCGCTGTTGGCGATCAGCGTGGTCGGGGTCGCCGGCGCGTACGCGGTGGCGGGGCGGGCGCTGCGGCCCCTGCACCAGGTCACGGCAACCGCACAGCGGCTCGGCGAGGCGACGCTGGACCAGCGCATCGGCTACTCGGGCGCGGACGACGAGGTGGCCGAGCTGGCCAAGACGTTCGACGCGATGCTGGACCGGATCGCGTCCGCGTTCGAGGCGCAGAAGCGCTTCGTGGCGAACGCCTCGCACGAGCTGCGGACTCCACTCGCCGTCATGCGGACCGAGATCGACGTGACGCTCAGCGACGACGACGCGGACGCCGCCGAGTACCGCCGGATGGCCACCGTGGTCCGCGACGCCTCGGAGCGGGCGAACGGGCTGGTCGACGCGCTGCTCGTGCTGGCCCGCAGCGAAGCGCAGGCCGGACGGCGGCTGGGCCGGCGTACCGAGTGCGACCTCGCCACCGGCACCGCCAACGCGCTGTCGGCGATGCGCCGCGAGGTGGAGCGCATCGGCTTGCGCGTGCAGACGTCGCTGGAGTCCGCGCCGGTGGTCGGCGATCCCGGGCTGCTCGACCGGCTGGCCGGCAACCTGATCGAGAACGCGGTGCGCTACAACCACCTGCACGGGCGGCTCTGGGTGCGTACCGGCACCGACGGCGACCGCTCGTGGCTGGTGGTGGGCAACACCGGTTTCGAGGTGGACCAGGCCGACGTGCCGGGACTGTTCGAGCCGTTCCGACGCGGCGGCCGGGAACGGACCGGCGCGCGCGGCTCCGGCCTGGGGCTGTCCATCGTCCGCGCGGTCTGCCAGGCACACGGCGGTACCGTCCGGGTGGTCGCCCAGCCCGGCGGCGGCTTGGAGGTGACGGTCACCCTGCCGGCGGTGGACGCCCCGGCGGTGCCCGGCCCGGTGGCCATCAGTGGGTGAGCGGTCGGCGCGGTCGAAAGGGTTGCGTACGGCGCTCCTCCGCTGGCAAGATCACCCACGTCAGCTCGAGAACGAAGGGGGGTGCGTCGATGTCCACCAGTCAGGGCTCCGCACCCCGGGTCTTCGCCGGCTGACCCCGGGCAGCGGAGCGTACCCATCCGAACGTGGAGGGACCACCCGTGTATCCACGGATCCGCAACATCAGTTTCGATTGCCACGACACGTACTCCCTGGCCGGCTTCTGGTCGGCGGTGCTCGGCTACGCCCGGCACGACGAGGACGTCCCGGGTGATCCGGAGGCGGTCCTGCTGCCGCCGGACGAGGCCACCCCGAACCTGTTCTTCCAAGCGGTGCCGGACGACAAGGTGACCAAGAACCGGCAGCACATCTGCCTGGAACCTGTCGACCGGACCCGCGACGAGGAAGTCGAGCGGGTGCTCGGCCTCGGCGCCACGATGGTCGCCGACCGGCGGCATGCCGACGGGACGGGTTGGGCGGTGCTGGCCGACCCGGAGGGAAATGAGTTCTGCGTGCTGCGCAGCGCCGGGGAACGTGTCGTCACCACGACTGTGAAGGACCAACCGTGAGTTCGACGATCCACAACATCAGCTTCGACTGTCGCGACACGTACGCCCTGGCCGGCTTCTGGTCACAGGTCTTCGACTGCCCCATGCAGCCGGACGACTTCCCCGGCGACCCGGAGGCGATGCTGCTGCCGCCGGGTGGCCCGGAGGTGCTCTTCATCGCCGTGCCCGAGGACAAGGCGGTGAAGAACCGACTGCACCTCGATCTGCAACCCGCCGACCGGACCCGGGCCGAGGAGGTCGAGCGGCTGCTCGGCATCGGCGCGGTGCACGTCGCCGACCAGATCCGGCCGGACGGCTCCGGCTGGGTCGTGCTCGCCGACCCGGAGGGCAACGAGTTCTGCGTGCTGCGTAGCGCGGCCGAGCGGGCGGCGTCACCGGCGCGGCCGGACGCCCCGGCGGCCTAGGGTCTGCGTACGGCGGGACGCCGCCACTGCGGCGTCCCGCCGTACCTACGCCCGCGCGTCAGCGGCGGGGCACCGAGAAGTCCTCGGTCGGAGTGGTGTCGCTGGTGCCGTCCGTGCTCGCGTGCACGCCCATGCCACGGGCCGCGAAGACCCGCCAGATGTCCCGCTGCCCGCGGCCGTGGTTCACGACCCGGTCGGCCAGCAGGATCGAGTCGCGCATGTCCAGATAGGACGGATCCGCCGGTGAGAGTTCCATCGCCCGGGTGACCAGGGAGCGGGCCAGGCGGCTCCCGATCGCCGCGCGCAGGTCCCAGAGCGTCTGCGCCCAGATCTCACCGTCGGCGTGGATCTCCGGCTCGGTGGTCCCCGGCACGGTCGACGAATTGCGGATCTTGCCGTAGTCGCCGTAGGTGTAACCGCCCACACCTGCGGCGGGGTTGCCGGCACACACCGGCTCGGTGCTGTTCACCGGGCAGTCCATCGCCTCGCTGCGCACCGAACGGCCGCCCAGGATGTAGTCGCCTTCGCGAACGTCACCGTCGACGGCGTCGTCCTGCTCGAGGCCGCTGTCGACCAGATAGTCCAGGCCGTACCAGTCGCTCCACGCCTCGTACATCGCCTGCGCCTGGGCGCTGATCAGGGTCGAGTTGCCGCTGGCGTCGACCACCAGGCGGTCGGACAGTCCGTGGGTGTACTCGTGGTAGAGGATGTCCGCCGTGTCACCGGAGTTACCGGCGAGAACACTCGCCGACTTGACGAACAGGTACATCTGCATGCGCGGCGCCATGCCGTCCGGCGGAGTCGTCATGTTGGCGTTGTTGTCGTGGTCGCTGTCCGGCAGGCCGTTGGCGGTGTCCGCGCCGTCCATCGCCTCGGCGATCACCCCATCGCCGTCGACAGCCTCGAAGTTGCCCGCCGCCCGAGTGAAGCCGATCGGTGCGGCCGCGAGATGGTCATGCCAGGTTCCCAGGAAGGCGAAGAGCTGCGCCGCGTTCTGCTTGCGGTTGCTCTGCCAGGAATACGGCACCGCCGGATCCCACGAGCACTGCCGTTGCGCCGAACACGGGGCACCGACCTGGTTGGAGAAATCCGTGAACGGGAAGTCGAAGCTGCTCGTGGCGTCTGGCTCGACCTCCTCCGACGCCTGCGGGGCGTTGTCGGCGTTCACGTCGGAGTAGACGTGCCCGACGTTGCCCTCCAGCCTGCCCGCGTTCGCCGGCAACCACCTGTTCAGGTCGACCGTGCGCTGGCGTCCGCCGACCGGGGCGCCCGGGTAGTTCTGCCACGTCGTCGCGTGGTGTTCGGCGACCATGCTCCGCTGGAAGAGGATCGCGCCGTTGGCCGCATCCACCACGCTGAGATGACCCTCGTCCATGTCGATCACCTCCCACGCCAGTTTCGGACCCGCCGGCGTGTTGAAGACGACCTGGCGGGCGCGGCCGCCGTCGGAGAAGGTCACGGACGCCGTGGTTCGGGAGCGGACCGTCGCCGTCGCGGTGCCCGACACGTTGCGTACCGCGGTCCTGCGGGCGGCGACCGCGTCCACGCTCGCGGAGCCGAGCGTGGTGGGCAGCCCGGCGAGCGGTGCGCCGTCGACAGCGATCAGCCGGCCGTCCCTGGTGATGTGCGCCTTGATGCCGTTACCGACGACGTCGACTCCGTTCACGCGCTGCACGAAGCTGAGGTGGTGGGTGCCCTCGATGTCGACGTAGTCCTTGCGCAGCCGCAGGGCGGCGATCTCGGCGACGGTCAGGCCGACGACCGACCGGTGGGCCGCCAGATAGTCGCGGGCGATCCGCTCGGGCGCGGCAGCGCTCGGCCCGGTCAGGTAACCGTCGAGCCGAGCCAGCCGCCGCAGCGTCGCGGTGTCGCGGTCGATCTCGACGACACCCTGCGCGCCAAGACTCGCTCGCAGCGAGTTCGCCGCCTCGGCGACCCGGGAACCGGGCGGCTCGGCCCGCGCGTTCGTCGGCAGCAGCGCGGACGCGAGCAGGATGCCCGCCGCCGCGGCGACGCCGCGCCTGATGATTGTTGAGCCCACTGTCGCACTCCAATACTCGATTCAGGCAGTACTGACACGACAGACGCTAAAGGTCCCTAATGGACACCTTCTGGATCAGCGGGCTGAGCAGCTCGGCAGAGGCCGCGCTGGGCGAGGGACTGTCGCCGTGGTCCATGAACGCGGGCCCCGGTCACCCTGAGGTGACCGGGGCCCGATGGTGTCCGGGTCAGGAACGCTGCTCGATCTGACCACGGATGGTGACGAACTCCGCCTTCGTCTGCTCGGCGGTCTTGAAGTACATGACCGTCAGGCCCACGCTGCCCCGGTCGGCCCAGATGCAGACGCCGAGCGGTACGCCTTCGGCCTTGCCGTCGCCGCAGCGGGCGTCACCGCCGAGCGGCCCCGCGTCGACCGCCGCCATGTTGGTCACCGACAGCTCGCTGGAGAGCCCGGTGACCGCCTCGTCCAGCTCCTTCTTCGGGTCGGCCATCACGCCGGACACCGCGGCGATCATGAGGAGGTCCTGCTTGGTCGGGTCGCCGTAGAACGCACCGACAGTGCTGGTCTCGTTCTTCACCTCGGACTTCATGGAGGCGACCATCTGGTCGGCGACCGTCTGCAACTGCGGGTCGGTGTTCTTGGCCCGGCCGGCGAGGGTGGCCGGCGCGACGACGCGGGTCTTGGTGGCGTCGACGACGTCGCCCACCTCGTCCTTGACCGTGAACCAGATGGCCGCCGCGCCACCGAGGCAGAGCACCAGCAGTACGGCCAGCGCGATCAGGATGATCTTGCCAACGTTCGACTTCTTCGGCGGTGGACCGGCCAGGTGCGGGCCGCCGTACGGCTGGCCCGGCTGCGGCGGAAAGCCCTGCTGCTGCGGCCAGTCGCCGGGCTGCTGCGCGGGCGGGAAGCCCTGCTGCTGCGGCCAACCGGGCTGCTGCGGTGGACCCGGCTGCTGCGGCACGGCCGGCTGGCCCTGCTGCTGCGGCGGAGTGGGGGAATCGTGCGGCGGGCCGAAGGGATTGGCCGGCGGCTGGGACATCAGTCAGCTCCAGGATGGGGTGCGAAGCGCGTGATCGTAACCCGGCGCGCGCCCCGACGCGGTAACCGTCCGGGTCCCACCAGCGGTGCGAACGAGCGCGGTGGCCGGCAAGTCCACGAGGGACGAGCCGGCCACCGCGACGGTGGAGCCGAACGGTCAGGCGGGCAGGCTCGCCGCCCCGCGCGGCAGGAACCGCCGGCCGGTGACCCGCTCGGAGGTGCCGGTGCGGTCCAGGTACGGGGTGACGCCGCCCAGGTGGAACGGCCAACCGGCGCCCAGGATCATGCACAGGTCGATGTCCTGCGCCTCGGCGACCACGCCCTCGTCCAGCATGAGCCGGATCTCCTGCGCGAGCGCGTCGAGCGCGTTCTGTCGTACCTGCTCGGCGGTCAACGGCTGGTCACCGACGACGAGCAGCTTGGCGACCTCCTCGTTGACCTGGTCGTCGACCACGATCGGCTGACCCGAGTCCGCGATCCGCTTGAGGTTCTCGCTGACGCCGAACCGGTCCGGGTAGGCGGCGTGCAGGGTGCCCCCCACGTGGTACGCGACGGCCGGCCCGACGAGTTGGAGCAGGGCGAGCGGGCGCATCGGCAGGCCCAGCGGGTCCAGGGCGCTGTCCGCGACGTCCAGCGGAGTGCCGGCGTCGACGGCGGCGAAGACCGTGCCCAGGAAGCGGGTGAGCAGCCGGTTCACCACGAACGCCGGGGCGTCCTTGACCAGCACGCTCGACTTCTTGAGCTGCTTGCCGACCGCGAACGCGGTCGCGAGGGTGGCGTCGTCGGTGCGTTCGCCACGGACGATCTCCAGCAGTGGCAGCACGGCCACCGGGTTGAAGAAGTGGAAGCCGACCACCCGCTCCGGGTGCTCCAACTCCGCCGCCATCTCGGTGATCGACAGCGAGCTGGTGTTGGTGGCGAGCACCGCCTCCGGGGAGACGATCTTCTCCAGCTCGGCCCAGACCTGCTTCTTGACGCCCAGGTCCTCGAAGACCGCCTCGATGACGAAATCGGCGTCAGCGAACGCGCTCTTGTCGACAGTGCCGCTGACCAGGCCGTACAGCTTCGCGGCCGTACGCTTGTCCATCCGGCCCTTGGTGACGGCCTTCTCTATCTGGGTGTGCACGTAGCCGACGCCCTTGTCCACCCGGGCCTGGTCCAGGTCGGTCATGACGACCGGCACCTGGAGACGGCGGGCGAACAGCAACGCCAACTGACTGGCCATCAGGCCGGCGCCGACGATGCCGACCTTGGTGATCGTGCGGGCCAGGCCCTTGTCCGGTGCGCCGGCCGGCCGCTTGGCCCGCCGCTGCACCAGGTCGAAGGCGTACAGGCCGCTGCGCAGCTCCTCGGAGAAGACCAGGTCCGCCAGGGCCTCGTCCTCGGCGGCGGTACCGGCCGCGAAGTCGGCGTCCTTGGCGGTCTCCAGCAGGTCCAACGCCTTGTACGCGGCCGGGACCGCGCCGTGCAGCCGCTGGTTCAGCGTCTCCCGGGCGAAGTAGAGCACGCCCGCCCACATGTCCTTGTCGACCTCGGGCCGGGTCACCGTCACCTGACCGCGCACCACCCCGGCGGCCCACTCGAGCGAGCGCTCCAGGAAGTCGGCCGGTTCCAGCAGGACGTCCGCGATGCCCAGCTCGGCGGCCTGCTTCGGCTTGAGCATCTTGTTCTGCATGAGCGGGTTCTGGATGATCACCTGGGTGGCGGCGGGGATGCCGATCAGGTTCGGCAGCAGCTGGGTGCCGCCCCAGCCGGGCACCAGGCCGAGGGACACCTCGGGCAGGGCGAGAGCCGCCGCGCCACCGGAGAGCGTCCGGTAGTGGCAGTGCAGTGCCAGCTCCAGGCCGCCGCCCATCGCCGCGCCGTTGACGAACGCGAAGGTGGGGACCGTGCTGTCCTTGAGGCGGGCGAAGACCCGGTGGCCGAGCCGGCCGATCTCCAGCGCCTGGGCGCGGTCGGCGAGCTGCGGCAGGCCGACGATGTCCGCGCCCACGCAGAAGATGTACGGCTTGCCGGTGATCGCGATGAACGCCGGGTCGGCGGCGAGCGCGGCGGTGATCGCCTCGTCCAGGCTCGCCAGCCCGCCCGGGCCGAAGGTGTTCGGCTTGGTGTGGTCGAAGCCGTTGTCCAGGGTGATCAGCGCGGCGGGGCGGTCCAGCCCCGGCACGTTCACCCGGCGCAGCAGCGCCTTCGTGACGACCTCGCTCGGCGCGGTGACTGCGCTCACTTGTCGCCCTCCGTCCAGTGCGGGTTCTCCCAGATGACCGTGCCGCCCATGCCGATGCCGATGCACATGGCGGTCACGCCGTAGCGGACCTCGGGGTGCTCGGCGAACTGGCGGGCCAGTTGCGTCATCAGCCGTACGCCGGAGGACGCGAGGGGGTGACCGATGGCGATCGCGCCGCCCCACGGGTTGACCCGCGGGTCGTCGTCGGCGATGCCGAAGTGGTCGAGGAAGGCGAGCACCTGTACGGCGAACGCCTCGTTCAGCTCGAACAGGCCGATGTCGTCGATGCTGAGCCCGGCCAGGCGCAGGGCCTTCTCCGTCGACGGGATCGGTCCGACGCCCATCACCTCGGGCTCCACCCCGACGAAACCGAACGACACGAGCCGCATGGCGATCGGCAGACCCAGCTCGCGGGCGGTGGCCTCGTCGGCGAGCAGACTGGCGGTCGCGCCGTCGTTCAGGCCGGCCGCGTTGCCGGCGGTGACCTTGCCGTGCGGGCGGAACGGGGTCTTCAGAGTGGCGAGCTTCTCCAGCGAGGTGTCCCGGGGAGCCTCGTCCACAGTGGCCAGACCCCAGCCGCCCTCGGCGTCGCGGATCGACATCGGCACCAGGTCGTCCTGGAGCTTGCCGTTGGCGTACGCCTTGGCGGTCTTCTGCTGCGAGGCGAGCGCGAACGCGTCGGTGCGCTCCTTGGTGATGTGCGGGACCAGGTCGTGCAGGTTCTCCGCGGTCGCGCCCATGACCAGCGCGGACGGGTCCACCAGCTTCTCGGCGATGATGCGCGGGTTGGGGTCGACGCCCTCACCCATTGGGTGGTGGCCCATGTGCTCGACGCCGCCGGCGATGGCGACGTCGTACGCGCCCATCGCGATGCCGCTGGCCACGGTCGTCACGGCGGTCATCGCGCCGGCGCACATCCGGTCGATGGCGAAACCGGGCACGGTCTTGGGCAGACCGGCCAGCAGCGCGGCGGTACGGCCGATGGTGAGGCCCTGGTCGCCGATCTGGGTGGTGGCCGCGACGGCGACCTCCTCGACCCGCTCCGGGGGTAGCTGCGGGTTGCGGCGCAGGAGCTCACGGATACAGCGGATCACCAGGTCGTCGGCGCGGGTGTTGGCGTACATGCCACCCGCCTTGCCGAATGGGGTACGGACGCCGTCGACGAAGACGACATCCCGAACTTCACGGGGCACTTGAGCCTCCTACTCGACCATTATTCGGCCTCCGCGCCGCCAGACGGCGCTCCGGACCGAACAGGGGTCGGCCGGGCGGGGCACGTCACCCAGAATGCTACTCGCCAGTAACCAGCCCCGTCCCCACCGCCCCACTGTGGCCCACCCCACAACACCCACCCCCAGCGCCCCACCCACCCCACCCCCACCCACCCCCAACCCACCCCCACCCACCCCAGCGCCCGGTGATCATGAAGTTGTTGCCCGGACACGCCGGCGCCGGTGGCAATAACTTCATGATCAACGGGGTGGGCGGGGGCGGGGGCGGGGGCAGGGGGCAGGGCGGGGCGGGGCGGGTGGGGTGGGGTGTGGTGGGGACTACGGGATGGGGTTGGGGGAGAGGGCTTCTGTCAGGTGTGGGTTCAGCAGGGCGATCTGCCACTCGCGGGCGTTGAAGCCGCGCAGGGCCTCTGCCACCGTGGACTCGGTGATCTCATCCGGCGGGCTCCAGGCCAGGCGACGTACCGAATCCGGGGTGATCAGGTTTTCCGGGGGCAGGTTGTGTTCGGCCGCGATGCGGACCACCACCTCCCGGCAACGGGCCAGGCGGCCGGCCGCCACCGGGTCCCGCTCGGCCCAGCGGTGCGGTGGGGGTGGGCCCTCGACCGCCGGGGTGACCGGAAGCGCGTCGTCCGGCAGTTCCCGGGCGTCGTCGAGCGCGGCCAGCCAGGTGCGGGCCAGGCGACGGACCGACCGGCCACCGAAACCGGGCAGCGTCAGCAGCGTCTTCTCGTCCTTCGGGTCCAGCTCGGCCGCGGCGACGATGGCCGAGTCGGGCAGCACCCGACCGGGCGCGGCGTCCCGCCGGGAGGCGATCTGGTCGCGGGCGTACCAGAGCGAGCGGACCCGGGCCTGGGCCCGCGCACCGCGTACGCGGTGGATGCCGGACGTACGCCGCCAGGGTTCCGCGCGTACCCGGGGTGGCCGGGCGCCGGTGCGGACCAGGGCGGCGAACTCCTCGGCGGCCCAGGCCGACTTGCCCTGTCGTGCCAGTTCGGCGTCGAGCGCGTCGCGCAGATCGGTGAGCATCTCCACGTCGAGCGCGGCGTAGGTCAGCCACGACTCGGGCAGTGGGCGACTGGACCAGTCGGCCGCCGAGTGGTGCTTCTCCAGGGTGAAACCGAGTAGCTGCTCGGTCAGCGCGGCCAGGCCGACCCGCTCGAACCCAGCCAACCGAGCGGCCAGTTCCGTGTCGAACAGCCGGCGTGGCCGCAGCCCCACCTCGGCGAGGCACGGCAGGTCCTGGCTGGCGGCGTGGAGCACCCACTCGGCATCGCCGATCACCGCGTCGAGCGCGCTGAGGTCGGGCAGCGGCAGTGGGTCGATCAACGCCGTGCCGGCGCCGGCACGGCGTAGCTGGACGAGGTACGCGCGCTGGCTGTAGCGGTAGCCCGAGGCGCGCTCGGCGTCCAGGGCAACCGGGCCGGTGCCGGCCGCGAACCGGGCCACGACCTCGGCGAGTTCGGCCGGGGTGGCCACTGGGTCGGGGGTGCCGTCACGCGGAGCGGTCAGCGGAACGGGCCCACCGTCGGTCGGGTCGGGCCCCTCGCCCGCCGGCTGCGGCTGGGCCGACGGCGGGTGCTGGGGTGCGTGTCCCGGAGGTTCTGCGGTGGGCCGACGGCGCAGGGGTGGTTCGTCGGTCACCTGCCAACCCTAGTGCGCGCGCCGATCCGGCGTGTGCAGCCGGTCCGGCGTGTGTCGGCCGGGTGTTCGCAAGGTGTCCTTTCGGATGCCGGACATCGGGGGAGACAAAGCCCGTTCGCGCAGGTACGGTCCATCGAGCCGTCGGCCCGATCGCGTGACATCCGGCACGACGGCCGCACGGGGAGACCACGGGGAAAGGCACGACGATCATGACGGCTGGCTTCGGTGCGGGCGACGGACGACCGATGGGCGGCGCCGAGCCGGACGGTGTGAGCGGTTCATCCGCCGAACGACCCGGCCCCCTGCCCCCGCGCATCGAACCGCATCCACAGGTCGGCGCCACCTGGCCCGGCACGCCGGGCGGCACCGAGCCGACCGCGGCCGTTCCGGCACCCCGTACCGGGTGGTCGGCACCGCCCAACAGCGGGCAGTGGAGCCAGGGCCCCGCCCCGGCCGCCGTACCGCCGGGGCAGGGAACCGGTGCCTACCCGTCGGCGCCCTACGGCGCCGCGCCGTATGCCCCGGCGTCGCACGGCGCCGCGCCGTACGCCCCGGCGTCGCACGGCGGCGGCTACCCGCCCACCGGGGACCTGTCCAGCGCGCCACCGTTCCCTGCCGGCCAGCCCGCGTGGCCGGGTGTCACCCCGCCGCCCGTCCGACCCAGCCGCCGCCGTTGGCCGGTCGTGCTCGCCGCCCTGCTCGTCGTGGCGCTCGCCGCCGTGGCCGGCCTTCAGGCGTACCAGCTGGACCGGCTCGGCGACCGTCTCGCCGCCACCGACCGCCGGTTGGCGCAGGCCCAGGACGGCGACGGCACACGCCTCGACGGCCTGGAGAAGCGCGCAGACGCCCTGGAGAAGCAGGCCGGGGCCGCGTTCAACCCGGAGGCGGTGGCGAGCGCGGTGCTGCCGAGCGTGTTCCGGGTTCGGGCCGGGCAGTTCACCGGCAGCGCGTTCGCGGTGGGCAAGCCGGCGGCCGGCGGTGGCACCAACCTGTTCACCAACTTCCACGTGGTCGAGTCGGTGTGGGAGGCCGGTGGACGCGAGGTCTTCCTGGAGCGCACGGACCAGCGTTTCCCGGCCACCATCGTCAAGGTCGACAAGACCAACGACGTGGCGCACCTGCGGACCACCGGCAAGTTCACCGGCCTGGTCACCGCGCCCACCGCCGTGAAGTCCGGCCAGCAGATCGTCGTCGTCGGCGCTCCGCTCGGCCTGGAGGACAGCGTCACCACAGGCGTGGTGAGCGCGCTGCGCGCCGCACAGGGTGGCTCCGGACCGGCCATCCAGTTCGACGCCCCCATCAACCCCGGCAACTCCGGCGGTCCGGTGATCAACGGCAGCAAGCAGGTGGTCGGCATCGCCACCGCCAAGGCTCGCGACGCCGAGGGCATCGGGCTGGCCGTACCGATCAAGGTCGCCTGCGACGGTTTCAAGATCTGCTGACCCGCGGCTCCGGCCGCTCGCGCCAACCACGGCCCTAGCGGTCGTTCCCGAGGTCTCCGGGTCCTCGGCCCCGGACGAACCTGCCGCTGCATCCGGTCCGTCGCGCCCACCGGCGGAGGACCTGCTCACCCTGGAGGAAGAACATGTCCCAGCCACCGACCGGCCCGGAGGGCCTCCCGCCCACCACCCCGCCGCCGCCCGGCTCGCCCGAGGCCGACGCGACGGTGCCGCACGCGACGCTGCCGTCCGCGCCGGGCACCGACCCGACCGTGCGGTACCCGGCCGGTCAGCCCGCGCCGCAGCAGTACGCGCCGGGCCAGCCCACCCCGGGTCAGCCCACGCCGGGTCAGCCCACGCCGGGCCAGCCCACCCCGGGCCAGCCCACGCCGCCGCAGCAGTACGCGCCCGGCCAGGCCGCCCCGCCGTACGGCGCACCGCAGACGTCGGCCTACCCGGCCAGCGCCCCGCCGTACGGCCAGCCGATGTCGGCGCCGCCGGTCTCCGGCCCGGCGTACGGGCAGCCCATGTCGGCGCCGCCGGTCTCCGGTCCCGCGTACGGCCAGCCGATGTCGGGCCCGCCCGGTATGACGCCGTACGGCGCTGCGCCGGCTCCTCGGCGCGGTCGCGCGGTGCTGGTGCTGGCCCTGGTGGCCGCTCTGCTCTTCGTCGTGAGCGGGGTGATGACCGGGCTGTTCGTGACCAAGAACAACGAGCTGAACCGGACCGAGAAGCGTCTCACCGCCCAGGTCAGCGAGCGCGACGGCACCATCGCCGCCAACACCAGCGAGATCGGCAAGCTCAAGACCGAGCTTCAGGTCATGCAGGACAAGCTGGACAACACCGAGCAGGATCTGACCGGTACCCGTAACGACCGTGACGAGCAGACCCGGCAGAAGAAGGTCATCGCGAGTTGCCTGGACAAGCTGACGACTGCGCTGGGCGCGGCGGCGGCCGGCAACAAGGGCGCGTACGACGCGGCGATGAAGGGCCTCGACAAGGTCTGCGACGAGGCCGAGAACTACCTCTGATCCGCCGCGCCGCCCGTCGTCGCCACAGTGTTCAGGCGGTGGCGGCGGGGCGGCGGTCGGAGAGAGCGGTGACCCCGGGCGGGGGCAGGCCGGCCGTCGAGGCGAGCAGGGTGCACCAGCCGAGCAGGTGGGGGGCGAGGTCGTCGTCGACAGGTGTCCACGAGGCGCGGATCTCGATGTCGCCGGCCGTCGGTGGGCCCGCGAGGTCACCGAACCGGGTCGACATGGTCTGGGTGACCGTCCCGCCGATCGCCCGGTGACCGGCGTCCTGGGTGTCCAGGGCGTCGGTCAGCCACGTCCAGCCCACCCCGGGCAGCAGCGGGTCGGCGGCGAGGTCGACCTCCAACTCGGCCGTCACGTAGGTGACCAGTCGCAGCGTGCCCTGCCACGCCTCGTGCCCGGCCGGATCGTGCAGCAGGATCAGCCGGCCGGTGGCCACCTCGTCGCCGTCGCGCAGCACCGTCGCGGAGAGCGCGAACGTGAACGGCGCGAGCCGTTGGGGCGCGCCGACCTCCTCCAGGGTGATCTCCGGCCGGGGCACCGGCGACCGCAGCCCGGCGACCGCGCGGACGAAGGTCTCCGGGAGCGCGATCGGGGGGGCCATGTCGGCAGCCTATGCCGCCGTTGGTCCGCCCGCTTCGACGGCGCGCCGACACGCCCCTCCGCCGCCGTGTCGCGGTCTCGGCGTTAGGTACGTCCCTTCCGTTCACCCCCGGCGGGTCGGAGGCGAGGGGCGTGGCACGATTGCGGCGATGACCACGGATACCACGGGCACTGCCGCCCGAGACGGACACCCGCGCCCCGGCGGCCCGGCCGACTCGCCCTTCATCCGGGCCTGTCGGCGTCGGCCCGTCCCGCACACCCCGGTCTGGTTCATGCGCCAGGCGGGCCGCTCCCTCCCGGAGTACCGGGAGATCCGGGCCAACGTGCCGATGTTGGAGTCCTGCCGCCGTCCGGAGCTGGTCACCGAGATCACCCTCCAACCGGTGCGCCGGCACGGGGTGGACGCGGCCATCCTGTTCAGCGACATCGTGGTCCCCGTCGCGGCGGCCGGGATCGACCTGGACATCGTGCCGGGCACCGGACCGGTGGTCGCCGAGCCGGTCCGTACCGCCGCCGACGTCGACCGGATCCGCCCGATCACCCGCGACGACGTGTCGTACGTCGACGAGGCCGTCCGCCAGCTCGTGGTCGAGCTGGGCGACACCCCGCTGATCGGCTTCGCCGGCGCGCCGTTCACGCTGGCCAGCTACCTCGTCGAGGGCGGGCCGTCGCGGACCCATGCCAAGACCAAGGCTCTGATGTACGGCGACCCCGAGCTGTGGCACGCGCTCTGCGGCCGGCTCGCCGACGTGACGCTTGCCTTCCTGCGGGTGCAGATCGAGGCGGGCGTCTCTGCCGTGCAGTTGTTCGACTCGTGGGCCGGCGCGCTCTCCGAGGCCGACTACCGCCGCTACGTGCTGCCGCACTCGACCGCCGTGCTGAGCGGGCTGGTTGACTCCGGTGTGCCGCGCATCCACTTCGGTGTGGGCACCGCCGAGCTGCTGGGCGCGATGGGGGAGGCCGGCGCGGACGTGGTCGGCGTCGACTGGCGTACGCCGCTGGACGTGGCCACCCGCCGGATCGGGTCGGACAAGGCGGTGCAGGGCAACCTGGACCCGTGTGTCCTGCTCGCGCCGTGGCCCGTGGTGGAGGCCGAGGTGCGCCGCATCCTGGAGCAGGGCCGGGCGGCCCCCGGACACGTGTTCAACCTCGGTCACGGTGTGCTGCCGGAGACCGACCCGGAGGTGCTGACCCGGGTGGTCGCGCTGGTGCACGAGGTGTCCAGCCGTCGGGCCGAGCGGGGCTGACACGGCGATGCGGCAGCCCTGGCGGGTGGCGGTGGTCGGCGGCGGAATCGCCGGGCTGGCCGCCGCGGTCCGCTTGCGCGACCGCGCGCCGGAGGGCACCGAGATCACGGTGTACGAGCAGTCCGGCGCCCTGGGCGGCAAGTTGCGCACCGGTGCGCTGGCCGGCGGACCGGTGGAGTTCGGCGCCGAGTCCTTCCTGATGCGGGACCCCACCGGGGCCGAGAGCGCGGCGGTGGTGCTGGCCCGCCGGCTCGGGCTGGCCGAGAAGATCGTCCACCCCACCGTCGGGCAGGCCGCGCTTGTCGTCGACGGAGGGCTGCGCCCCATTCCGGGCGGGACGCTGGTCGGCGTACCCGGGGATCTGGATCAGGTGGCGACGGTCGCGCGCCCGGCGACGGACGCCGACCTGGACGACGGCCGGCCGTTGGTCGGGCCCGACGCGGACGTCTCGGTGGGCGCGCTGGTCCGGTCCCGTTTCGGTGATGAGGTGGTCGACCGGCTGGTCGACCCGATGCTGGGCGGCGTGTACGCGGGCCGCGCCGACGACCTGTCCCTGGTCACGACCATGCCGGCCCTGGCCCGTACCGCCCGGGTCGAGCACACACTGGTCGGCGCGGTCCGGGCCGCGCAGGCCGCCGCCCCCCGCGCGCCCGGCGCCCCGGTCTTCGGCACCCTGGCCGGCGGGCTGGGCACCCTGGTCGAGGCGGCGGTGACGGCCAGCGGCGCGACGATCCGGCGGGACGCCGCCGTGCGCGAGGTGACCCGGACCGGCACCGGCTGGCGGCTCACGGTCGGTCCGACGCGTGACCCTGTGAGCGTCGACGTGGACGCCGTGGTGCTGGCGGTGCCGGCCCGACCGGCGGCGCGCCTGCTCGGCGGTCCGGCCCCGGAGGCCGCCTCGGCCGTCGGCGAGTTGGACTACGCCAGCGTCGCACTGGTCACGCTGGCGTTGCCGCAGCCACCGCTGCCCGAGCTGTCCGGCTTCCTGGTGCCGAGCACCGAGGGGCTGTTGATCAAGGCGGCCACGTTCTTCACCACGAAGTGGGGGCACCTGCGGCGGCCCGACGGGTTGGCCCTCGTGCGTGCCTCGGTGGGCCGCTACGGCGAGGAGGCGCAGCTCCAGCGCCCGGACGCCGACGTGGCCGCGACAGTGCACCGGGAACTGTCGGCGGTGCTCGACACCCCGCTGCCCGCCCCGGTCGACGGGCACGTGCAGCGGTGGGGCGGCGCGCTGCCCCAGTACGCCCCGGGGCACGCCGACCGGGTCGCCGCCGCGCGGACGGCGCTGCGGGCCGCGCAGCCCACCCTGGTCCTGGCCGGCGCCGGCTACGACGGTGTCGGCATACCGGTCTGCGTCCGCTCCGGCGAGACGGCGGCCGACGAGATCATCACAGCACTGGGAGGATCGGCGAGATGACCGAGCAGACCAACGCGGCCCGGCTGCGGGAGCTGAACGACAGCATCCGCTACACGATGTGGTCGGTGTTCCGGGCCAGCGGCCCGCTGCCGTCGCTGCGGGACAACGTCACCGGCGAGGTCGAGTCCCTCTTCGACGAGCTGGCCGGCAAGGACGTGGTGGTCCGGGGCGTGTACGACGTGGCCGGGCTACGCGCCGACGCGGACGTGATGATCTGGTGGCACTCGACGTCGAGCGACGCGCTCCAGGACGCGTACCTGCGGTTCCGGCGTACGACGCTGGGTCGGGCGCTGACCCCGGTGTGGTCGCAGATGGCGCTGCACCGGCCCGCGGAGTTCAACAAGAGCCACATCCCGGCGTTCCTGGCCGGTGAGGAGGCGCGCGGATACCTGTGCGTCTACCCGTTCGTGCGCTCGTACGAGTGGTACCTGCTGCCCGACGCCGAGCGGCGTGAGCTGCTGGCCGAGCACGGGAAGATGGCGCGCGGCTACCCGGACGTACGCGCCAACACCGTCGCCTCGTTCGCGCTGGGCGACTACGAGTGGATGCTCGCGTTCGAGGCCGACGAGCTGCACCGGATCGTCGACCTGATGCGTGACCTGCGCGCCTCCGGGGCCCGCCGGCACGTCCGCGAGGAGGTTCCGTTCTACACGGGCCGCCGCCGCTCGGTCGCCGAGATCGTCAACTGCCTGGTCTGACCCGCCCCGCCCCGCCCCGCCCCCGCCCCCGCCCCCGCCCCCGCCCCCGCCCCGCCCCGCCCCGCCCCGCCCCCGCGATCTTGCACTTTCTGTCGCGACGAAAGGGGCATAGGCCGCGATGTGGCAACCGAAAGTGCAAGATCGCCGCACCTGCTGCCGGGGCGGCGCGGGGACGACGGGAATCTCGCTTAGTGCGACGTCGTGAGGTGGAGGGGGCGGAGCATGATCTGTTCTCGGCGTACGCCGTCGGGCACGAGATCACTTGGCTCGTGGGTCAAGCGGAAGCCGGCGCGGTGGTAGAGGGCCTTGGCGCGCGCGTTGTCCACCCTGACGCATAGCCGTAGCCGCTCGGCGCCGCGCTTCTGGGCCCAGTGCGCCACCTCGTTCACCAGGCGGTCGCCGACACCGCTGCCGCGAGCGTCAGGGTGCACCCACATCGAGATCAGGTCCCGCGTCAGCGGGTCCGACGTGGGTACGCCGCTCGACATGCCGACCGGACGCCCGGCCAGGACGGCCACCAGGTTGAGTGAGCCGGGGATGCTCAACCGGTCACGCCAGCGCTGCTCGCGATCGCCGTCGCCCTGCCAGTCGGCGAGCCGTGAGCCGAACGCTTCCGGTGCCTCGGCGAGGGCGGCCAGCCGCAGCTCCCGCCAGGTGGGCCAGTCGTCGGGGGAGAGCACCAAGATGTCGATCATGCGGAGATGGTGCCCGGACGGATCGCCGGGCACCACCGCATTCCCGCCGGCCGGCGCCGCGCCCCCGCCCGGGTGCGGCGCCGGCCGGGGGTCAACTGGTCGCCGTGCAGGAGACCAGCGGAACCGGGTTGCTGCCGTTCCACGAGCCGAGCAGACCGAATGTCGTACTCGCCCCGGCAGCCAGCGTGCCGTTGTAGTTGACGTTGCGCGCGGTGACCAGCGAGCCGTTCGTGGTGACGGTGGCGCTCCACGACGAGGCGACCTGCTGGCCGTTGTTGTAGTTCCAGCTCACCGACCAGCCTCTGGTGGGTGAGCCCCCGGCGGTGACCTTCACTTCCGCCTGGAATCCGCCGCTCCACTGACCCGTGATCTGGTACGTCGCCGTGCAGGCGCCGGCCGGCGGCGGGGTGGTGGGCGGCGGGGTCGTGGGCGGGGGAGTGGTGGGCGGCGGGGTCGTCGGCGGAGGAGTGGTCGGCGGAGGAGTGGTCGGCGGCGGGGTCGTGGGCGGCGGGGTCGTGGGCGGCGGGGTCGATCCACCACCGAAGTCGACGTCACTGCACAGGTAGTACGACTGGTCCAGGTGACTCGCCTGCCAGATGGTGTAGACGATGTGCCGTCCGGTCCGTCCCGTCGCGTTGACCGGGATCTGGATGGAGACGCCACCGGTGTCCTTGTCCCACTGCGACGCCGGGGTGTTGCCGATCTGGCCGGCCAACTCGAGGTCGTTCCAGCCCAGCGGCTGGGTGGTCGAGTTGAAGCCCTGCTTCGTCACGTACACCCGGATGTAGTCGGCGCCGTGGCTGGCCTGGTCGAAGAAGCGCAGCCGGAAGTTGTTCGACACCGAGGTGGTCTTCCACGCGCCGACCGTGTCCATGGCGTTGTAGCGACCGTTCTGGGTGCGTCCGCCGCTGCACAGTTGACCGTTCGGGATAGCGCCCTGGTGGTTGCCGGCCACGCCCTCGCGGAACAGGCCGTTCCAGTTCCACATGGCCTGCGGGTCGGCCTGCCAGGCCTGCCAGCACATCGGGTCCTCGGTGGCCATGCGCGGGTTCTGGAAGTCACCGCCCCAGCGCTGCCAGCAGCTGTAGCTGCGCGAGGGCGGGTCGACGACCGAACCGTGCGCGGAGGCGGGTGGGACCAGCGCGACGCTCAGCGCGGTGGTCAACATGAGCGTGGCGGCTGCCGCGACGGCGAGCGGCCGGAGCACGCGTGGTGATCGGGCGATTGTGGACATGGAGCCCCCGGGGGGATGAGGTCGGACGACGACACCCGGACTGCCGGGAGTTGCCCACTCCCGTGCCTACTCGCTGGCTCCTGCGATGGCTCTACCCAGCACGATGCCAGGTCGATCGTCAGACGTCAATGACCTTGCGCCGCATCGGGGTGTGCGGGATGCCGTCCTCGACGTAGTCGGGGCCGCTGACCGTGAAGCCGTACCTGGAGTAGAACGCGACCAGGTGCGACTGGGCCTCCAGCACGCAGGTCCGGTCACCCACCACCTCCAGCGCCGCGGTCATCAGCCGACCGGCGTGCCCACCGCCGCGCGCCCCGGGGGCCACCACCACCCGACCGATCCGGGCGACATCGTCCGGGTCGGCCAGAATCCGCAGGTACGCCAGCGGCGCGCCGCCGTCGGTGAGCCAGAGGTGCCGGGTCCCCTCCTCGACGTCACGCCCGTCGAGTTCCGGGTACGGGCAGTTCTGCTCCACCACGAACACGTCGATGCGCAGCTTGAGCAGGTCGTGAAGGGTGCGGGCGTCCAGGTCGGCGATGAAGGCGGTCCGGATCTCGGTGGTCTGCTGGGGCACGCACCGATGGTAGGCCGGGCGGCCCGGAGAGCTCACGTGCCGGGGTGCGTCAGGCCGGGCGTGCGCCGACGGCGTCGCGGATCTCGGCACCCTCGGCGCCCTCGACCGCGCGGGCGCAGTGCCCACAGCAGAAGAACCGGCCGTTGACCTCGACACCGTGCCCGACGATCTTGACCTGGCAGTGTTCGCAGATGGGTGCCATGCGGTGGATGGCGCACTCGAAGGAGTCGAAGGTGTGTACGTCGCCGCTGACCGTGTGCACCTCGAACGCCATCCAGTAGTCGTTTCCGCAGACCTCGCAGCTCGCCATGGGAACCCCCCGTATCAGGACATGTGACCTCAGAGTGACCCAGTGCGGGGTTGTCGGGGGCGAATTGCCGTCGTCCGGTCGGCATGGGCGGCGTGTCGGCGTCGGCGTGTCGTCCGTTAGGCCTGGTGGACCGCCGTGACCCCGGAGGATCGCCATGATCAGACGAAACAAGCTCTTCGGCAGCCAGACCCGGGTGACCTTCTGCCTCCCACGGGACGCGCCACCCGGTCCGGTGAGTGTGGTGGGGTCGTTCAACGACTGGGAGCCCGGCCGGCACGAGTTGGTGACCCGCCGTGACGGCACCCGGACGGTCACCGTGAAGCTCGGCCCGGGGGAGTACCGGTTCCGCTACCTCGCCAGCGGCGGCGTCTGGCTCGACGACGAGACGGCCGACGGCGTCGACGACAGCGGCAGCCTGCTGCGACTCTGAGAGATCAACTCGTCACCATCGATGTATTTATCGATGCAGCTCTTTACTGTTAATAAAGTTTAAATTACCTTGGGGGCACCTCACCGCACCTGCAGAAGGAGCTGCCCCCATGCGTCGAAGAATCACCGTCCCGCTGGTGGCGGCGGGCGCTGTCGCCGCCACCCTCACCGTCGCCGCGCCCGCCCAGGCGCACGGCTACGTCTCCGCCCCGCCAAGCCGGCAGGCGCTCTGCGCGCAGGGCAAGGTGCCCGACTGCGGGCAGATCAAGTACGAGCCGCAGAGCGTCGAGGGCCCCAAGGGTCTCAAGAGCTGCAACGCCGGCATCACCCAGTTCGCCGTCCTCAACGACGACAGCCGGGGCTGGCCGGCCACCTCGGTCGGCAGCTCGCTGACCTTCACCTGGTTCAACACGGCCCGGCACGCCACCAGCAACTGGGAGTACTGGATCGGCAACACCCGCGTCGGCGTGGTCAACGGCAACGGGCAGCAGCCCGGCGCGACGGTCTCGCACACCGTCAACCTGGGCGGTTTCTCCGGGCGGCAGAAGATCCTCGCCGTGTGGAACATCTCCGACACCGCGAACGCCTTCTACTCCTGCATCGACGTGCAGATCGGCGGCGGCGGGTCGACACCCACCCCTACACCGACCAGCTCACCCACGCCGCGCCCGACCACCAGCCCCACCGCCGCGCCGACGACCCCGCCCCCGACGGGTGGCAGTTGGACGGCGGGCCGGGCGTACCAGGTCGGTGACCAGGTCACCTACGGCGGACTGACGTACCGCTGCCGGCAGGCCCACACGGCGATCTCCGGCTGGGAGCCGCCGAACGTACCGGCACTCTGGCAACAGGTCTGACCGCACGGGTGCGGCTCCGGCCGCACCCGTGTCGCCGCCCCACCCGATCGGAGCCCGGCATGCCCCGCGCAACCCACCTGGCGTGGTTGGTCGCCGCGTCGCTGCTCGCCGCCTGCGCCGGGCCGTCAGCGCGTCCACCGACCACCGCCTCTCCGGGGGTGGTCGACTCCGCGCCGGCCGCCGCCGACCTGAGCGGCATCGACGTGGTGTTCCTCAGCACGATGGTCGGGCACAGCGAACGTACCCTGCAGATCGTCCGGCTCGCCCGGGACCGACTGCGCGACGACGCGCTGCGCACCCTGGCCGCCGCCATCGAGGTGACCGAGGCCGACGAACTGTCGACCATGCGCGGGTGGCTGCCGACGACCGGGCCGGGCGCCAACGCCGCCGGGCACGACCACGCCGGGCACGGCGACGACGCCGCGCTCGACCGGCTGCGGGCCGCGCCGGACACCGACGTCGACCTGGTGCTACGCGAGGTCCTCGCCGATCACCAGCGGGCCGCCGCCGACCTGGCCCGGGCCCAGGTCGGCGTCGGCCGCGACGAGCGGGTCCGCGACCTGGCCCGGCGGATCGAACAGTCCCGGACCGCCGAGGTCGACCTGCTCAGTGGGTACGACGCTCAGGTCAGCGAGGCTCCAGGCGGACCGAGATCGAGTTGACGCAGTGCCGGGTGTCCTTCGGCGTGAAACCCTCGCCGTGGAACACGTGTCCCAGGTGGCTGTCGCAGCGGGCGCAGCGGATCTCCGTACGCGCCATGCCGAGGCTCCGGTCCTCGATCTCCTTGACCCGACCCGGAATGGCGTCGTCGAAGCTCGGCCACCCGCAGTGCGAGTCGAACTTCGTGTCGCTGGAGAAGAGTTCCAGGCCGCAGGCCCGGCAGTGGTAGACCCCCTGGGTCTTGGTGTCCACGTACTCGCCGGTCCACGGGCGTTCGGTGCCGTGCTCCCGCAGGACGTGGAACTCCTCCGGGGTCAGGCGGACACGCCACTCGTCCTCGGTCTTGGGCAGGTTGTTGTCGTCAAGACTCACCCGTCAACGGTACGTCGAACGTCGGGGGCGTGGCATAAGGTCGCGGGATGGGTGGCACCAAGGCAGCGGTCGCCGAGGTCGAGGTGGCCGGGCACACCGTACGGCTCAGCAGCCCCGACCGGGTGATCTTCCCGCAGCGGGGCTTCACCAAGGCGGACGTCTTCCACTACTACCTGGCCGTCGGCGACGGGATCATGCGCGCCCTGCGGGACCGGCCCACCACGCTGCAACGCTTCCCGGAGGGCGTCGAGGGCGAGGCGTTCTTCCAGAAGCGGGTGCCGACCCGGGGCGTGCCGCCCTGGATCACCACCGCCCAGATCACCTTCCCGAGCGGTCGCGGCGCGGCCGAGCTGTGCCCGGCCGACCTGGCGCACGTGGCCTGGGCGGCGCAGATGGGCACCATCGTGTTCCACCCGTGGCCGGTGCGCGCCGCTGACGTGGACCGCCCCGACGAACTGCGCATCGACCTCGACCCGCAGCCCGGCACCGACTTCGCCGACGCCGCCCGGGCCGCCGCGGAGGTCCGCGCGGTCCTCGACGAGCTGGGCGCGACCGGCTGGCCGAAGACCTCCGGTGGGCGTGGCGTGCACGTCTACCTACGCATCCAACCCCGCTGGACGTTCACCGAGGTGCGTCGGGCCACCATCGCCCTGGCCCGCGAGGTCGAGCGCCGCAATCCCGACCTGGTGACCACGGCCTGGTGGAAGGAGGAGCGGGGCCGCCGGGTCTTCGTCGACTACAACCAGATGGCCCGGGACCGGACGATCGCCTGCGCGTACTCGCTGCGCGCCAACGCCCGGGCCACCGTCTCCACCCCGGTCACCTGGGCCGAGCTGCCGGACGTCGACCCGGACGACTTCGACCTGCGTACCGTGCCGGCCCGCCTGACCGAGATCGGCGACCCGCACGCCGGCATCGACGACGCGCCGTGGGACATCACGCCCCTGCTGGAGTGGGCCGAGCGCGACGCCGCCGCCGGCCAGGGCGACCTGCCGTACCCGCCGGACCACCCCAAGATGCCCGGCGAACCCAAGCGGGTCCAGCCCAGCCGCGCCAAGCGCACCCCGTAGGTTTGCCTCACTCGGGCGGCCGGGCCGTCCACACCACGAACCTGTCGAACAGCTCCCGAGGGTCGGGTACCGCGTCCGGGTTCAGCGTGAGCAGGTCGGCCGTCGCCTCGAACAACTGGCTCGCCAGATAGACCGACAACCCCACCCGGTCGGCTTCGTACTGCACGCGCAGCAGCATCCGGGCGCCCGCGCACGGCCAGGTCGCGGCGCATATCCGGCAGAGCCAGGTCGGCCGGCGCGGTAGGTGCTGGTGCACCGGATGCAGGCCGGTCAGTGGCCCGCCCGCGGGCGGCATTCGGTTCGACGTGGACATGCCCCTAACGGTGACCGGTAAGTTGACCCGGGTCAAGGAGCCGGGTCACCTGTTTACCGTCGGCCACATGGACCTGGTAGGCGCTGCGGAAATTCGCGCGATGCTCGGCGGCATCAGTAAGCAGCGTGTTTACGTGATCACCAGCCACCGGAATTTCCCGGAGCCCGTTGCTGATCTCGTGCAGGGCAAGGTCTGGCGAAAGTCGGACGTGATGGCCTGGATTCGAGAGCACCGTCCGGAGTTGGTCGAGGGCTGATCCCCGGGCTCAGGCCTGCGGGCAACCTGTTCTTGTCGTACACCTGTTCTAGAATTTGTTCGTGATCGATGAGTTGGCGCGGGCGGACCGGGCGGTGGCGGAGTGTGCCGGCACCGCCGTCTGGCCCCTCGCCGAGCACGATCTGATCGCGATCCTCGATGCCACGCACCGGTTGCAGCAACGGCTGGCGGCGGTGCAGTTGGCGGCGATCCGCGAGCTGGACGGGCGGGGCACGGCGGTCGCGCAGGGCGCGGTCTCAACGGCGGTGTGGCTGCGCCACCGCCTGCGGCTCGACGTCGCCGCCGCGCGCCGACGGGTCGCCCTCGCGGCCTCGCTCGACGTCGCGCCACCCGGTGTGCGCGCGGCGCTGGCGGACGGCACGGTCAATGTGGAGCAGGCCCGCGTCATCGCCGACACGGCTGCCACCGTGAGCGCCTCCGCTGGCGGCGAGGTGGCCGACAAGGCGGTCGGCGTGCTCGTCGAGTGGGCGGGGCAGTTCGACCCGACGTTGCTGCGGCGGATGGGCGCCCGCATTCTCGACCACGTCGCCCCCGACCTCGCCGACGCCGCCGATGCGGCCGCCCTGGCCGCCGAGGCCGCCCGCGCGGCCCGCGACCGGCACGTCACCGTCTCTGAGCAGACCGGTGGGCGACTCCGGCTCAGCGGTGTCCTCGACGCGGAGGCCGCCGCGCTGCTGCGCGCCGCCATCGACCCGTTGAGTGCACCTTCCGGGCCGGACGACACCCGATGCGCCGGCCAGCGCCGCCATGACGCCCTCGCGGACGTGTGCCGGCTGGCGCTGCGCACCGGCGAACTGCCCGAGGCCGGCGGTGATCCGGCCCAACTCGTCGTGACCACCAGTTACGACGGACTGAGGAGGCAGTTGGGCCCCGGCACGCTCGACGTCGGCCTGCGGCTCACGCCCGACGCGGTGCGCCGGCTCGCCTGCGACGCCGCCGTCCTGCCCGCCGTGCTGGGCGGTGCTGGCCAGGTTCTCGATGTCGGCCGACAGCGCCGTCTCATCTCTGGTCCGCTGCGTCGCGCCCTGGTTCTTCGAGACGGCGGCTGCGCGTTCCCGGGCTGCGACCGGCCGCCGCGCTGGTGCGCCGCCCACCACATCCGGCACTGGACCGACGGCGGCCCGACCAACCTCGACAACGCCGTCCTGCTCTGCGGCCACCACCACCGACACGTCCACCGGAGTGACTGGGGCGTCCGCCTCGGCGGCGACGGCCATCCGGAATTCGTGCCGCCGGCCTGGCTCGACCCGGAGCAACTGCCGCGCCGCAACCACTACCACCGACGGACGTGAGCAGGAGGGTCCGTGACGGTGACGGTGACGGTGACGGTGTGCCGGTGTCAATGAATGGGGCGGCAACCCACCCGCACGATAAGCCGACAGCTATCGCTGGCGCAGAGGCGACATACTGTCGATGCCTCGCGTCACCACGACCAAGTGCCGGGGCTGGTGTTGGTAACCAGGACGCCGATACCGTAGTCGCTGATGACAACGGCGGTGTGGCGGTCTTTGTCGTACACGTTGAGTTTGTATTTGTCGCCCTTCTCCGACCACTGCCAGTAGTCGTTCACGCCGGACTGCGGCGAGAAGCTCTGCAGCTCGGACATGGTGGCGGGTGCCAGACCGTTGACGTCTACGCTCTCGGATCTGCTCCCGCCGGTCCAGGTGACATTTCCCGTCAGCGTTTCACTGGAGATGTTGACGACGAAGAAGTCGAACGATCCACCGCCGGCCATGGGCCCCTTGTCCGCGCCCTCTGATTCATCCACCGTATCGGTCCCCCGTCTCAGCCCCGGCGCCAATCGACCGGGCACAAATTCAGGCTACGGTGACGAACACGACGGTGGAGCGGAATCACCCGCTGGTCCACGCAGTCGAATATGCCGGCCGGATGTCCGAGATCGGCACGACCCCGACGCCGAGCGCAAGATCGGCGAGGTGTGTCGCACGCTGGCCCGCCATGCGGTCACCCACCCGCGCGTCGAGCCGGTGCCCGGGCGGACGCCGCCGCGCGTGGAAGCAGACGTCCTCGACCGATTGACTTCGATAGGTAAAAGGCGAAACTCGATGGATGGTTGTTGCACGTCGAGCGGCAGCCGTTCCTGGTGTCTTCCGCGATACCTCGTAAGGCGCTGGCCGGGGGAGAGGTGGCTGATGCTCGAGGACGTCACGTCGGTCCGGGTGCTCGCCTACTTCCCGTGTCAGTTCTCCGCGCCGGCCGGGTTCGAGGGTGACGTGCCCGCGGGGTGGAGCGTCACCGACGGTCTCGACGACCTTGCGTTGCAGCCCTACGGCCAACGGCTCCTCGACGAGCTGTTGGGCAGCATGCCCCGGCCGACGATGGAGATCAGCGGTGGCCCGGAGATCCTGCGGGCGGCCGACCAGGACGTCGATCCCGCGCTGGTGCCCAGCACGGAGTCCGGCGCGTGGCAGGTGGTCTCGGCCCGGATCAGCCTCTGGAACGTCGACTGTGGTCTGGTGTGCGTCACCTACCACCTGCCGGACGGCATCGTCAGCGGGGCCGCCGACGTGGTTGCCGAGGTCGCCCCGCCGGTGCAGCGGATGGTGCCCGCGGTGACGCGGCTCCTGCGCGCCGTCCTGCCGGTGCCGGACGGCGCGGACGAGGTGTTCGTCCTCTGGGCCAACACCACCTTCGCCGTACGGGTGGACCCGGACTGCGACCCGGCGCGCCGACGTGCCATCGCCGAGCAGTTCACCCCCGACGGCGTGGACTGCACGCCCGGTGGCCTCGGCGGTGGTGTGCTGCGGGTCGGCACGCACACCACGGCGGTGGTCGGTGACTTCGGGTCGCGCCCGGCCCTGCTGCTGGCGCGGTTGACCGGGGTGCACCACGTCTGCTGGGCTGCGGCCCTGCGCTACGACGCGGTGCTCTCGGCGGAGCTGTCCCAGATCGAACCGGGGCGGGGCGGCCTCTCGATGAGCGCTCTCGAAGACCAGGCCAAGCGGATACTCAGCGGATACCACCGCATCCGCCTGTTCCGGCTCGGGTACTCGTCAGTGGAGGCGCACCTCGACGCGGCCGGCGGCACCGTCTGGAACGCGTTGGAACAGCAGTGGAAGTTCCGGCTCGTCCTCACCACCCTCGACGAGCGGCTCGATTTCGTCCGGACGCTGCACCAGCAACTGGTCGGTCGACTCCAGGACCGGCGGTCCCGCCTGCTCAACGAACTGGTGCTGGCCTTCACCTTCCTCAACATCTTCGCCATCGTGCTCGCCGCCCTGACCTTCGTGGCACTGCCGAGCCTCGACGTGGGACTCCTGGCCTCGATGATCGGGTTGGGGTTGCTGCTGGCCAACCTGACCGCGTACCTCGCGTTCCGTCGCCAGATCAACGACCCGGGCCGGGCCTCGGGCGGGTGACCAGGTGAGGCCCGGACGTCACTCGCTTCTCGATAGCATCGCGGCCATGGCGACGCGACTTGTGCAGATCAACATGAAGGCTCGGGACGAGGTGGCACTCGGCGCATTCTGGGCCGAGGTGCTCGGCTGGGAGATGTCCAGCGAAGGCCCCGGTGTGACGAACCTCGAACCGAAGGATTTCGTCTATCCCGATCCCGTCGCCGTCTGCATCGACATCGTCGTCTCCACCGAGCCCAAGACGGTGAAGAACCCGGTGCACATCGACCTGGCCACCACCTCGGCGGCTCACCAGGCCCAGGTCGTCGCACGTCTGAAGGATCTTGGCGCGACACCCGCCGACGTGGGGCAGGGGGACGTGCCGTGGGTCGTCCTGGCCGACCCGGAGGGCAACGAGTTCTGCGTGCTCGACTGGCACGACTCGGACCAGGACACGGGTCCCATCGCCTCCGTCGTGGTCGACTGCGCGGACCCGAGGGGCATGGCCCGTTTCTGGGGTGAGGTGACGGACTGGACCGTGCACAAGGTGACCGACGACAACGCGGTCCTGCGCTCGTCCCGGGGCGTGGGTCCGTACCTGCAGTTTCTGCGGACGCCCGACGTGAAGACGGGGTGGAACCGCGTCCACCTCGACGTCCGCCCGTATCCGGGGGACGACATGGAGACCGAGGCGACGCGACTGCGGGCCCTGGGCGCCACGCCGATCGACCTGGGTGACAGCACGATCCCGTGGAAGGTCTTCGCCGACCCGGAGGGCAACGAGTTCTGTCTCCTCACCCCGAAGTGACCCACGCCGCGCGACGAGACGCAGCGCCGACGAACGCGCCGAGGGCCGACCGGTGTACCGATTGACTTTCGATAGTTAGCGAGCGAAACTCGATGCATGGTTGTTGAACGTCGAGCGGTGTCCGCTCTCCGAGTGTTTCTCGTGGTGTTGTTCGGGATCCTGGTCCTGTTCCAGACCCTCTCGCTGCCGGGGCAGTTCGCGCACATGGCGCAGGAGTCGCCACAGGACGCGTACCTCCGGTGGCCGGCGACGATCGTGACGGTCTTCTGGGTGCTGTGCGTCCAGGTGGTGATCGTCGCGACATGGCAACTGCTCAGCCTGGTCAAGAACGACCGCATCTTCACCGAGGCGTCGCTGAAGTGGGTCGACGCCATCGTCTGGGCCATCGCCGCCGCGTGGCTGGTGCTGGTGGGCGTCTTCCTCTACGTGGGGTTCAACGCGGGCGACCCCGGGCTGCCGCTCCTGCTGTTCCTGCTGACGGTGGGCGTCACCGTGCTGGGGCTCCTCATGGTGGTCATGCGCGCCCTGCTGCGGCAGGCCACCACGCTGCGGACCGACATGGAAGCGGTGATCTGATGCCCATCGTCGTCCGGATCGACGTCGAGCTGGCCAAGCGCAAGATGAGCGTCGGCGAGTTCGCCGAGCGCGTCGGGCTCACCCCGGCGAACGTGGCGGTGCTCAAGAACGGCCGCGCCAAGGCGGTCCGCTTCAGCACCCTCGAAGCGATGTGCCGGGTGCTCGAATGCCAGCCCGGAGACCTGCTCGAATGGGTCGAGGAGGAGACAGCATGAGATATCTCGTCGCCATCGCGGCCGTCGCCCTCGGCGTCGCCGCCGTCGTGTACGGAGGGGCCGACGACTCGCCGGGCCTGCAACTCATCGGCGCGCTGCTCGTCGTGGGCGCGATCGCCTTCGCCGTACGGACGGCTCGACGCGGTACGTGACGCCGCCGACCGTTCCCGTAATAACGATCATGTAACGGGCGCGAACCTTTCCCCATAGGTGACCTGTCTTGAAGGTCGTCGGCCCACCAGGGCCAGGGGAGGCGTCGGATGAAGCTGGTGTGGAGGCGGGCCCGCGAGGCGCGGGGACTGCTGGTTGCCGCGGTGATCGCCGCCCTGGTCGCCGTAGCGTTGGTCACCGGTCTGTCGGACTACAACCGACGTGCGGTGGACGCCGGGCAGCGCGCGTTGGTCGCGGCGTCGCCGGCCGAGGAGCGCGGCCTGCTCGTCAGCGGCTCCGGAGGTCGAGACGCCGCTGAGTTCGCCACCCGCGACCAGGCGGCGCGGGCCCAGTTCGCCGACGGGCTCGGCGGGGCGCCGGTAACCGTCTCCGTGGCGCGCTACGGCACCGGCCGGGAACTGACCGACGATCTCGGCTCGGTGCCGCGCACCGGCGACGACCCGATCTTCGCCAACCTGGCCACCCTCGACGACCTGACCGCGCACGCCGAGCTGACCGGCGGCGCGTGGCCCCGCCCCGGGGCGAAGCCAACCCAGGTGAGCCTGCCGGAGCGGGTCGCCACGACACTCGGCCTGACCGTCGGCGACCGGATTCCACTGCGGGACCGCGCCACCGAGAAGGCCAGCGAGGTGGTGCTCGCCGGCACCTGGCGACCCCGCGACCCGACCGAGGCGTACTGGCTGCTGGCACCCGGGGTGGGGACCGGCAGCGCGGGCTCGGCCACCTCGTACGGGCCGTTCGTGCTCGATCCGGCCGACTTCACGACAGCCTTCCCGGGCTCGGTGACGGCGTCCTGGCTGGCCGAACCGGACCTCGGCGGCGTCGACGCCGGTGACCTGCCCGCCGTCCGGGCCGCCGTGACCACGGCCGTGGCGGCGGTGCCCGAGGCCGCCCAACTGGGCTCCTCGGGGCAGACCTCGACGAAGATGGACCGCCTGCTGGACCGGATCGCGCGCGCCGACCTGGTGGGCCGCTCCGCGCTGGCCACCCCGCTGCTGCTCATCCTGGTGCTCGGCGGGTACGCGCTGGTGCTGGTCGCCGCACTGCTGCACGAGGACCGTCGCCCACAGACCGCGCTGCTGCGTGCCCGTGGCGCCGCCCGCCGCCAACTGGCCGGCCTGGCCGCCCGGGAGGCGACCCTGGTGGTGGCTCCGGCGGCACTGCTCGGGCCGGTGATCGCCGGCGAGGCGCTGCGATTCGTCCGCCCCGGCGGTGCGGCGGAGCTGTCCACCGCCGGCGGCAACACCACGCTGGTCTGGGCGGCAGCCGCGGCGACGGCGGCCGGCTGCCTGGTGGCCATGGTCGCGCCGACGCTGCGCGGCTCCGGCACGTACGTCGCCGACATGGCCGCGCGGTCCCGCCCGAACCGGTCGGCGAGCGTCCAACGCGCGAGCGTCGACCTGGTACTTGTCGCCCTCGCCGTGATCGCCTGGGTGCAGCTGCGCCGGTACGCCTCTCCGCTCGCCGGCTCGAACGGCCGGCTCGGTCTGGACCCGCTGCTCATCGCCGCCCCAACCCTCGGCGTGCTGGCCGGGGCCGTGCTGGCACTGCGGGTGCTTCCGCCGCTCACCCGGTTCGCCGAGCGGTTCGTCGACCGACGGCCGTGGACGGCCACCATGCTGGGGATGTGGCAGGCGGGCCGCCGTCCCCACGCCGGGCCCGTGCTGCTGCTCGCGCTCGCCGTCGGCGGCAGCACGCTCGCCTGGTCCCTGGTCAGTACCGGGGAACGGTCCCAGGTCGAGCAGGCCGGCCACACGGTCGGCGCCGACCTGCGGTTGACCGAGCGGGCCGGACTGGCTCCGGCGACCCGGGCCGGCGAGCTCGCCGCGCTGCCGGGCGTGCGCCGGGCGCTGCCGGTGTGGCGCGACGAGGTACGGGTCGGCCGGGGGGACCTGCCCGTCACCGTGATCGGCTTCGACCCGGCCGGCGCGCCCGGCGTCGTCCGGCTCGCCGACCGGCTGAGCGACGAGCCGGTGTCGACGCAGTACCAACGGATGATCGGGGCCCGGGGTGCACCCACCGGCGTCGAACTGCCCGCCGGCACCCGCGCCATCACCGGTACGGCTCGCACCCCCGTCGAGAGGGCCTTCCGCTCACTGGAAGTCGCTGTGTCGTTGCTGGTCACCAGCAGCGACGGCTCGGCCTTCCGGCTGCCGGCGGTCAACGCCACCAGCGACGGACGGGCCACGCCGTTCACCGTGCAACTGCCTGACGTGGGGGACGCGCGACTGCGGTTGGCCGGATTCGAGGCCGACGGTGGGGCGGCGGCCGGGAACGCGTACCGGCTCCAGGTGGACGGGCTGACGCTCGTCGGCGCGGACGGCACCAGACGGCCCGCCGAGGTGACCGGGGGCTGGAGCACCACGGCCGGCGGTAAGCCGGCCGCCACGGCACAGTCCAGCACGAGCGGCGTCTCCGCCAGCTTCCCGGTGGAGGTCATTCCCGGCGGACAGTTCGCCTACCAACCACCCACCCGGTTCGCCATCGTGCCCGCCGGGCAGATCACCCCCGTTCCGGTCCTGATGACGCCCGGGGTGCGCGACGCGTTGAGCCTGCACACCGGCGACACCCTCACCCTGGCCCTCTCCGGCGCGTCCGTGCCGGCCCGGTTGGTCGGTGAGCTGGACTCCGTGCCGACCACCGCCGGCGACGGCGTGCTGCTCGACCTGCCCACGGCGGTCGACGCGCTGATCCGCGCCGGCGGAACCGTTCGAGGCGTACCCGAGTGGTGGGTGGGCGCCGACGACCCGGCGGCCGCCGCACGCGCCGCCGGCGAACTGACCGGCGTCACCGTCCTCGACAGGCGTGCCGCGATCGAGGCCGCCGCCGACGACCCGTACTGGCGGGGGGCGCGCACCGGGATGCTCGCCGCCGCCCTCGGCGCGGTGCTGCTCGCCCTGGTCGGCCTCATGGTCGACGTGTGGGCGACCGCCCGACGCCGGATGAGCGAGTTCGCGGTGCTGACCACCCTCGGCGCGACGCCCCGACTGCTGGCCCGGGCTCTGCTCGCCGAGCAGACCTTCCTGGCCGGCATCGGCGTCGGGGTCGGTCTGCTGCTCGGTGCCACGGTCGGAGCCACCATGGCTCCACTCGTCATCCTCACTCCGGCCGCCGGCCGGCCGGTACCCCCGGCGGCGTTCGCGCTGCCCTGGGTGCCCATCGGCCTGACCGCGGTCGGCCTGCTGCTGGCGGCGCTCGCCTTCAGCGCGTTCATCGCCACCGGCATCCGTCAGCGGGTGGCGGCGGTGCAGCTGCGAATCGGGGGAGAACGATGAGCGTCGGCGCGGCCGCCCGCCGGGTCCGGGCGTACGGCGGGCAGTTCCTGCTGCTGGCGGTGTTGACCCTGGTGGTCACGCTGCTGGTCAGTGGAGTGCCCCGACTGGTCAACCGGCTCGCCGAAGAGGGCCTGCGAGCGTTGCTCAACAGCGAGCAGGCCGACCGC
Organism: Micromonospora sp. NPDC005174; assembly: GCF_040608495.1. NCBI lineage: Bacteria > Bacillati > Actinomycetota > Actinomycetes > Micromonosporales > Micromonosporaceae > Micromonospora > Micromonospora sp. NPDC005174. The sequence goes on along the minus strand of NZ_JBEXIJ010000003.1, from coordinate 151,837 downwards.
CGGGATCTCAACTACGCCACCGGGGAGGTCGTGACCGGTGCCGCGCCGGTCATGCCCGGCGCTCGGGAACAGTTCGACAGCCTGGTCGAGGGGATGCCGCCGCAGATTCGCTCCGCCGTCACCGAACGATGGCTCAGCGTGGACACCACGCCGAACCGGGTGGTCGGTCCCGACCTCAAGGCCCGCAACCTGCTGGTCAACCTCGGTCTGCGTGCCATGCCCGGCATCCAGCAGGAGAGCAACCTCGTCGAGGGCGCCTGGCCGAACGAGACCTACGTCGCCGGCCGGCCCATCGAGCTGGCCCTCGACACGGACGTGGCGCGCAAGCTCAACCTGCGCGTCGGCAGCCGGCTCGATCTGCGTCAGCTCGCCGACGATGGCAAACCGACACCGATGGTCGTGGTCGGGCTGTTCCGACCCGTCGACCGGGCGGACGGCGCCTGGGGCGGGTTGCCGCAGGTGCTCCAGGTCGTCGAACCGGAGGGCGACGGCCAGCCCTTCATCGGCGTCGGCGTGGTCGCCCCGGTGGTCCTCGACAAGGGCGCCGCGGCCGGCTGGCCGGTGCGCACGCAGTGGCGCTACCGCCTTGGCGTGGACCGGATCGACGCACGCCAGCTCGACCAGGTGATCGAGAACCTGCAACAGTTGCAGCGTCACGTCCCGCCCGGTCTCACGCTGACCCAGGCCGTCGACATCCCGCTGCGCGCGTTCGCCGCCCAGGTGAACTCCGCCCGGACCCTGCTCGCGGTGGTCGGGGCAGGAATCCTGGCCACGCTGGCCGGGCTGATCCTGCTCGCGGCGACCCTGTCCACCCGCCGACGCCGCTCCGAGTTCGCGCTGATCCGGGCCCGTGGTGGCGCGGCCACCGCCGGTGCCCGCCGCAGCCTCGCCGAGTCACTGCTGGTGGTGCCGGTCGCCGCGGCGCTCGGTTGGTGGCTGGGCACCCTGTTCCCCGGTACGCCCGACCCGACCGCGCCGTACGCCGCCGCGGCGACTCTGCTGGTCACCCTGGCACTGCCGCTGGCGACGCTCGCGGTGCAGGGTGCCGGCGCGGCCCGCCAGGATCTGGTCCGGATACGTCCGTCGACACGGCGGCTGACCGTCGAGGTCTTCCTGCTGTTGCTGGCCGGGCTCGCCGCCGTACTGCTGCGCCGGCGCGGGCTCACCCTCGGCGAGGTCGACCCGCTGCTCGTGTCGGTGCCGGTGCTGATCGCGGTCGCCGCGGCGGTGCTCGCGCTGCGCGCGTACCCCTGGCCGTTGTTGCTCGTCAGTCGGCTCGCCGCGCGGACCCGCGGGAGCGTGACCTTCCTCGGCACCGCGCGGGCCGGGCGCTCGACGGTCGCCGCGCCGCTGGTCGTCGTGGTGCTGGCCATCGGTACAGCGGCCTTCTGCGCGGTCGTCGCCGCCGGCGTCGACGCGAGCCGGGGCCGGGCCGCCGAGCAGGTCGTCCCCGCCGACGCGCTGATCCGGGGGGAACGCTTCGCCCCGGACACGGTCGACGCGCTGGACCGTCTGCCCGGCGTCGATGCCGCGACGCCGGTGCTGATCGAGCCGGACCAGCGGCTGGCGAGGGACGAGGTCGGCACCGACGCGCGGATCGGGCAGACCACGGTGCTGCTTGTCGACGGCCCCGGGTTGGCCAGGGTGACCGGCGAGTCCGGGGTGGACGTCACGGTGCCGGACGCGTTGCGCTCCGCCCGCGCCGAACCGGGGGCCGTGCCGGCGATCGTGTCACCGGCCGTCGCCGCCGACCTGGCGCGGACGGATCTGCGGGACTCGGCGTTCGTCGCCGTGCAGGGGCAGCGGTACGAGTTCCGGGTTGCCGGCTCGCAGGACAGCTTCCCCCTGCTGGCGGCGACCACCGGTCGGTTCGTGATCCTGCCCTGGCAGGCGTTACCGGCGCGGACCACCACGCCGGCGCCGACCAGCCTGCTCGTCGCCGGTGACCGGATCGACGCGGAGGCGCTGCGGCAGGCCGGTGACCAGGGTCAGTTGCGCTACCAGAAGCAGGGGGCGGTCACCGGCCGGGAACGGCCGCTGGGCGTCACCGTCGACACCCGAGTGGGCGTACGACACCAGCTCGGTGACGGCGGCGCGAACGGCGTCCTGGCCTTCGGGTTCCTGGGGGGCGCTGCCGGCGGCACGGTCCTCGGCCTGCTGGCCATCGCGTTCACCGTGCTGGCCGGCGCGCGGGCCCGCGGGCAGGTGCTGTCCCGGCTGCGAACCCTCGGCCTGTCCCGCCGCCAGTGGCGAGGGCTGCTGCTGGTCGAGCTGACCCCGCTGGTCGGGATGTCGGTGCTGACCGGAGCACTCGTCGGCGCGGTGCTCCCACTGGTGCTCAATCCGGTGCTCGGCCTGTCCGCGTTCACCGGCGGGGTGCCGGTCCGGGTGGCGTTCGAACCCGGGCTGGTCGTCGCGGTGGTCGCGCTCGGGGCGATCGCCCTCGGCTTCGCGGTCGCCGTCGAGGCCCTGAACAACCGCCGGCTGCGCCTCGGTGAGGTGCTGCGGCTCGGAGAGGAGAGCTGAGATGACCGCTACCGCCCAGAGTGCCCTGGTGCCCGACCTGGCTTCCCTGCAGCAGCGGGCGGCGCAACGTGCCGCCGAGCGAGCCGGCGGACAGGACCGTCTACGCGGACACATCGTCTGCGACGGCCTGGTACGCATCTTCAAGACCGAGGGGGTCGAGGTGGTCGCCCTACAGGGGCTCGACCTGGTCATCGACCGGGGTGAGCTGGTGGCGATCGTCGGTGCGTCCGGCTCGGGCAAGTCGACCCTGCTCAACATCCTCTCCGGCCTGGACACGCCGACCGCCGGCATCGCACGGGTGGCCGACTACGACCTGCTCTCGCTCTCCGCGAAGCGCCGGCTGAGCTACCGCCGGCAGCTCGTCGGGTTCGTCTGGCAACAGACCGGCCGCAACCTGCTGCCGTACCTCACCGCGCTGGAGAACGTGGAGCTGCCGATGCAGCTGGCCGGCACGCGCTCCGGGCGGGCCCGCCGCGAGCGCGCGCGGGAACTGCTCGACCTGGTCGGCGTGGGCTACGGCGCGGACCGGCGGCCCGGTCAGCTCAGCGGGGGCGAGCAGCAGCGGGTCGCGGTGGCGGTGGCCGTCGCCAACGACCCCGAGGTGCTCTTCGCCGACGAGCCCACCGGCGAGCTGGACGAGGCCACCGGCGCGGAGGTCTTCGGGGCGCTGCGCACCATCAACGCCGAACTGGGCGTGACCATCGTGATCGTCACCCACGACCATGCCGTCGCCACGCAGGTCCGCCGGACCGTCGCGATCCGCGACGGTCGAACCGCCTCCGAGGTACGTCGGACCGCGCGCGTCGGGGCGGACGGCAACACCGAACTGGTCAGCGAGGAGTACGCGGTGCTGGACCGTAACGGTCGGATGCAGCTACCGGCCGCGTTCGTCGACGCGCTGTCGCTGAAGGAGCGGGTCCGGCTCGATCTGGAGCCCGACCACGTGCAGGTACGGCCCGGTGACCGGGTCTCTCAGGAGCGGGAGGCGCAGGCGTGAGCTTTCACGACATGGCGGTGGCGGGAACGGCGTCCACCGGTGGCGGGCCGGGCGTGCCACCCGTCGAGGTGGTCCGGGTCAGCGGGGTGAGCCGGACCTTCGGCCGCGGTGAGCACGCCGTGCAGGCGGTGCGGGACGTCTCGTTCACCGCCGACCGCGGTGAGCTGGTCGCCGTCCGGGGGCGCTCCGGGGCCGGCAAGACCACGTTGCTGAACGTCATCGGCGGGCTGGACCGGCCGGACAGCGGCCAGGTGGTGGTGGCCGGGCACGACGTGACCTCGGCCGGGGAGGCCGAGCTGCTACGGCTGCGTCGGGGCACTGTCGGGTTCGTGTTCCAGACCTTCGGGCTGGTGCCGATCCTCTCCGCCGCCGAGAACGTGGGCGTGCCGTTGCGATTGGCGCAGGTGCCGGCCGCCGAGCGGGAGGAGCGCGTCGCGGTGCTGCTCGAGCTGGTGGGCCTCGGTGGGCACGCGGCCCAGCGCCCGTACGAGCTCTCCGGCGGCCAGCAGCAGCGCGTCGCCGTGGCCCGCGCGCTCGCCAACGAGCCGGACCTGCTCATCGCCGACGAACCCACCGGCCAGCTCGACTCGGAGACGGGACGGTCGATCATGAACCTGCTGCGTGCGGTGGTGCACGCCCGAGGGATGACGGCCCTGGTCGCCACCCACGACCCGGCCCTGATCGACCTCGCCGACCGGGTGCTCGTCCTGCGCGACGGCCGCCTCGTCGACGACTGACCGGCGCCCGCCGCCCGCGCTGGCCTGGTGGCCTGTGGGCGGCGGCTTGTGGTGGCGGCCCGTGGCCTGTGGGCGGCGGCCCTCCGGGTCGGCCCTACCGGCGGGCTGGCGTCTCGGGCGGGTCAGAGCGGGAGCTTCATGCCCTCGTGACTGGCCACGAAGCCGAGGCTCAGGTAGAAGCGGTGCGCGTCGGTGCGGGACTTGTCCGTGGTGAGCTGGACCAGGGCGCAACCTCGCTGCCGGGCCTGGTCGATTGCCCAGGCCATCAACTCCCGGCCGAGCCCCTGGCCGCGCCGGTCGGAGCGGACCCGGACCGACTCGACCAGGGCTCGCTCGGCGCCGTGCCGGCCGAGCCCCGGGATGTACGTGACCTGTAGGCAGCCGACCAGCTCGCCGGCCTGCTCGGCGACGATCAGGACGTTCCGCGGGTCGGCGCTGATGTCGGCGAACGCCCGTTCGTACGCCTCGTCGACCTGGGTGAAGTCACGAGCCTTGCCCAGCACGTCGTCGGCGAGCAGGGCGATGACGGCGGGCAGGTCCGCGCGAACCGCCTCCCGGAAGATCATGTCGCTCATGCCGGTCAGCCTGGCACAACTGTCACTTGGCCGGGCAGCGCAGGCCCTCGACGGGGACGGTCAGGTCGATCAGGTACGCGTCGACGGCCCGGGTGATGCAGGAGGTCTGCGGGTAGGCGGTGTGCCCCTCACCCTCCCAGGTGAGCACCCGACCCACACCCAACATCGAGGCGAGCCGGCCGGTCTGCTCGTAGGGCGTGGCGGGGTCGCCGGTCGTGCCGACCACCACGATCGGCGGCGCGCCGTTGGCCCGGCCGGTCGGGTACGGGTCCCGGCCACCCGGCCACTCGACGCAGCTCAACATGCCCACCGCCAGCGCCGGACCGAACAGCGGGTACTTCGTGCGCCACTGCGACTGCAACTGGCGGATCTGCTCCCGGCTCGGCTTCTCGGTCTCGTCGGCGCAGTTGACGGCGAGGTTGGCGTCGAACAGGTTCGAGTAGTGCCCGTCGCTCTCCCGGCCGGCGTACGAGTCGGCGAGCCGGAACACGTCCTTCGGATCGCCCTCGGCCAGCCGGTCGATGGCCCGGGCCAGCTCCTGCCAGCCGGACTCGGTGTAGAGCGACGAGATGACCGCGTAGAAGACCCAGCCCGCCGTGGCCTCCCGCCCGTCGTCGCCCCGGACCGGGGAGACCTTGGCCTTGTCGATGGCCGAGGTCACGGCGGCGCGGGCGTCCGGAGCGATCGGGCAGCGCGCGGCGTTGGCGGTGCACCAGCGGGTGAAGTTGTCGAACGCCCGCTCGAACCCGCGGGCCTGACTCTCCGAGCCGGCGATCAGCCGCTGCTGCGGGTCGACGGCACCGTCGAGCACCAGCGCGCGTACCCGCTGCGGGTAGAGCTGGGCGTAGACCGCGCCGAGCAGCGTGCCGTAGGAGTAACCCAGGTAGGTGAGCTTGTCGTCGCCGACAGCGGCGCGGACGGCGTCCATGTCCCGGGCGGCCTGCTCACTGCCGTACAGGGGCAACTGGTCGCCGTAGCGGTCCCCGCAACCGCGCCCGATCCGCTGGCTCAGTCCGGCGAAACCGTCGAACGCCGCCTGGCTCGCCGGGTCCGGATCGTAGCCGAAGCTCGCGTCCAGGTCGGCGTCGGAGATGCACTTGACCGGACTGGACCGGGAGACACCGCGCGGGTCGAAGCCGACGATGTCGAAGCGCTCGGTGACGGAGGCGGGCAGCCCACCGAACTGGGTGCCGAACGAGAGGTAGACGGCGGTGTCCACACCGGAGCCCCCCGGGCCGCCGGGGTTGACCACCAGGGAGCCGATGCGGTCGCGCTGCTTGCTGGACCTGGCCCGCAGCAGAGCGATCTCGAAGGTCTGCCCGGCGCCCGGCCCGGCCGTCGCCCCGCCACCGGTGCCCCAGTCTCTCGGCACCGCGATCCGCGCGCACTCGTAGCGCATGTCCGGCGCGCCCCGCCCCACCAGATCCTCGGCCACCTCCGGGCAGGGCCGCCAGGTGGCCGACGAGCCGGCCGGTGCCGCCTCACCCTGCACCTCGGTGCGTGGCGCGAACGCCGGAAGCGTGCAACCGGCGGTGAGCAGCGCAGCCGTGGCGAAGGCGACGAGACTGCGACGGACCCGGCGACCGGGTGTCATCCGGGGGTGGTCGGCGGTGCGGCTCACATGATCCTCCGGTGTCGGGTCGACGGCCAGGCTACGCCGGACCCGTGGCGGCCCGGTCGAGGGTGACCGTCGGATCACCGCGCAGCACCTGGTCCACGTCGAAGCGGATCGGGCGGTCGAGTTGGTCGTAGCGGCACGAGCGGGGATCGCGGTCGGGCCGCCACCTGACGAACTGGGCGGTGTGCCGGAAGCGCTCACCCTCCATCGCGTCGTAACCCACCTCGACCACCAGCTCCGGGCGCAGCGGCTCCCACTCCAGGTTCTTGGTGCCGGTCCACCGGCTCACCCCACCCGGGATGCGCTGACCGCGCTCGTGGTCGCCGTGCACCCACGGGTGCTCGCCGCCGATGTCCCGGTAGGGGGCCAGCTCGTCGAGCAGCTCGGCCCGACGGGCCATGCTGAACGACGCGCTCACCCCGACGTGGTGCAGAACGCCCGCGTCGTCGTAGAGGCCGAGCAGCAGCGAGCCCACCACCGGGCCGGACTTGTGCCAGCGGAAGCCGGCCACCACCGCGTCGGCGGTGCGGGCGTGCTTGACCTTGAACATCAACCGCTTGCCCGGCTCGTACGGCAGGTCGGCCGGCTTGACGATCAGCCCGTCCAGCCCCGCGCCCTCGAAGACGTCGAACCAGCGGCGTGCCGTCTCCGGATCGGTGGTGACCTGGGTGACGTGCACCGGTGGACGTACGTCGGCCAGTGCCTGGACCAGCCGCTCCCGGCGGCGCGGGTACGGCTGGTCGAGCAGCGCCTCGTCGCCGATGGCCAGCAGGTCGAACGCGACGAAGTCGGCGGGCGTGGTCTCGGCCAGCATCGTGACCCGGGACGCCGCCGGGTGGATGCGCTGGGCCAGCAGCTCGAAGTCCAGCCGCGGCTGGCCGGACGGCCCGTCCCGCCGGATCACGATCAACTCGCCGTCGACGGCGCACCGCCCGGGCAGCTGCCGGCGGGCCTGCTCGACCACCTCGGGGAAGTAGCGGGTCATCGACTTGCCGCCCCGGCTGGCCAGCTCGACCTCGTCGCCGTCGCGGAACACGATGCACCGGAACCCGTCCCACTTGGGCTCGTACGTCACACCGGGCGTGGTGGGCAGCTTCGGGACGCTCTTGGCCAGCATCGGCTCGACCGGAGGGTTGATCGGCAGGTCCACGGCGACCAGTCAATCAGACGGGGCCGACAGTCGTGAGCCAGATCACCGCCGGTGCGGCGGCGACGTGTCCGCCCGCGCGACGCTCGTCCTGCCTGGGCGAATCAGATAACCGCAGGTCAGAGCTAGTTTCGCGGAATGGCCGAGTGGGTCTGCGACTGCTGCGGGCGGTGGCGGGTGAGCGTGGAGCTGATCCGGGGCCGCTACCGCTACCGGCTGACCCGTCGATATCCGCAGCGGTTCGGTGGCGGCCGCGACGTGCTCGGCGAGGTCGGCTCGGTGACGGAGCTGGAGGAGCTGCTGCGTCGGCGTACCCCGTTGAGCCTGGCCGACCTGCGCGAAGCCGCCTGATCCCGCGCGGCCGGCGGACCCACGGCCCGATCGACGATCGGACCGGCCGGTGGATGCCGTAGTCACGATCCGCCGGGCAGCGTCGTCGGCAGGAGGTGGCAGTGCCGGACGGCGCCGCCGGGGGAGGGGACGCGATGCGGTTCGAAGCGGACACGGAGATCGGCGCGGACGCCGAGCGGGTGTGGGCGGTACTTGTCGACGTCGAGCGGTGGCCGGAGTGGACGGCCTCGGTGACCCGGGCCGAGCGGGGCGAGCCGGGCCCCCTCGCGGTCGGCGCGACCGCCCGCCTGACCCAGCCGAAACTGCGCCCGGCCGTGTGGCGGGTCGTCGAACTGACCGAGGGGCGGGAGTTCACCTGGGCCTCCGACGTGTCGGGCGTGCACACCCGGGGCGAGCACCGGCTGCTGCCGCTGCCCGACGGACGTACCCGGGTCGACGTGGCCATCGACCAGGCCGGACCGCTCGCCGGTCTGATCGGCCGGCTGTACGGCGGCCTGCTGCGCCGCTACGTCCGGCTGGAGGCCGACGGGCTCAGGCGTCGCTGCGAGCGGAGCTGACGGCCGGTTTCTCCAGCACGGCCAACGGGGTGCCGTTCGGGTCCGGGCGGTGTGCCACGATCCGGTAGCCGTACCGCTGGTACAGCGCGATGTTGCGGGCGCTGTCCGCGCCGGTGAAGAGGCTGAACCGGGCGGCGCGGCCGGCGCAGGCCTCCTCGATCGCGGCGAGCAGCCGCGCTCCGACACCTCGCCCCTGCTGGTCCGGGGCGACCGCGAGGCGCCCGACATGTGCGGTGTCACCGGCCAGGCGCGCGCGTACCGACCCGACCAGCCGGTGCCCCGAACGGGCGACGAGCACGATGTCCGGGCCGGCCAGCACGGCCGCGACCTCGTCCAGGGTCTCGGTCAGCGGCGGCAGGAAGGGCTCGGCGTAGTGCTGCGCCTCGCTGAGGTAGGCGGCGCGCTGCACGGTCAGGATCTCGCCGGCGTCCGCGACGACCGCCGGGACGATGCTCACCTCGACGCTCATCCGGGCAGCACACCACAGTCGGCGTCGCCCACCACGGGCGGCCCGGCCGCCGCCCGTCAGCCGGGAAGGGCTCAGAACCGGGCGAACGAGCGGATCGGGGCGCGGGGACCGTACTTCGGCGCCTGGATGCCGGCGGCCTCCAGCAGCAGGCACACCCGCCCCCGATGCCCCCGGAACGGCTCCAGCAGGGTCAGCATCCGCGCGTCGTCGCCGCGTGGCTCACCGGCGAGCGCCCAGGCCACGGTGTTCGGGATGTGGTAGTCGCCGACGCTTACCGCGTCCGGGTCGCCGTACGCGATCCGCACCACCTCGGCGGCCGTCCACGGTCCGATGCCGGCGATGGCGGTCAGCCGGCGGGTGGCCTCGGTCGCGTCGACGCAGCGCTCCAGCCGGTCGGCGAGCGCGGCGGCGCGGCGTAGCGTGTCGGCCCGGCGCTGCTCCACGCCGAACGGGTGGAACACCCAGTACGGGGTGGCGGCCACCGCGGCGGCCTCGGGCGGCAGCAGGAGCGGCTGTAGCGGGCCGGGCGCCGGCTCGCGGAAGTGCCGCACGGTCGCCGCGTACGCCCGATACGCCTCCTTGCCGGTGACCTTCTGCTCGAAGACCGCCCGCAGCAGACGGGGGAAGACCTGCCCGGTGCTGGGCATGCGCAGCCCCCGGTGTTCCCGGGCCAGCCGGGCGACGAGCGGGTGTGCCATCGCCAGTTCGGCGAAGCCCGTCAGGTCGTCGTGCAGCCCGGCGATCCGGTCCGCGTGGGCCACGACGTGCTCGGCGCCCGGTCCGTAACCCTCGGCGAGCAGGTCACCGCCGGCCGGCCGCAGCGCGAGGGTGGCCGGTCCCTGCGGGGTGCGGGTCGCCCACCAGAACGTGCCGGCGGCGATGCGCGCGCACGGGTCGTACGGGCTGAAGGTCAGCGCGCGGACCGACGCGGCCAGCCGGTACCCGGCCGGCGGGTGCAGCACCCTGCTCGCGGCGGGCTCGGTCTCGGTCACCCCTGCCACTCTGCCAGGTCACGCCGCGGTGCCGCTCCCCGCCGTCGCCGACGCGCTCGAGCACACGACGGGGCCGGTCGCGCCCTCCTCGGCTGCGACCGGCCCCCGTCGTGTCCTGGCGGTAGGGATCAGTACGAGTAGCCCGATCCACCGGCGTCGCTCGACCCGCTGTCGGCCGGCGGGGCGACCGCCTTCGGCGTGGAGGTGGGCAGGCAGCTCAGGTTCTTCTTGCCGTCGGGCTGGACCACGAACCAGGTGCCACCGACGGCCTGGCCCTTCCACTGGCCGGGCTTCTTGTCACCGATGTAGCGGTACACCGGCCAGCCGCCGACGGTGAGCTGGCGGGTGCCGTCCTGCCGGGTCACACTGCCGACCTTGTCGTCGGAGACGCCGGTGAGCTGCGGGTTCCCGTCGGTCAGCGCCGGAGGCCAGACCTCCGCGCACTTGTCGACGCAGTTCGACGCGGGCGGGTCGGCGGTGTCCTTGTCGAAGCGGTACAGGATCCAGCCGTCCTGGTCGGTGACGACCTTGCCCATCCGGGCCACGTTCTTACCGATCAACTGCTCGGTCAGATCGACGTTCGCGGGCGGCGCGTCGGCGGCCGGCGTCTCCGCCGATGCCGACGCCTCGGGTTCCGCCGACGCGCTGGGTTCGGCCGCGGCGACGGCGACCGGCTCAGCCGCGCCCGAGTTCGCCCCGTCGTAACCCGCGGGAGCGCAGGCCGTTAGTGCGACCATCGCGCTCGCGACGATGACGGTCCGCTTCATCTGTGCCACGTGCCCTCCTCATTCTTGGCAGTTCACCCATAGGTACGGCGGGCGGGCTGTCAAGGTTGAAGAAGTAACAGTGGTCAATTTCACGCAATTTGATTGAACCGGAACGCGCGTTCATCCGTATGGCCCTGCGCAGAGGCTTGACCAGGAAAAACGCATCGACGCCAGCCATTGGAACAATGGCCGGCGTCGACGATGGTACGCGACCCTACATGGGCACGGTGACCAGCGGACTAGCGACACCGTTACGGTCGACCGACTGCACCTGGAGTTGCTTGATGTCGCTCGTCAACGCCGAGGTCGACGCGCTCAGCTCCAAACCCTGCGGGCGGTTGTTCGTCCCGTAGCCACCGTCCGGCACCGACCACGTCGAAATGACCTCCGTGCTGGAGTTCTTGCGCACCACCACCAACCGGCAGGTACGCGGGCCGGGCAGTTTCCGCAGACTGAAGTTGATACGGGTGCCGTACTCCCGCTGGACCAGGAACATGGTCGTCTGGACGCCGGTCGTCGGGTCGGTGGCGTCGACCTGGTCGCCCTCCTCCTCGTTACCGCCGACACCCGGGCCACTCGGCGGCGCGGTCGGGGCGCTCGTCGGCGGGTCGTTGACGGCGGCGCTCGTCGACGGGTCGGCAAGAGCCCCCGGCCCCTCGTCCCCGGCCACACTCACGAAGCCGTAACCCGTCAACCCGCCGAAGACCACCACCGCCGCGGCGGTCGCGAGCATCTGACGAAACCTGGTACGCCGTCGATCGGCCCGGACCGCGACCAGCGTCCGGTCCAGCAGCGCCGGGTCGGTGGCGGTCTGCTCCAGGGCCATCATCGTCTCGCCGTCGATGCCGGAGAGCAGGCCCACCACCGGCACCATCGTCTCCAGCTCGGCCGCGCACGCCCAGCAGGCGGCGAGATGCTCCTCGAACCGCTCGGTGTCCTGCTCGTCGAGCACGCCGAGCGCGTACGCGGCGACGTCCATGTGGTCTGGCCGGCTCATTCTGTCACCCCCCGCTCCTGCAGAGCCGTGCGCAAGGCGCGCAGCGCGTAGTAGACCCGCGACTTGGCGGTGCCCAACGGCAGCCCCAACTCCTCGGCCGCCTCCGGCACCGTCCGCCCCCGGAAGTACGTCGCGATCAGGATCTCCCGATGCGACTGACTCAGCGTACGCAGAGCGTCCGCCACGGTCATCGTGCGCAGCACCCGGTCGGTGCTGTCCGCCTCGGCGAACGCGGTCAGGTCCCGGTCGTACGTCTCCGGCGGCCGGGCCTCCTGGCTGCGGTGTTCGTCGATGGCGATCCGACGCGCCACGGTGACCAGCCACGGCCGCAGCGAACCCTGCCCCTGCGCGCCGAGACGGTGCGCGTTGCGCCAGGCCCGCAGCAGCGTCTCCTGGACGATGTCCTCCGCGCGCTGCCGGTCCCCCCCGGTGAGCCGCATGACGAACATCAGCAACGGGCCGGCGTGCTCGGCGTAGAGCAGCCGGATCAACTGGTCGGAGTGGCTGGCCTCGGTTGTCGTCGCCTGGTGGCGCCCGGGCGCCGGTCGGGGCGTCACCGGACCATTTTGGCGAGACGTGGCTCGGGCGTCGACCCCCCGGGCAGACGAGGTCGACCGCGACGACGACCGCGCGGACAACCAGTCCGCGCCAACCGCGTCGCCATGCCAACCGGCCGCCACCGCATGCATGCAGACCTCCGGGATGTTCGTGACCAACGCCGACCCACGAGGTGGGCCGCCCGGTGGTACGCACTGACGCCCCGAGCGGATCAACGAACCGCGAAAAAAGTTCCACCCGAGCCGCCAGCGGGCCGAGTGAACCGGTCAGCGGCGTACCGAGAACAGCCCCGGCGGGGGCGGATCCGACCCCGTGGCGTCGGCGTCGCGCACCACCGCCGCCCCACCCGCGAAACGGTCCAACTCGTCGTCGGCCACCACCCGGCCTGGGAACCAGTCGCCGGCAGCCCGCCGGGTCAACGCGGGCACCGGGGGAGCGGACCGTCCGGCCATCAGCACCAGATTGCCGTACCGGCGACCACGCAGTACCGCCGCGTCGCCGACCAGGCACGCCTGGGGCAGCACCGAGCGCACCGTGGCGACCTGGCTGCGGGCGTACCGCAGCGGCGGGCCGTCGGCCAGGTTCGCCAACAACCAACCCGCCGGACGGAGCACCCGTGCCACCTCGGCGGCGTACTCCACCGACGTGAGATGCGCCGGTGTGCGGGCACCGGCGAAGACGTCCGCGACCACCACGTCGTAGCTGGCGTCCCGCGTCGAGGCCAGCACCGCCCGCGCGTCCTGCACGCGGACCCGCAGCCGGTTGTCCGTGGGCCAGGGCAGCACGCGGCGCACCAACTCGACCAGCGCACCGTCCACCTCGGACACCCGCTGGGTCGAACCGGGCCGCGTCGCCGACACGTACCGGGGCAGGGTCAACGCACCGCCGCCGAGGTGCAGCACCCGCAGCGGCTCTCCGGGAGGCGCGACCAAATCCAGTGCCGCGGCCAGCCGCCGGACGTACTCGAACTCCAGGTGCGTAGGGTCGTCCAGGTCGACGTGCGACTGCGGCGCGCCGTCCAGCAGCAGCGTCCACGAACCGGCCCGGTCCGGCGACGGCACCAGCTCGGCCCGCCCGGTGTCCACCTGCTCGACCACCCGGTCGTCCGTCCGTTTGCGCCCCATCGCGACCCGCCCGCTCAGCGGCCGGCACGCGCCGCGGCGGTCAACGCGCGGTGCAGCAGCCGGGAGTCGCCGAGCAGCGCCCGCAGGCGGCGCTCCAGACCGGCGATCGGAATCAGGTTCTGCGGTGCCCGCGGATCCTTGTACGGCGTCGACGCGAACCGGGGCAGCGTGACAAGTGACAGGTCGGCCAGGTCGATCGCCGCCTCGACGGACAGTTCGGTCGAGCACTCCACCCGGACGATGCCGGCCCACGGCGCGCCCACGGCAACCGGCAGCCGCAGATACCACGACCAGCCACCCCAGGGCGTACCGAGCCGGAACACCGGCGAGCGCTCGCCGGGCGCCAGGCCGGTCACCACCGCCGTCAGTCGGGCGTCCAGGTACTGGCTGTGCTGGGTCTTGATGTAGCCCAGTGTGCGCGGCAGGTGGCGGCGACTGCGCAGCGGACCGTCCACCACCAACAGGTCCCCGTCGACCCGGACGGCGTCGGACACCGCCACCTCCAACGCGGTCAGCGGAGCCTGGACGGCCGCCGGCAACTTCGCCAGTTCGCCCGTGCCACCCACCCGGTGCACCGGATAGCGGATCGCGCCCGCCACCACGTCCTGCGCCGACGGGCTCGCCGTGAACAGACCCCGGCCCACCTGCGTACCGGCCAACTGCGCCGCGCCCCGACCCAGGTCGCAGCGCACCACCCCGGCCGCGTACGAAGCGGCCAGCCCCGGAAACGACCCGCCGTCGTCCTCCGCCGTCCAGATGCTCGCGTCGATCCGACGGACCCCGTCGACCATGAGCACCACGTCCGGCGCCCGGACGTCGTCGCGTACGCCGATCGCCCGCCAGTCGACGGCCGGCAGCTCCACGTCGACCTCGACCTGGGCGCTGCTGGGGTTGGCCGGACCGGTGGCGGACGCCTCGAACGACGCACCGTACGCCGGGTCCCAGGAGTCGACGAAGAACGCCGCGTCGCTCACCGGCCGGACCTTTCGTTCGCGACTGCGGGGCTCCGCTGCGCTGCACTCCTCGCGCTCACCGGCCGGTCCGTTCGACGCGCGCCGAGCGGGCGTCCTTGCGCACCTCGAAGCGGACCGGAATCCGCTCGGCCAGCGCTGCCACGTGAGTGACCACGCCGACCATCCGGTCACCCCGGGCGGCCAGGTTCTCCAGCGTCGCGGCCACCGTGTCCAGCGTGGCCGCGTCCAGCGTGCCGAAGCCCTCGTCCAGGACTATCGACTCCAGACTCGCCGCGGTCGTCGACATGCCGGCCAACTGCTCGGACAGCGCCAGCGCCAATGCCAGCGACGCCTGGAACGTCTCCCCACCGGAGAGGGTCCGTACGCCCCGGCGCAACCCGGCGTCGTGGTGGTCGACCACGAAGAACTCGCCCTTGTCGTGTACCAGCTCGTACTGGCCGGAGGACAGCTCCCGCAGGATCCCCGACGCGCCGTCGACCAGCAGGTCCAACGCCTCGGCCAGCAGCCACCGCTCGAAGTTGTTGGCCCGCAGGTGTCCCGCGAGGGCCCGCGCCACCTGTGCCTCACGCTCGTGCCCGGCCCGCTGCTCGCGCAACGTGCCGGCCTGCTCGCGGCGCTCGTGCAGTCGACGCCGGTCGGCCTCGGCACGCTCCACGGCGATCGTCGCGGCGTGCACCGGATCGTCGCCGACCGGCACGTCGGCGGCGGCGAAGATCCCGGCGATCCGCTGCTGCACCGCGTCGGCCGCCGCCTCGGCCTCGGCGACGACTGTCGCCCGGCCGGCCCGGTCGGCGCGGCGACGCTCCGCCTCGGCGGTCGCCCAGTCGGTAAGCGCCGCCCACGAGGCCGCCACGTCGTCCCGGTCCGCGGCCGGCGGACCGAACCGGGCCAGACCGTCGCGGGCGGTGTCGAAGCCCCGCCAGGTGGCCCGCAGCCGCTCCTGCGCCGCCTCCACACCCGCCCGGGCCTGGCGAGCGCTGTCCCGGCCCGCCCGCACGGCGGTCGCCGCCTCGTCCAGGGCGCGACGCAGCCGGGCGTGCTCGGCCAACTCCCGGCGCAGCACCGCCGGCTCGGCCGCGCCCGTGAGCTGGCCGTTCAGCTCGGCCAGCCGGGCGTCCACCTGCTCCTGGCGGGCGCGTGCCTGCACCAGCAGCCGCTCCAGGTCACGCGCTGCGGCGTCGCGTTGCTGCACCGCCGCCTGCGCGGCCTTCGTGGCGGCCCGCGCCGCCTTTCCGGCCGCCGTAGCGGCGGCCACCGCCGAATCCGCCGGTACCGCCGGCACCCGGGCCACCGGCTGCTCGCACACCGGGCAGGGCGCGCCCGGATGCAGATGCGTCCGCAGACCGACCGCCAGGTCGGTGGCCTTCGCCTCCTCGTGCGCCTGGAAGGCCGCCTCCAACTCGGCGTCGGCCCGCTCGGCGTCCACGCGGGCGGCGGCCAGCGCCGCCACCGCCGCCGAATGCTCCTCGTCCGCCGCGCGCACCGCCGCGCGGACCGTGTCGGCCTCGCCGGTCAGCCGATCCCGATCGTCGTACGCCCGCAGTTGCAGCCGCAGCGCGCTCTCGTCGCCCGCGCCGGCCAGCTCACCACGAAGCTTCTCCTCCCGTTCCTCGGCCAGCGACACGGCCGAGGCCGCCGCGTCGGCGTCCACCCGGGCCGCGGTCACCGCGCGCGCCACCTCGGCCACTCCGCTCGGGGCACGAACCCCGGACAGCACGCTCAGCTCGTCGTCGAGCGCGGTCAGGGCGGCCGCCGCCTCCCGCGCGCGGAGTCGGGCCTCTGCCAGCTCCGGCATGGCCCCGGTCACCGCGCCGGCCAGCTCGACCATCCGGTCGACGAGGGCGTCGGCCTCGACCAACGCGTCGTCGTCCACCCCCGTCAGGCCGGCGAGGACCTGGTCGACCGCGTCCAGCCTGGCTTCCGCCTGCGCCGCGCGGGTCGTGGCCCTCTTCTGTACGTCCTCGTAGACGCCGAGGCCCAGCAGGTTGACCAGGATCTGCTGCCGGGTCGCCGGTTTGGCGTGCAGGAAGTCGGCGAACTGCCCCTGCGGCAGCACCACACAACTGGTGAACTGCTCGTACGGCAGCCCGACCGCCTCCAGTACCGCCTGCTCCATCTCGGCCGGCGTGCCGGCGACCACCTCACCGAGGTCGTCCGGGCTCAACCCGGTGTCGAGCTTTGTCACGTCGAAGCCGGCCGGCATCACCTGCAACCCGGCGTTCGCCGTCTTGACGTTGCCCCGGCCGTCCCGGCGCACCACCCGGGTCGCCACGTACCGGGCGCCACCGGACTCGAAGACCAGCCGGACCCGGGCCTCGGTCGCCGACGGCGCGAGGGCGTTGGCCAACCCCCGCGCGCCACCCCAGCGGGGCACCGTGCCGTAGAGGGCGAAGCAGATGGCGTCCAGCACTGTCGACTTACCCGAACCGGTGGGCCCGATCAGTGCGAAGAAGTCGGCGTCGGTGAAGTCGACGGTCGTGGAGTCCCGGAAGACCGTGAACCCGGCCATGTCGAGCCGCATCGGTCGCATCAGTGATCGACCTCCTCGAAGAGTTCGTCGAAGAGTTCCCGAACGCCCTCGTCGTCGTGGCCCCGGCTGTCCAGGTAGTCGCCGAACAGCTCCCGGGGAGAACGCCCCGACCGCTGCGCGATCCGCGTGCCGCTGCCCGGCGTCGCCAGCAACTCCGGGTCGATCCGGATCTCCAACGCCCGGGGCAGCAGCTCCTGGACCTCCTCGCGCAGGCCCGCGCGGGGGTGCTCCCGCACGAACACCCGCAGCCAGGCGTCCGGCGCCTCGATCTCGGCGAGCTGCGCCAGCGTGCCGCGTATCGTCCGCAGCGCGCTCGCCGCGGTCACCGGCACCTCCCGCACCCGGGCGGCCGTGCTGGCGGTCACCTCGACGACCGTCACCGACGGCACGTTCTCCTGCTCGCCGAAGTCGACGGCGAGCGGGCTGCCGCTGTACCGGACCGGGCAGGGGCCCTCGACGCGCTGCGCCCGGTGCAGGTGGCCCAGCGCCACGTAGTGCGCCGTCGCCGGGAAGACGGTGGCCGGCACCGCGTAGCCGAGCACCGTGTGCGCGTCCCGCTCGCCGCCGCCGGCCGCCGCGCCGATCACCGTCAGGTGGGCGGTGACCAGGTGCACACGCTCCGGCTCCGAGAAACCCTCGGTGAGCCGGCCCAGCACCCGACCCAGGTGGTCGGCGTACGTCTGGTTGGCCTCGGCGGCGGTCAGCTCGTACATCTCCAGCGCGCGGATCGCGTACCGCTGAGACAGGAACGGCAGCGCGGCGAGCTGCCACCGCTCACCGCCGGCCGTGGTGCCGTCGATGACGTGCTCGGCCGGATTCTCGCGTACCCCGCCGCGCAGCGTGATGCCCGCGGCCTCGGCCCACGGGCGCAGCGCGTCCAGCGCGGGCCCGTTGTCGTGGTTGCCGCCGATCGCGACCACGTCCGCGCCGGTACGACGCAGCGCGGTCAACGCCCGGGTGACGAGCCGGGTCGCCTCCGAGGTCGGTGCGGCCGTGTCGTAGAGGTCACCGGCGACGATCACCAGGTCGGGCTGTTCGGCGCGGGCGATGTCGATCACCCCGGCCAGCACGGCCGTGTGCTCCTCGGCCCGGGACTGCCCCTTGAGCACCTTGCCCACGTGCCAGTCGGAGGTGTGCAGGATCTTCATGGGTGCCGGCCCTCAGCTAGAACGGGATGTCGTCGTCGGTGCCGCCGCCGGAGCCCACCACGGCGAACGGGTCGGCGGACTGGGTGATCGAGCGCAGCGTCTCGGAGGGGGCGCGGCCCGCCTCGGACACCCGGGTGGCCCAGGCCGGGAACGGGAACTCCAGGCAGAGCGGCACCGGAATGTCCGGCTGGTTGACGAACATGGTGCCCGGCTTGGCGAGCAGCGCCCGCTGCCGCTGCGCCGGTGGTAGGAAGCCGTACTCCGGACGGGACGCCTCGGCGGGGTCGAGCCGGCCGACCACGCGGATCGCCGAGTTGGTGACGATGCGTCGTTCGACCTCGCTCGCCGTCTGCTGGGCGCCGATCAGGATGACCCCGAGCGACCGACCCCGCTCGGCGATGTCGAGCAGCACCTCCTTGATGGGGGAGGATCCCTCGCGGGGCGCGTACTTGTTGAGCTCGTCGAGGACGACGAAGAGCAGCGGCTTGGCCGTGCCGGCCTTCTCCTTGCGCTCGAACTCGCTCTTGAGCGTCACACCCACCACGAACCGCTGGGCCCGATCGGGGAGGTTGTGCAGGTCGACGACTGTCACCTGCGCCGACTCGCTGGTGTTGATCGAGTGCGGGCGGCGGGTCGCGAGGTCACCACGGATCAGCCGGGCCAGATCCTTCTTGCTGCCGATCAGCCGGCGGGCGAACGCGTTGACGGTGCCCAGACCGACCGCGCTACCCGCCCAGTCGGAGCGGGTCTCGTCGTCGTTGAGCGCCTCGACGATGTGGTCGACCAGGTCGCCGTAGGACCCGAGTCGGACCCCGTCGATGCTCACCCCACCGTCGGCGGGCTGGGCGTACCGGGCCAGGTGCGCGGCGACCGAGTGCACGACCATCGTGTACTGCTGGCGCTCGTCGTCGGCGTCGGCGAAGACGTACGGCAGCAGGCGGTCGGAGCAGAACTCGCTCAACGTCCAGTAGAAGGCGTCCACGCCGGTCAGCCGACTGCTCACGTCCGGCGTGCCGGCCGCGTCACCGACCCGGGGCGGGGCGTACACCCGGACGTCGGGGAAGGCGCCGGCGCTCAGGCCCAGCTTGGCGTACGCGGCTCGGGTCGGCTCGTCGAGGCGCGTGTTGGGGTGGTCGAGGAACAGCAGGTCCTCGCCCTTGACGTTGAAGATCAGCGCCTTGGCGTTGACGGCGTCGCCGCCCAGGACGCCGGAGCGGAACACCGAGTAGAGCAGGAAGGTGGCGAAGCTGGTCTTGGTGGCCACGCCGGAGATGCCGGAGATCGAGACGTGCGCGCCCCGACTGCCGTCGAGGAAGTCGGCGTTGAGGTAGACCGGCACGCCGTCGCGGCCCATGCCCATCGGGATGCGCCGTTCCATCCGGTCGAAGTGCAGCGCGCGGGCCCGCGCGTCGCCCTCGGCGCGGTGCACCACGGCCCCCGGAGTCGGCGGCACGTACAGCTCCGGGTCGACCCGGGTGGTGGTGATCTCGGCCGCCTCCTGCACCTGGGCGGGCAGCGTGCCGTCGGCGATGGCGAAGACGTCCGAGTCGAACTGGGCGCCCTCGTGCCGGGCCCGGACCTGGGTGACCACCCCGGCGATCGTCACCGGCTCGCGGTTGGGCAGCTCACGACGGGTGACCACCACGTCGTCGAGCTGGAGGTAGCTGCCGGGTGCCACGGCCGTCCAGAACTGCAACGGCGTGGCGTCGGCGGTGCCCAGCACCCGGCCGACCAGCTCGCCCGGGCCGTCGAGGTCGGCGTCGGTCATCGGGCGACTCGGGTCGGTCGGGCGGCACGGTCGGGAAGCATGATGTGCATCCTGCCCGAGGAGTACGACAGGTCGCCACGCGACGCGGCGGAGGACACGATGCCGGCTCGCGCCCCACGACGCTGGGTGTGTGACCGGGCGACGGTTCGTCACCCTCGGGCGTGGCGGAGCAGGAGGACGCCGTCGTCGGCGGCGAGCACGTGCCGCAGCGGCAGATGCCGGGGTGGGGTGGCGGCGCCGGCGGTGATCCGCCCCGGTCCCGGCCCGGCGAGCAGCGGCGCGACCGTGAGACACAGCTCGTCCACCAGGTCGGCGGCGGCGAGCGCGCCGAAGAGGTGCGGGCCACCCTCGCAGAGCAACTGGGTCAGCCCCCGCCCGTGCAGCGCGCCCAGGGCGGCGGCGAGGTCGACCCGGCCGGTGCCGCAGCGCAGCACGTCGGCGACGTCGGTGAGGCCGGGTGGCGGGTCGGCGTCGGCATGGGTGAGCACGATCGGTCGGACCGGCGCGTCGGCGAACGCGGACTGCGCCGGGTCGAGGTCGAGGGTGCCGGACACGACCACGAGCGTCGGGTACGCGGCCAGCCCGTTCGCCTGCCGCCAGGCGCGACGGCGTTCGTCCAGGCGCACGGCCCGGTACCCCTCGTGGCGCAGGGTGCCGGCGGCCACCACGAGGGCGTCGCAGACCATCCGCAGCAGGCCGAAGACCCGCTTGTCCGGCTCGCCCGACAGCCCGGCGGAGTAGCCCTCGACGGTGACCGCGCCGTCCAGGCTGGAGACGAAGTTGACCCGCAGTCGGGGCTGGTCGGCGCGGCCGTAGAGAGCGGTCAGCGTGGCGTCGTCGAGCGGCTCGGCGGACGGCTCGGGCCAGAGCCGCCGGATCGGAATTCCGACCGTCATTCGCCGGCCGGACCAGTGACCGGAGGGGTCCGTTCGGCGGTACGGTGCTGGCAGTCGCACCAGTTCCGGCCCGGGCAGTCGTCGTGCCGCCGGGCCCGGCACGCTCGGCAGATCATGCTCGCAGCCTAAGCCGCGGGAGGAGCAGGACAGCATGCCGCGTCAGATCTTCCAGCTGAAGATGTCCCTCGGCGGCGTCCGCCCGCCGGTGTGGCGACGGGTGCTCGTCCCGGCTGCCTACACGCTGGACCGGCTGCACCGCGTCGCCCAGCACGCCATGGGCTGGCGGGACTGCCACCTGCACTCGTTCGACATCGACGCGGTGGCGTACGGCGAACCCGACCCCGACGAGGGCCTGGCGCTGCACGACGAGCTGGACGTCCGGCTGGACGCGGTGCTCGGCAAGGGCAGCAGGTTCTCCTACACCTACGACTTCGGCGACTGGTGGGAGCACGACCTGGTCGTCGAGGACGCGCTGACCGCCGACCACGACGAGCGGTACCCGCTCTGCCTGGACGGGGAGCGCGCGTGCCCGCCGGAGGGCATCGGTGGACCGGTGGGCTACCAGGCGCTGCTGGCGGCCCTGGCCGATCCGGCTCATCCGGAGCGGGCGCTGCTGGCGGGCTGGGTCACCGATCGCTTCGACCCGGCGTTCTTCGATCCCGCCGTCGCGACCACGCTGCTGCGTCGCTTCTGCTGAACGGGCCGGTCAGGCCCACGTCGATACCCCGTGTGCCGGCCTGAAACAGGGCGGTAACGATCTGGGAACGCTCCCAATGGTCTATTGACACCCTGGTAGCGCCCCGGCAATCTCATGGGAGCGCTCCCGGGGGAGTGGCGGAAGTCTCCTTCACAGCTCTCCCCGGACGTCCACGGCCACCGGCCGAGCGGCGCGGGGCGCTACAGCACCCCCCACCACGTACGACACACCAAGCCTCACCACTTGAGAGGGGTCAGGATGAGCGTCACCTCACGTCGCCGCTTTGCGGCGATCGCGCTCGCGTCCGTCGCCGTGCTCGCCGCGGCAACCGCCTGCGGCGACGGCGACTCGTCGTCCGATTCGGACGGCGGCAAGGTCACTCTGGTCGTCGACGTCTTCGGCGACCAGGGCTTCGGCTACGAAGATCTCTACAAGCAGTACCAGACGGAGCACCCGAACGTCACGATCCAGGAGCGCGGCAAGGGCCTCGGCCTCGGCGACTACAACACCCGGCTGACGCAGCAGATCACCGCCGGTGCCGGTGCCGGCGACGTCGTCGCCCTCGAAGAGGGCACGATCGTGCAGTTCTTCGCGCAGGCCGACAAGTTCGTGAACCTGGCCGACCACGGCGCCAACGACCTCAAGGGCAACTTCCTGCCCTGGAAGTGGGAGGGTGGCCTCACGCCGGACGGCAAGGTGCTCGGTCTCGGCACCGACGTCGGCGGCATGGCCGTCTGCTACCGCAGCGACCTCTTCAAGGCCGCTGGCCTGCCGACCGACCGCGAGCAGGTCGGCGCCCTCTGGCCGACGTGGGACGCCTTCATCGAGCAGGGTCAGAAGTTCGCCGCCGCCGACAAGAAGCACAAGTTCGTCGACTCGGCCACCAACTTCTACAACATCGTGCTGATGCAGACGGCGGGCGCGGGCAACGGCTACACCTACTTCGACAAGAGCAACAAGCTCGTCGTCGGCGAGAACCAGGACGTGCAGTCCGCGTTCCAGCAGACCACCAAGATGATCAGCGCGGGTCTGTCGAACAACCTGCGTAGCTTCTCGAACGAGTGGAACGCCGGTTTCAAGAACGGCAGCTTCGCCACCATCGGTTGCCCGGCCTGGATGACCGGTGTCATCAAGGGTCAGGCCGGTGACGCGGCGGCCGGCAAGTGGGACGTCGCCAAGGCGCCGGGCAACGGCGGTAACTGGGGCGGTTCGTGGCTGGCCGTGCCGAAGTCCAGCAAGCACCAGAAGGAAGCCGCCGAGCTGGCCAAGTACCTGACCACCGCCAAGAGCCAGACCGAGGCGTTCAAGAAGGTCGGTAACCTGCCCTCGTCGCCGCAGGCTCTGGAGGACCCGGCCGTGCTCGCCGCGACCAACGAGTACTTCAGCGGCGCGCCGATCGGCAAGATCTTCGCCGCTGGCGCCAAGGAGCTGAAGCCGGTCTACCTCGGCCCGAAGAACCAGGCGGTCCGGGACGCGGTCGAGAACGCGCTGCGCAGCATCGAGCAGGGCAAGGCCGCTGACGCCGCATGGCAGGACGCGGTGAAGAACGGCCAGGCAGCAGGCAAGTAACGGCTGTGACGCGCTCACGGGTGGTGCCGCTGCGGCACCACCCGTGAACCCGCGTCAAACGCCCTGCCGCGGCGCCCCACGATGGCGCCGCCGAGTGTGAAGGACCGCTCATGAGCTCCCTGAAGACCCCCGCGCCACCGGGCGCGTCGGCCCGCGGGCCACGCCCGGCGCCACGGCACTCAACGGCGCGCCGCCGGCAGTTGAACCGGCTGGACCTGCGCTTCACCCCGTACGTCTTCGTCCTGCCGTTCTTCGTGCTCTTCGCGATCTTCGGCGTCTACCCGATCGTCTACACGTTCTGGATCGCGATGACCGACCGGTCACCGATGAACGCGACGATCAGCTTCGTCGGTCTGGACAACTTCGTCGAGCTGTTCACGAACGACCCGCAGTTCTGGAACGCGGTCGTGAACACCTTCGGGATGTTCGCGCTCTCCACCATCCCGCAGCTGATCATCGCGCTGCTGCTGGCGAACGCGCTGAACCGGCGCATCCGCGGCCAGATGTTCTTCCGACTGGCCATCGCGATGCCGATCATCACCTCGACCGCCGTGGTGGCGCTCATCTTCTCGATGATCTACGCCCGCGACTTCGGCCTGATGAACTGGCTGCTCGACCTGGTCGGCGTCGGCCCCATCGACTGGCGGGCCAACCGCTTCGCCTCCTGGTTCGCCATCGCCACGATGGTCGACTGGCGGTGGGTGGGCTACAACGCCCTGATCTACCTCGCGGCGATGCAGTCGATCAGCAAGGACGTCTACGAGGCGGCCGCTCTCGACGGCGCGTCGCAGCGCCGCCAGTTCTGGTCGATCACCATCCCGCAGCTGCGTCCCACCATCATCTTCACGCTGATCATCTCGACCATCGGTGGCCTGCAGCTCTTCACCGAGCCGCTGATGTTCACCAGTGGCTCGGGCGCGCTCTCCGGCGGCACGGAGGGGCAGTTCCAGACGATCACGATGTACCTGCTGGACGTCATGAACCAGCGGTTCCGGTGGGGTTACGCGGGCGCCGTCGCCCTGGTGCTGTTCCTGCTGATCGCGTCCGTCTCGTTCCTCAACTACCTGCTGGCCCGCCGCATCAGCTCCGACAAGTGAGGGTGGCCCTCCCATGACCAGTACCACTCTGCGACCGCCGCCGGTCCGGCCACCGGCCGATCGCGCCGGCATCCGCCACCGGGCGGAGAAACTCTGGACGGCCAGCCCACTGACCTGGTTCGGGCTCGTCCTCGGCGTCATCCTGTCGCTCTTCCCGTTCTACTGGATGATCGTCATCGCCTCGCGCACCAGCGACGCGGCGAACTCCTGGCCGCCGCCGTTCCTGCCGGGCGGCAAGCTGGGCGAGAACATCCAGCGGGTGCTCGACAACGGCGACGCCAACATCGTCAAGGGCCTGATGAACTCGTTCCTGGTGTCGGGCACGATCACGGTGGCGACCGTGTTCTTCGGCTCGCTCGCCGGGTTCGCCTTCGCGAAGCTGCGCTTCCGCGGCAAGAACGCGCTGTTGCTCATCATCCTGGCCTCGATGATGATTCCGATTCAGCTCGGCGTGCTTCCGCTGTACATCCTGATGGCGAAGCTGGAATGGCTGAACACGATGCCGTCGGTGACGGTGCCGTTCCTGATCGGCGGCTTCGGCATCTTCATGATGCGTCAGTACGCCGAGCAGGCGGTGCCCAACGAGCTGATCGAGGCGGCACGCGTCGACGGCTGCTCCACCTGGCGTGTCTACTGGCACGTGGTGGTGCCGGCGCTGCGACCGGCGGCGGCGGTGCTCGGGCTGCTCACCTTCATGGAGCAGTGGAACCAGTTCTTCTGGCCCTTCGTGGTGCTCGCCGACCCGGCCAACCCGACCGTGCAGATCTCGCTGCGCAGTCTGAACACCGCATATTTCGCGGACAATTCTCAGATTTTCGCGGGTACGCTCATCGCGACCCTTCCGCTGTTCATCGTCTTCGTTCTGTTCGGCCGCCAGATCATTGGCGGGATCATGGAAGGTGCCGTCAAGTCGTGAGCAACACCGCCAGCCCATCCGCCGTCGACCTCCTCGACGAGCGTTCCGGGCTGACCTTTCCGCCCGGCTTCCTGTGGGGAGCCGCGACCGCGGCCTACCAGATCGAGGGGGCGGCGGCCGAGGACGGCCGCACCCCGTCGATCTGGGACACCTTCAGCCACACCGAGGGCCGGGTGGTCAACGGGCACACCGGCGACGTGGCCTGCGACCACTACCACCGGCTCGGTGACGACGTCGCGTTGATGGCCGAGCTGGGCCTGAAGTCGTACCGTTTCTCGGTCTCCTGGCCCCGGGTACAGCCCGGTGGCACGGGCGCGGCCAACCCGCAGGGCCTGGACTTCTACCGGCGGCTCGTCGACGACCTGCTGGCCCACGACATCGAGCCGTGGCTCACCCTCTACCACTGGGACCTGCCCCAGGAGCTGGAGGACGCCGGCGGCTGGCCGTCGCGGGACACCGCCGCCCGCTTCGCCGACTACACCACGCTCGTCGCCGACGCGCTCGGCGACCGGGTGCGCTACTGGACGACGCTGAACGAGCCGTGGTGCTCGGCGTTCCTCGGGTACGGCTCCGGCGTGCACGCCCCCGGGCGGTCGAACGGTGCGGACTCGGTCCGCGCCGGTCACCACCTGATGCTCGGGCACGGCCTGGCCGTGCAGGCGCTGCGGGCCGTCCGGCCCACGGCCGAGGTGGGCGTGACCGTCAACCTGTACCCGGTCGACGCGGCCACCGACGCCCCCGCCGACGTCGATGCGGCCCGCCGGATCGACGGGCTGGCCAACCGCTTCTTCCTCGACCCGCTGCTGCGCGGGTCGTACCCGGAGGACCTGGTGGCCGACCTGCGCACGGTCACCGACTTCGACCACGTCCGCGACGGCGACCTGGCGACCATCTCCACGCCGCTGGACCTGGTCGGGATCAACTACTACAGCCGGCACGTGGTCGCCGCGCCGATCGAGGGCGCCGAGCCCGAGCCGTACTGGCGGGCACCCTCCTGCTGGCCGGGCAGCGAGGACGTCCGGTTCGTCACCCGGGGCGTCCCGGTCACCGACATGAACTGGGAGATCGACGCCCCGGGCCTGGTGGAGACGCTCCAGCGGGTGCACGAGGAGTACACCGACCTGCCCCTGTACGTCACCGAGAACGGTTCCGCGTTCGTCGACACCGTCGTCGACGGGCAGGTCGACGACGTCGACCGGCTGGCCTACTTCGATGCCCACCTGCGGGCCTGCCACGAGGCGATCAACGCCGGAGTACCCCTGCGGGGATACTTCGCCTGGTCACTGATGGATAATTTCGAGTGGGCCTGGGGTTACACCAAGCGCTTCGGCATGATCCACGTGGACTACGACAGCCAGCTTCGCATCCCCAAGTCCAGCGCCAGGTGGTACGCCTCGGTGATCCGACGCAACGGTCTGGCCGCACAATAGGCTCGGGCCAGCCATCAGGGCGGTCCCGGCGTCCATCCTCGGGTGGGGCCGGGTCCGCCCGCCGTCGGAGGAGCAGACGATGACAACGCAGCGCACCCGCTCGCTCGGGCGCCCGACCCTCGACGCGGTCGCGGCGCGCGCCGGCGTGGGTCGGGGCACGGTCTCGCGCGTGGTCAACGGCTCGCCCCAGGTCAGCCCGGAGGCCCGGGCCGCGGTCCAGCAGGCCATCGCCGAGCTGGGGTACGTGCCGAACCGCGCCGCCCGAGCGCTGGTCACCCAGCGGACCGACTCCGTCGCCCTGGTGGTGTCCGAATCCGGGGAGCGGGTCTTCACCGAGCCGTTCTTCGCGGCGATCGTGCGGGGGATCAGCTCCGGTCTGCTGGAGACGCCCATGCAGCTCTGGCTGGCGATGGCCCAGTCGCCGGTCGAGCGGGAGCGCGTCGAGCACCACCTCACCAACCAGCACGTCGACGGCGTACTGCTGCTGTCGCTGCACGACTCCGACCCGCTGCCCACCCTTCTGGAGGAGCGCGGCCTGCCCGCGGTGCTCGGTGGTCGACCGGCCCGGATGCTGCAACCCGGTGCCCAGCCGGCGTGGTTCGTCGACGTGGACAACGTTGGCGGCGCGCGGCAGGCGGTGGAGTACCTGACCGGCCAGGGCCGGCGGCGGATCGCCACCATCGCCGGTCCGCAGGACATGGGCGCCGGCCTGGCCCGACTGGCCGGCTACACCGAGGCCGTCAAGGCCACCGGCGTCGGCGTCAACCCCGACCTGATCGCGTACGGCGACTTCAGCGAGGGCAGCGGGGCGACCGCCATGCGTCGGCTGCTGGACGCCTGCCCGGACCTGGACGCCGTCTTCGTCGCGTCCGACCTGATGGCGTTCGGTGCGTTGCGTACCCTGCGCGACGCCGGTCGGCGTGTTCCGCAGGACGTCGCCGTGATCGGTTTCGACGACGCGCCGATCGCCCGGCAGGCGGAGCCACCCCTGACCTCGGTGTACCAGCCGGTGGAGGAGATGGGCCGGCAGATGGCCCGACTGCTGGTCGCCCGCATCCGCGGCGACGACCTGCCCGCCCCCCACATCCTCCTGGACACCCAGTTGGTCCACCGCGCCAGCGCCTAACCCCCACCCCACCCCACCCCCACCCCACCCCACCCCCGTCGATACTCCCGCCCCCACCCCCGTCGATCTTGCACTTGCTGTGGCGACATAACGGGCAATCCCCGCGACCCGTCGACAGAAAGTGCAAGATCGACGTGGGGTGGGGCGGGGGCCCGGGAGGGGCGGGGGGTGAGGGGTGGGGGGTGGGGTTAGGGGAGCCAGCGGCGGAGTTCGCGTTTGGCCAGGGAGTTGCGGTGGACCTCGTCGGGGCCGTCGGCGAGGCGGAGGGTGCGGGTCTGCGCCCAGAGGGCGGCCAGGGGCGTGTCCTGGCTGACGCCCGCGCCGCCGTACCCCTGGATGGCCTTGTCGATCACCCACTCGGCCATCGCCGGCGTGCCGATCTTGATGGCCTGGATCTCGGTGTGTGCGCCCTTGTTGCCGACGGTGTCCATCAGCCACGCGGTCTTGAGCACCAGCAGGCGGGCCTGTTCGATGCGGACCCGGGACTCGGCGATCCACTCCCGGACCACGCCCTGCTCGGCGAGCGGTCGGCCGAACGCGATCCGTTCGTTCGCGCGGCGGCAGAGTAGCTCCAATGCCCGCTCGGCCATTCCGATCAACCGCATGCAGTGGTGGATGCGGCCCGGGCCGAGCCGGGCCTGGGCGATGGCGAAGCCGGTGCCCTCGGCGCCGATGAGATTGTCCGCCGGCACCCGTACGTCGGTGAAGTCGATCTCGGCATGCCCGCCGTGTGAGCCGTCGGTGTAGCCGAAGACGGTCATGCCCCGGCGGACGGTCACCCCGGGGGTGTCGCGGGGGACGAGCACCATGCTCTGCTGGCGGTGCCGGTCGGCGTCCGGGTCGGTCTTGCCCATCACGATGAAGATCTCGCACCGCGGGTCCATCGCGCCGGACGACCACCACTTGCGGCCGTTGATGACGTACTCGTCGCCGTCGCGGGTGATCCGGGTGGCGATGTTGGTGGCGTCGGAGGAGGCGACCTCCGGCTCGGTCATGCAGAAGGCGGAGCGGATCTCCCCCTCCAGCAACGGCATGAGCCACCGCTCGCGCTGGGCGTCCGAGCCGAACTCGGCCAACAGCTCCATGTTGCCCGTGTCCGGTGCCGCGCAGTTGACGGCCTCGGGCGCGAGGTGCGGGCTGCGCCCGGTCAGCTCGGCGAGCGGGGCGTACTGGAGGTTGGTCAGGCCGGCGCCGTAGCGCGGGTCGGGCAGGAACAGGTTCCACAGGCCGCGCTTGCGGGCCTCGGCCTTCAGTTCGGCCAACACCGGGGTACGCGACCACGGGTCACCCACGGCGACCTGCTCGGCGTGCACCGGCTCGGCCGGGTAGACGTGCTCGGTCAGGAACCGGGTCAGCTCCTCGCGCAGCTCCTCGGTCCGGGCGTCGTACGCGAAGTCCATCACCGCTCCCTGGCGGCGGTCAGTCCGTACGCGACCAGCGGTGCCACCATCTCGCCGATCCGGTCGAAGCCCTCGCCGAGCGTCTGCCCGAGCGTGTGGCGGTAGTGGATGCCCTCGCAGATGACCGCGAGCTTGAAGCAGCCCAGCGCGACGTGCCAGTGCAGCGGCCCGACGTCGACGTCGCTGCGCCCGGCGTACCTGTCGATCAGCTCGGCGCCGGTGGGGAAGCCGGCGCGTGGGCCGAGGCCGTCGGCGACGGGGTTGCCGGCGGCGGTGTCGCTGTCACCCAGCACGTCCCAGTACGTCAGCAGCAGTCCCAGGTCGGCGAGGGGGTCGCCGAGGGTGGCCATCTCCCAGTCGAGGACGGCGTGCACGGCCACCGGGTCGGCGGAGGCGAGGAGGTTGTCGAGGCGGTAGTCGCCGTGCACGATGCGGCCCGCGTTGGCGCCCTCCGGGGCGGTCGCGGCGAGCCTGTCGCGCAGCTCGTCGATGCCGGGCAGGTCGCGGCTGCGCGAGCGGTCGAGCTGGCCGGCCCAGCGGCGGACCTGCCGGGCAAGGTAGCCCTCGGGGCGGCCGAAGTCGGCGAGCCCGACGGTGGCCGGGTCGACGGTGTGCAGCGCGGCCAGGGTGTCCATCATCGCCATGGCGAGGGCCCGGCGTCGCTCGTCCCCGAGTGGGTCGGTCTGGGCGCGGGTCCGGAACACCTCGCCGGGTACGCGTTCCATCAGGTAGAACGGTGCGCCGAGGACGTCGGTGTCGGTGCAGAGCAGCAGCGCGCCGGGCACCGGTACCTCGGTGGGCGCCAGCGCCGAGATGACCCGGAACTCGCGGGCCATGTCGTGCGCGGTGGCCAGCACGTGCCCGAGCGGTGGGCGGCGCAGCACGACCTCGCGGTCGCCGAGGCGCAGCAGGTAGGTGAGGTTGGACTTGCCGCCGGCGATCAACTGGGCCCGCATCGGCCCCGCGGCCAGCTCGGGGCGGTGCGTCGCCAGGTAGTCGGCGAGCCGGTCGAGGTCGACGCCGGCGGGGGCGGCCGGGACAGCGCCCGGCCGGAGCGCGCTGGCGGCCGGATCGGTCATCCGACTAGTTCATGGCAGCCCGCTCACGTTGTCAAGGTCAGATTTTCCCCTCGGGACATGCCTCTGCAACAGGGACGAAATGGTCAACCACCAGGCTGTTGTCAGCCTGCCGGCCGTCGCCGGCCCGCCGAGCGGAGGGACAGACATGTTGCTGCGAGTTCGGGTCACCCTGCCGGACCGTCCGGGCACCCTCGGCCAGGTCGCCCGCACGCTGGGTGTCTCCGGCGCGGACATCGTGCAGGTGGTGGTCCTGGAGCGTCTCGGCGGGCGCGCGGTGGACGACTTCACTGTGGTGTGGCCGGGCGCGGCCCGGGTGGAGCGCCTGCTGGCCGGCCTCGCGGCGATCCCGGGTGTACGGGTGGACGGGGTGTGGCGGGCGATCGGCGCGCCCACCACCACCGGTCAGGACGCGGAGCTGCTGGCCCAGGTCGCGGCCAACCCGGCCGATGGGCTGGCCACCCTTGTCGACGCCGTGCCGGGGCTGCTGGCGGCCGACTGGGCGGTCGCCGCGGTGGTCCCGGTGGACTGGGCGTCGCGCAGCGGGGGCGGCGGGGCGACGGTGGGTCACGCGAGCTGGCGCGCTCCCGTACCGCCGCGGTTGCCGGAGGTGACTCCGCTGCGCGGCCGGTCGATGACCACGCCCGACGGCACCCACCACGCGATCGCCCCGTTCGGCCGGGCGGGCCTGGTGCTGGTGGTCGCGCGCGAGCACAACGAGACCCTGTGCGCCGCGGGTTTCCACAGCACCGAGGTCGACCGGCTCACCCAACTCGTGCGGGCCAGCGCGGTGATCCTCGGCGACCGACTGGACCTGGTCGGCACGCCACCGGTGGTCGCCGGCCCCTCCTGACCAGCGCGAGGAGTTCCCGGGTCGACACCGGCGAGCAACCGGACGGCAACAGCCGCGGGCGAGGCTCTGGGGTGGGAAGGGAGCCAACCATGACGTTGTGGCGGATCCGAGCGACAGTGGACGACCGGCCGGGTTACCTGTCGGTCCTCACGGCGAGCCTCGCGCTGCGCGGGGTCAACATCCTCACCGTGCAGGTGCAGCCCACCGAGCAGGGCGCGGTGGACGACTTCCTGGTCGACGCGCCGGACGCGCTCGACGAGGCCGAACTGATCGCCGCCGTCGAGCGGGGTCGCGGGCGGGACTGCTGGGTGGCGCGCAGCGAGGCGCGCGGCCTGGCCGACCAGCCGACCCGCGTGCTCGGGCTGGCCAATCGGCTCGTGCGCGACCCGGACGCGACGGGTGAGGCACTGCGTACTTTGCTCGGCGCGGACTCGGTGAGCTGGCGACCGGCGGCGACCGGCGACGACCGGGGCATCGCCGACACGAGAATGCTCCTGGCCGATCCGGCGGGCGGTTCGTTCGCGCTGCGCCGGGCCGCGCCCGCCTTCACCCCGGCGGAGTACGCCCGGGCGCAGGCCCTGGTCGAGCTGGCGGCCACGGTCACCCGTCGAGCCGCCGAGCAGGTCACCCTGGTGCTGCCCGACGATGCCGAGGTGGCGGTGCGGCCGGCGAGCGCGGACGACCTGGCGGGTGTGCTGGAGCTGCACGAGGGCTGCTCCCCGCGCAGCCGGGAGCGGCGCTACCTGAGCGGGGCGGCACTGCCGCGGCAGGACCGGCTGCGCCGTCTGCTGGAGCCGACGCGAGGGCTCACCCTGGTCGCCACGACGACCGACGGGGACGGCACGGTGGTCGCCATGGCGAACCTGCTCGGTGAGGGCGACGAGGCCGAGGCGGCGCTTCTGGTACGCGACGACTGGCAGCGCCGTGGCCTGGGTTCGGCCCTGCTGCGCCGGCTGGTGTCACACGCCGACCGGGCCGGGTACGCGGCGCTGGTGCTGCACGTGCGGGCGGACAACGCACCGATGCTGCGGACGCTGCGCCGGCTGGACCGGCCCAGCTCGGTGCAGCGGGACGCCGGTCTGCTCACCCTGACCCTGCCGCTGGCGGTTGCCGTCCCGGCCGCGCGCCGGGGCGTCTTCCTGTCGCCGGCCGGATCGGAGGGTTCGCGGACGCCCGTGGACCAGGTGACGCGTTGATCGTGTGATCGGCGCGCGTGTCCCCGTCACGCCGGTAGGCGTGACGGGGTCGGGGTGCGGCATGGGCTTCCCAATCGACGAGGCGCACATTACATTGTCGGATATCCATGGGAGCGCTTCCACGGCCCATGGTCACACCGCCACCCCCGCTGTCGCCGGTGGCCGTGCCGCCCCACGCCGTCCCGCGTTGGTGCGACCGCCGGCGGCGCCTGGTGAACAGGAGCCGTTCATGCGCCACCTGACCCGGCCGTTGACCGGCCACCCCGGCCGGTCGCCCGCCGCCGACCAGCCCTGGCCCCGACGGTTGCTGGCCGCCGGCGTCGCCCTGCTCACCGGTGTGTCCCTCGCGGTCGCCGCGCCGACGCCCGGGCCCGCGTCCGCCGCGCCGTCCTTCAACTACGCCGAGGCGTTGCAGAAGTCGCTGCTGTTCTACGAGGCGCAGCAGTCCGGTGAGCTGCCCGACTGGAACCGGGTCTCCTGGCGCGGCGACAGCGCCCTCACCGACGGCGCCGGCACGGGCGTCGACCTCACCGGCGGCTGGTACGACGCCGGTGACCACGTGAAGTTCGGCTTCCCGATGGCGTTCAGCGCCACCATGCTCGCCTGGGGCGCGGTGGAGTACCGCAGCGGCTACAGCGCCTCCGGCCAGCTCCCGCACCTGCTCAACAACCTGCGCTTCGTCAACGACTACTTCATCAAGGCGCACCCGTCGGCGAACGTCCTCTACGGACAGGTCGGCAAGGGCGACGACGACCACAAGTGGTGGGGCCCGGCCGAGGTGCTGCCGATGGCGCGGCCCGCGTACAAGATCGATGCGAGCTGTGGCGGCGCGGACCTGGCGGGGGAGACGGCGGCCGCGATGGCCGCCTCGTCGATGGTGTTCCGGCCCACCGACGCGACCTACGCGGACAAACTGCTCACCCACGCGCGGCAGCTCTACACGTTCGCCGACACCGTGCGGAAGGCGTACAGCGAGTGCATCACCGACGCGGCCTCGTTCTACAAGTCGTGGAGCGGCTACCAGGACGAGCTGGTGTGGGCCGCCATCTGGCTCTACCGGGCCACCGGCGACGCGAGCTACCTGACCAAGGCCGAGAGTGAGTACGACAAGCTCGGCACCGAGCCGCAGTCCACGACCCGCTCTTACAAGTGGACGATCGCCTGGGACAACAAGCAGTTCGGCGCGTACGTGCTGCTGGCCAATCTGACCGGCAAGCAGAAGTACGTCGACGACGCCAACCGCTGGCTGGACTACTGGACCGTCGGCGTGAACGGCCAGCGGGTGCCGTACTCGCCCGGTGGGATGGCCGTGCTCGACTCCTGGGGCGCGCTGCGCTACGCGGCCAACACCTCCTTCGCCGCGCTTGTCTACAGCGACAAGACCACCGACACCACGCGCAAGGCGCGCTACCACGACTTCGCCGTCCGGCAGATCAACTACGCGCTCGGCGACAATCCGCGCAGCTCCAGCTACGTCATCGGGTTCGGCGCCAACGCACCGAAGAACCCGCACCACCGCACCGCGCACGGCTCGTGGTGGGACAGCCAGACCGTGCCCGTCGAGACCCGGCACACCCTCTACGGTGCGCTGGTCGGCGGCCCGTCCTCGGCCAACGACGCGTACAGCGACAGCCGGTCGGACTACGTCATGAACGAGGTGGCCACCGACTACAACGCCGGCTTCACGTCCGCGCTGGTCCGGCTGACCTCGGAGTACGGCGGCACCCCGCTGGCGAACTTCCCGGTCGCCGAGACGCCGGACATCGACGAGATGACCGTGGAGACCACCGTCATGCAGGCCGAGCCCCGGGCCACCGGGCTCAAGGCGGTCATCTACAACAAGTCGGCGTTCCCGGCCCGCGCGCTGACCACCGGAAAGTTCCGGTACTACTTCCGGCCCGACGGCAGCGGCCCGGTGCAGGTCACCTCCGGCTACACCCAGGGCTGCCCGTCCCCGACCACCGCCAAGCAGTTCAGCGGCGACATCTGGTACGTCGAGGTGGACTGCACCGGTTACACCATCGCCCCGGCAGGACAGTCGGCGCACCGGATGGAGGTCCAGTTCAAGATCGGCGTGCCGGAGGGCGGCACCTGGGACCCGACCAACGACCCGTCGTACCAGGCTACCGCCGGCCCGAACCGCAAGGTTCCGCTCTACGCCGGCAGCACCCGCGTCTGGGGTGACGAGCCGGGGCCGGTCGTGCCGGACACCACCGCGCCGAGCGTCCCGGGCAAGCCGGTGGCGTCCAACCTCGCGTCCCGCTCGGTCACCCTGACCTGGTCGGCGTCCACCGACACCGGTGGCAGCGGCCTGGCCGGGTACGACGTCCGCGAGGTGCAGGTCAACAGCGACACGGTCGTGGTCCGGCCGGTCACCGGCACGACGTTGACCATCACGACGCTGCTACCGGCGACGTCGTACGAGTTCACCGTCGTGGCCCGCGACGGCGCTGGCAACACGTCGGCGGCCTCACCGGCGCTCACCGTGACCACGCCGCCGACCGGCTCCACCGACACGACCGCGCCGAGCACGCCCGGCACACCTGTCGCCTCGGCGGTCACCGCCACCGGCCTCACCCTCGCCTGGACGCCGTCCACCGACAACGTGGGCGTCGCCGGTTACCGGGTCTACCGCGAGGCCGGCACGACCGACGCCCTCGTCGGCTCGCCGACCAGCAGCACTCTCGCCGTGACCGGGCTGACGGCCTCCACGGCGTACCAGTTCTACGTGGTGGCCGTCGACGCGGCCGGCAACACCTCCGCGGCGTCCGCGCCGGTCGCGGTGACGACGGCGGCACCGCCGGTCGGCGGCACCTGCTCGGTGGGGTACGCCACGACGGACTGGAACACCGGCTTCACCGCCACGGTGACGATCACCAACACCGGCACCGCCGCGATCAACGGCTGGACGCTGCGGTTCAGCTTCGCCAACGGGCAGACGATCAGCCAGGGCTGGTCGGCGACCGTCAGCCAGTCCGGCGCGGCGGTCACCGCGACGAACCTGTCCTACAACGGCACGATCGCGCCGGGCGCGTCGGTGAGCTTCGGCTTCAACGGCACGCACAGCGGCAGCAACCCGAAGCCGACGGCCTTCACCGTCAACACCACCACCTGCGCCGTCGCCTGAGTCGGTCGCGCATTGAGATCTTGGACAGTTACCGTTAGCTGGCCGGTAACTGTCCAAGATCCATGACGGCCGTACGCAGCCTGTCGTACTCGGAATGACGTCGCCGGGCCGACGCGGGCGGGGCCGTGTCGGGACAGGGTGGCGACATGACTGTTACCGCACGGATGTGCACCATCGCGGGCCTCCTCGTCGGCGCCGCAGGCATCGGCGTCATGTGGGCCGCCGGTGTCGAGTTCCCCGTCGCCGTACCGCCCGGCATGATCATCCTGCTGGCAGGCGCCATCTTCGTCACGTTCGCCCCGTGGCGCTGGTCGCCCGCAGTGGGTGCGCTGCTGGGTCTGTTTGTGGCCGTCGGGTTCGCGATCAGCCCCACCGGGGTGGACAACCTGCTCGGGCGGCACGGCACCGATGTGGCGACCGGGCAGGCGATCCAGTTGGTCGGGGTGCTGACCGCGCTGGTCGCCGGTGTCGTCGCCACGATTGCCAAGCGGCGCACGCCGCGACGTCGCTGACTCCGGTGGCGCAACGTCAGTCTGTGGCCTGGCGTCGCCGGTACCGCAGCCGGGCAACCGGCGATGCCGCGCCACTCCAACACATTTCCGAAACTTTTCCGAAACCTCCTCGCTCGGGCCGGAGGCGTGATATGAACATCGATTAGGTTAAATATTCAACTGAGACGTCCGGCCGTCCCGCCTCGGCGGCCCGGGTCCAGGCCAACAAGGAGGCCGAGATGGCAATAAGCCCATCCGTTCATCGTGGCGGTACTCGGCGACGGCGATCGCCCGTCGTCCGAGCGCTGCTCGCCGGCACTTTCAGCGTCGTGACCGTGGCCGCCGTCGCGGTGATGATGCCCTCGGCGAACGCCGCAGCGAGCACGCTCGGCGCGGCCGCCGCGCAGTCGGGCCGGTACTTCGGCACCGCCATCGCGGCGGGCCGGCTCAGCAACTCGACGTACAGCACGATCGCGGCGCGTGAGTTCGACATGATCACCGCTGAGAACGAGATGAAGCCGGACGCGACGGAGCCCCAGCGGGGCCAGTTCAACTTCACCTCCGGCGACCAGATCTACAACTGGGCGACCCAGCGTGGCCTGAAGGTCCGTGGGCACACCCTGGCCTGGCACGGGCAACAGCCGGGGTGGATGCAGAGCTTGAACGGCAGCAGCCTGCGTCAGGCGATGATCGACCACATCAACGGCGTGATGGGCCACTACCGGGGCAAGCTCGCCGCGTGGGACGTGGTCAACGAGGCGTTCAACGAGGACGGCAGCCGTCGCAGCTCGAACCTCCAGGGCACCGGCAACGACTGGATCGAGGTGGCGTTCCGCACCGCGCGGGCGGCCGACCCGTCGGTCAAGCTCTGCTACAACGACTACAACATCGAGAACTGGTCGTACGGCAAGACGCAGGGCGTCTACCGCATGATCCAGGACTTCAAGTCCCGCGGCGTGCCGATCGACTGCGTCGGTCTGCAGACCCACTTCACCGGCGGCAGCTCGCTGCCGAGCAACTTCCAGACCACGCTGTCCAGCTTCGCCGCGCTCGGCGTGGACGTGGCGCTGACCGAGGTCGACGTCACCAACTCGTCCACCACCCAGTACGCCGGGCTCACCCAGGCGTGCCTGAACGTGCCGCGCTGCATCGGCATCACCGTCTGGGGCGTACGCGACAGCGACTCCTGGCGCTCGAACGAGAGCCCGCTGCTCTTCGACGGCAACGGCAACAAGAAGGCCGCCTACACCTCCGTCCTCAATGCGCTCAACGCGGCCCCCCCGACCTCGGGACCGACCGTGAGCCCGACCGTCAGTCCGACGGTCAGCCCGACCGTGAGTCCGACCACGAGCCCGCCGCCGACTGGCGGTGCCGGCCGGATCGTCGGAGTGCAGTCGGGCCGGTGCATCGACGTGCCCAACTCCACGCAGACCAACGGCACCCGCGTCCAGCTCTACGACTGCAACAGTCAGTCGAACCAGCAGTGGACGTACACCTCCGGCAAGCAGTTGCGGGTCTACGGCAGCAAGTGTCTGGACGCGAACGGCGCGGCCACCGCCAACGGCACCGGAATCATCATCTGGGACTGCAACAGCGGGGCGAACCAGCAGTGGAACATCAACTCCAACGGCACCATCACAGGTGTGCAGTCCGGCCGCTGCCTGGACGTCTGGGGCACCGGCAACGGTCAGCAGGTCCAGCTGTACGACTGCCACGGGCAGACCAACCAGCAGTGGCGGACCGACTTCGGCGGCACCACGCCGACCACGCCGCCGCCGACGTCGGCCCCGCCGACCACGCCGCCGCCGACGTCGGCCCCGCCGACCACGCCGCCGCCGACGGGTGGCTGCGCGCTCCCGTCGACCTACCGGTGGTCGTCGACCGGCGCGCTGACGAGCCCGAAGAACGGCTGGCTCTCGCTCAAGGACTTCACGAACGTGGTCTACAACGGCCAGCACCTGGTCTACGGGTCGTACGTCAACAGCAGCGGCCAGTACAGCTCGATGAACTTCGGCACGTTCACAAACTGGTCCGACATGGCCTCGGCCAGCCAGAACGGGATGAGCCAGGGCACGGTGGCGCCCACGCTGCTGTACTTCGCCCCGAAGAACATCTGGGTGCTGGCGTACCAGTGGGGACCGACCTCGTTCAGCTACAAGACGTCGAGCGACCCGACCAACGCCAACGGCTGGTCCTCGGCGCAGACGCTGTCGACCGCCACCCTCTCGGACGCCCCGTACGGGGTGATCGACCAGACCCTCATCGGTGACGACCAGAACATGTACCTGTTCTTCGCCGGTGACAACGGCAAGATCTACCGGTCGAGCATGCCGCTGGGGAACTTCCCGGGCAGCTTCGGCTCGACCTACACGACGATCATGACCGACTCGACGAACAACCTGTTCGAGGGCGTCGAGGTCTACAAGGTGCAGGGCCAGAACCAGTACCTGATGATCGTGGAGGCGATCGGCAGCCAGGGACGCTACTTCCGGTCGTTCACGGCCACCAGCCTGGGCGGCTCGTGGACCCCGCAGGCCGCCAGCGAGAGCAACCCCTTCGCCGGCAAGGCCAACAGCGGCGCCACGTGGACCAACGACATCAGTCACGGTGACCTGGTCCGTACCAACCCCGACCAGACCAAGACCGTCGACGCCTGCAACCTCCAGTTGCTGTACCAGGGCAAGGACCCCGGTGCGGGCGGCGACTACAACCGGCTGCCGTGGCGGCCGGGTGTACTGACCCTCCAGCGCTAGGCGTCACTCCAAGAATGGAGAACCGAGGCGTGCCCGGCACCGTGCGGTGCCGGGCACGCCCGTTCGCCTCAGCCGGACAGGTCCTCGGCGAGCAGGTCCATCAGCAGGGCGTCGTGCCAGCGGCCATCCTCGCCCCGCTCGTAGCGGCGCATGATGCCCACCGGACGAAAGCCCACCTTCGCGTACGCCCGGATGGCCGCGCTGTTCGCCGCCGCCGGGTCAATCGTGAACCGGTGGTGGCCGTACTCGTCGATCAGGTGCCGGGCCAGGGTGCGGATGGCGTCGACGCCGAGACCTGCACCGCGTGACTCGGGAGCGAGGAACACGTCCAGGCTGGCGTGGCGGTAATCCGGGTCCGGCTCGGAGTGCCACTGGATCGCGCCGATCACCCTGCCGTCGTGCTCGATGGCGTACAGGGCGAGGTCGTCGTCGTTCAGGTCGGCCTGGATGGACGCGGCCAGGTCGTCGCCGCCGCGCCACCACCGGCGTACCTCCGGCTGTGCCCGGATGGCCGCGAGGGCCGGCACGTCCGCGACCGTCGCCGGTCGCAGGGTCACCGCCCGCCCGTGCAGCATCGGCTCAGCCCCGGATCTCGCCGTGCTCGACGCAGATCGCCGACCAGCCGACCGGCAGCACCTGCACCTTCATCCGACGCCGGCAGTGCGCGCAGTAGCGCGGCGGCTCCAACTGGCGGGCCGTCGCGCAGCCCGGGTGGGGGCCGGCTGCCGCCGCCTCGCCGCACCTGTCGCACCAGAGCACGGCAGCCGTGGCCGACCGACCCTCGCGGGTCGGTTCGGCGTCGGAGGTCGTCGTCATGGTCGTCACAGCGTGGCGGAGAGGGCCTTGACCGGCATCTTCAGCTCGTCCAGCAGGTCGAGGTCGGCGGTCGCCGGTCGACCCAGCGTGGTCAGGTAGTTGCCGACGATCACCGCGTTGATGCCGCCCAGCAGGCCGTCGCGGGTGCCCAGGTCACCGAGGGTGATCTCGCGGCCGCCCGCGTACCGCAGGATGGTGCGCGGCATGGCCAGCCGGAACGCGGCGATGGCCCGCAGCGCGTCCTTGCCCTCGACCACCGGACGGTCGCCGAGCGGGGTGCCGGGGCGCGGGTTGAGGAAGTTCAGCGGCACCTCGTGCGGGTTGAGCTCGGCGAGCTGCGCGGCGAACTCCGCCCGCTGCTCGACGGTCTCGCCGAGGCCGAGGATGCCGCCGCAGCACACCTCCATGCCCGAGTCGCGGACCATGCGCAGCGTCTCCCACCGCTCCTCCCACGAGTGGGTGGTGACCACGTTCGGGAAGTACGACCGGCAGGTCTCCAGGTTGTGGTTGTAGCGGTGCACACCCATGTCGACCAGGTCGTCGACCTGCTCCTGGGAAAGCATGCCCAGCGACGCGGCGACCTGGATGTCGACCTCGGCCTTGATGGCGGCGACGCCTTCGCGCATCTGCTTCATCAGCCGCTCGTCGGGGCCGCGCACGGCGGCCACGATGCAGAACTCGGTGGCCCCGGTCTTCGCGGTCTGCTTCGCGGCCTCGACAAGCGACGGGATGTCCAGCCAGACCGAGCGCACCGGGGAGGTGAACAGACCGGACTGCGAGCAGAAGTGGCAGTCCTCCGGACAGCCGCCGGTCTTCAGCGAGACGATGCCCTCGACCTCGACCTCGGGGCCGCACCACCGCATCCGCACGTCGTGCGCGAGTTGGAGGGCGGCGGGCAGGTGCTCGTCGGGCAGGTTCAGCACGGCGAGGACGCCAGCCTGGTCGAGGCCGACGCCGTCACCCAGGACCTGGGTACGGGCCTGGTCGAGGATCTCTGGCATGGCTCGTACCCTACAAGGCCCCGGCTCCACCCGGTATGACCTGCCGGCGGCGTAGACGGACGCCGGGCCGCGCCCGGCGGACGACCGCGCAGGT
The DNA here is from genome assembly GCF_040608495.1 of Micromonospora sp. NPDC005174. NCBI lineage: Bacteria > Bacillati > Actinomycetota > Actinomycetes > Micromonosporales > Micromonosporaceae > Micromonospora > Micromonospora sp. NPDC005174. Next base: position 111,464 of record NZ_JBEXIJ010000003.1, on the reverse strand, counting down.
CAGGCCGCGCGTCACCCGCACGGCGACCAGGAGTGACGATCTTTTGACGGTACGTGGTGGCCGATGTCGTCGGGTCGACGTTCGACGCCGCTGCGCGTCGCGTACCGAGTGGATTCGTCGAGTCGCGGGCGGCGGGTGGTAATTTCGCCCGGCGGACGTCGGCGTGACCGGCGCGGACGGCGGTGAAGGGGTGACGGTGGCGGACTGGCTGGCGGCGCTCGATCGTCGCGCGCAGTTGAGGGCGAAGGCCGGGTTGACCCGGCGACTGCTCCCGCGTCCCGCCGACGACCGGATGACCGACCTCGCCGGCAACGACTACCTCGGCCTGGCCACCCACCCGGAGGTCACCGCCGCGGCCACGGCGGCACTCTCGGCGTACGGGTTGGGCGCGACCGGGTCACGCCTGGTGCGCGGCTCGACCGACGCGCACCACGCCCTGGAGGACGAGCTGGCGCAGTGGCTGGGCACCGACCAGGCTCTCGTGTTCTCCTCCGGCTACCTGGCGAACATCGGCGCGTTGCGGGCTCTCGTGCAGCCCCGGACCCTGCTCGTCTCGGACGCGCACAACCACGCGTCGCTGATCGACGGCTGCCGGATCTCGGGCGCCGAGACGGTGGTCAGCGCGCACGCCGACGTGACGGCGGTGGCGGCCGCCCTGGCCGTGGCGCCGGGACGCCCGGCGGTCGTGGTCACCGAGTCGGTCTTCTCGGTCGACGGTGACCTCGCACCGCTGGCCGATCTGCACGCGGTCGCCCGCCGCTACGGCGCGCTGCTGCTCGTCGACGACGCGCACGCGCTCGGCGTGACCGGCCCGTCCGGTGCGGGCGCGGTGGCGGCCGCCGGTCTGGCCGGCGAACCGGACGTGGTGGTCACCGCCACCCTGTCCAAGGCGCTCGGCGGGGCGGGTGGCGTCGTCGCCGGTCCGGCCGAGTTCGTCCGGCACCTGGTCGAGACCGGTCGTACGTTCATCTTCGACACCGCGCTGCCGCCGGCCGTGGCGGCCGGGGTGCACGCCGCGCTGCGGCTGGCCCGGGCCGGCGACGACCTGCGCGCCGAGGTTGCCGACCGGGTGGCGCTGGCGGTCGGTCGACTGCGCGCGGCCGGGCTGGCCGTCTCCGCGCCGGACGCGGCGGTGATCTCGGTGGCGGCGCCCGGTCCGGAGGCCGCGACGACCTGGGCGGCCGACTGCCGGGACCGCGGTGTCGCGGTGGGCTGCTTCCGGCCGCCGTCGACCCCGGACAGCCGCTCCCGGCTGCGCCTGACCGTCAGCGCCGGGGTGCCGCGGGCCGACTTCGAGCGGGCGCTGGACGTCATCGTGGATTGTGCGCCATGAGTGATACGGCGTGGGAGGGGCCGGTGCTGGTCACCGGTACCGACACCGAGGTGGGCAAGACCGTGGTCACGGCGGCCATCGCGGCGGCCGCGCAGGCCGCCGGCCTCCGGGTGGCGGTGGTCAAACCCGGCCAGACCGGCACGGCCGGCGGTGAGCCGGGTGACGTGGACGTGGTCAATCGGCTGGCCGCGCCGCTGACCGGTCGTACCCTGGCGAGTTTTCCGGACCCGCTCGCCCCGTTGGCCGCGGCCCGGGTCGCGGACCTGCCGCCGCTGGAGCTGTACGCGGCGGTGGACGCGGTCCGCGAGGAGGCGGACAAGCACGACCTGGTTCTCGTCGAGGGCGCCGGTGGTCTGCTGGTGCCGATGGGCCTACGGCCGTCGGGTGAGCCGTGGACGATGGCCGACCTGGCGGTGTCCCTCGGCGCGCCCGCGGTGGTGGTGGCCCGTGCCGGGTTGGGCACGCTCAACCACACGGCGCTGACCCTGGAGGCGCTGGACCGTCGGGCGGTACCGGCCGGCGTGGTGATCGGCGCCTGGCCGGCGTCGCCGGAGCTGGTGCACTGGACGAACCTGACCGACCTGGTGCCGAACCTGCTGGGCGCGGTGCCGGCGGGCGCGGGCGCGATCGATCCGGGGGTGTTCCGGCGTTCGGCGCCGGGGTGGCTCACCCCGGCGTTGCACGGGGTGCTCGACGACTGGCGCGTCTGGGCCGAGGAGAGCAGCTGAACACCTGACTTTCGTCGGTGTCCGTGCAGGTCGAGCGTGGGTAGCCTGGCCGCCGTGAGGATGCTGGAGCCGTCGGTGCCCGGGGCGTCCCGGTGGCGGCGTCCGCTGCTGGACGTGTCGCTCTGGGCGGTGGTGGCCGCGCCGATCGTGGTCGCGCGGGTGACTCCGCCGTACCCGCGTTTCGGTGTGGCGCTGCTGCTCGGCTCGCTGGCGCTGCTGGCGGTCGCCGTGGCGTCGGCGCGACGGTGGCCGTTGGTGGGGTTGCTGCTGGTGGTGCTCGGCTCGCTGGTGGACGGCAACTTCGTCTTCGCCATCCCGGTGTTCAGCTACCTGAGCGGTCGACGCAGCGCGACCGCGATGCCGGCGGCCATGCTGTTCGGCGTCATCGCCCTCGGCGGCACGGTGCTGAACCTCGGGTTGCTCGGCACCGGGGCGGCGACCTGGTTCCTGCTGGCGTCGGTGCTGCTGTTCGCCGGGGTGTTTCCGTGGCTGGTGGGTCGGTATCGGCGGCAGCAGCAGGCGCTGACCGACGCCGGCCGCCGCCACGTCGAGGCGGTGGCGCGGGAGCGGCGTGGCGTCGCGGAGCGGATCCGGCTTCGGGAGCGGGCCCGCATCGCCGAGGAGATGCACGACTCGCTCGGTCACGATCTCAGCCTGATCGCGGTGCGGGCCGCCGCGTTGGAGCTGGCCGACGACCTTGCGCCGGCCCACCGGGAGGCCGTGGGGGAGCTGCGGGCCAGCGTCGCGGCGGCCACCGGACGGCTGCACGACATCATCGGCGTGCTGCGTGAGGAGGGCGACCCGGCCGGTGTCCGGCCGGTGGGGGAGACCGTCGTGGACCTGGTGTCCGGGGCCCGTGAGGCCGGGATGGCGGTACGGCTGGACGCGCCGCCCGACACCGTGCGACTGCCCGGCATGACCGGGTCCGCTGCCCACCAGGTGGTGCGGGAGGCGCTCACCAACGCGGCCCGGTACGCACCGGGCGCCCCGGTGGCCGTGACCCTGGCGACCGACCTGGACGGGGTCGACGTGCGGGTGCGCAACGCGGCGGCCCCGGCCGGTCCGCTGCCCCGACCGGCCTCCTCGGGGAGCGGCCTGCTCGCCCTCGCCGAGCGGGTACGGCTGGCCGGTGGTGTGCTGGAGGCCGGCCCGAGCCCCGACGGCGGGTTTGCGGTGCGCGCCCGGCTGCCGCTGTCGGCCGAACCGCTTTCCGGCGCGGGGTTGCCGGCTCTTTCCGCACCCGGGTTCGACGGCGGCCCTGCGCCCGACGGCGCCCCGGAACGCCCCGACGACGCCGAACGCCGGCTGCGCGAGGCCCGCCGTCGGGCGCGCAGGAGCCTGCTGACGGCGCTCGCCGCCCCGGCGGCGTTCGCGTCGGCCCTGTCGCTGGTCTACTACCCGTTCGCCACGGCCGGCACGGTGCTCGACGAGTCGACGTACGACCAGATGCGCCCCGGTACCGCGCGCGCCGACCTGCCCGGGCTGCCCCGCCGGCAGCTCGCCCCGCCGGTCGGTGTGTCGGCTGCGGGCTGCGAGTACTACACCGACGGCAACTTCCCCCTCGCCGAGGCGACGTGGCGGCTCTGCTTCACCGACGGCCGACTGGTCAGCAAGGAGCGCATCGCGTAGTGGACATCGACACGGTCCCGACCACGCCCGTCCGGGTGGTCCTGGCCGACGACGAGGCGATGATCCGGGCCGGAGTCCGGGCGATCCTCGCCACCGATCCCGATATCGAGGTGGTCGCCGAGGCCGGCGACGGGCGGGCGGCGGTGGAGCTGGTCCGCGCGCACCGACCGCGGGTGGCGTTGCTCGACATCCGGATGCCCCGCCTGGACGGCCTGGCCGCGGCGGCCGAGATCCGCCGGTTGGCGCCGGCCACGGCGACGGTCATGCTGACCACCTTCGGTGAGGACGACCACGTGGCTCGGGCTCTGGGGCACGGCGCGAGCGGTTTCCTGCTCAAGGCCGGCGATCCGCGTGAGTTGATCGCCGGCGTGCACGCCGTCGCCGACGGCGGGGCGTACCTGTCGCCGCAGGTGGCACGTCGGGTGATCGAGCTGGGCGCCGGGCGGTTGGCGCGGCGTCCCGCCGCCCGGGATCGGACGGCCGGGTTGACCGAGCGGGAACGCGAGGTGCTGGCGCTGGTCGGCGCGGGTCTGTCCAACGCGGAGATCGCTCGCCGGCTGCATCTGGTGGAGGGCACCGTGAAGAGCTATCTGACCAGCATCTTCACCCGGTTGGAGGTGCGCAACCGGGTGCAGGCGGCGATCCTCGCGTACGAGGCGGGGCTGGTCGAGCGGTGAGCGGGGGCCGCGAGAGCCCCCGCCCACCGCTTCAGGCGTCGCGACGGCGTAGGGCGGCGCGGCCGAGCAGCAGCGCGGCGCCGGCCCACCCGGCGAGCAGCAGCAATCCGACCCCACTGGGGTACGGGTCGGTGTCCCCGGCGAGGAAGTGTCCACCGGCGACGCCGGGGAACACGTCGGCGATCCGGTTCAGGACGGTGATGTCCGGCTCCTGGAGCGACAGCGGGACGATCATCAGGGTGGCGAAGAGCACGATGATCGTGAGCACCGCGCTGCGCAGTGCCGCGCCGAGGCCGAGCGCGAGGACGCTGATCAGGGCCAGGTAGGTCGCCACCGCCGCGATGTCGCCGATCGTGCCGGTGATCGGCGCGCTGCCCCAGTCGCCGAGAACCGGGCGGGCGACGAGGGCGCCGACACCGCCGAGCAGCAAGCCGAGGGCGAAGGTGACGGCGCCGGCCACCACGGCCTTGGCCAGGAGCACCCGACCGCGTGCCGGCGTGGACTGCAGGGTGGTCCGGATGGTGCCGCTGGTGAACTCGGTGGTGATGGCGAGCAGCCCCAGCGCCAGCACGGCGTACTGGGTCAGCTCGACGGAATCGATCAGCACGCTGCCGACGGTGACGATTCCCCTGTCGTCGAGCGGGTCGTCGTTGGTGTTGTCGTTGGCCGCGTAGATGGCGAGCTGGCCGGCGCTCGCGGCCATCAGGAGCAGCCCGGCCAGCATCGTCCACCAGGTGCTGCGCACCGAGACCAGCTTGGTCCACTCCGCCGCCATGGTGGCCCGGAAGGCGGCCGGGGCGCTGACGGCCGGTGCGGCGGTGGGACTGCTGGTCACCATTGTCTGCGTGCTCATCGGGTGCCACCTCCGGTCGAACCGCCGGCGTACTCGACGCTCTCGGCGGTCAGCTCCATGTACGCCTGCTCCAGTGACGCGCCGTGCGGGCTCAGCTCGTGCAACCGCACCCCCAGCTCGTACGCCAGGTCGCCGATCCGGTCCACCGTGGTGCCGGTGACGCTCAGCTCGTCGGGTCCGGCCTCCTCGACGGTCACGCCGGTCGCGGCGAGACGGGCGGCGAGCGTGTCGAGCCCTTCGCGGTGCGGGCTGCGGACCCGTACGACGACCGCGCTGCCCGCGATGACGTCGGTGACCGGGGCGTCGGCGAGCAGTCGTCCACGGCCGATCACCACGAGCTGGTCGGCGGTGAGCTGCATCTCGCTCATCAGGTGGCTGGAGACGAAGATCGTGCGGCCCTCCTCGGCGAGCGAGCGCATGAGCTGTCGCACCCAGCGAACCCCGTCCGGGTCGAGGCCGTTCACCGGCTCGTCGAACATCAGCACGGGCGGGTCGCCGAGCAGCGCGCCGGCGATGCCGAGCCGCTGCCCCATGCCCAGGGAGAGGGTACGGCCCGGTTTGGCGGCCGCACGCCCGTCGAGCCCCACGGTGTCGAGCACCTCGTCGACCCGGCGGGCGGGGATGCCGTTGCTGCGGGCCATCGCCAGCAGGTGGGCACGCCCGGACCGGGTCGGGTGGATGGCCCGGGCATCGAGCAGGGCGCCCACCTCGTGCAGCGGTCGCCGCAGCTCCCGGTACGACCGGCCGGCGACGAGCGCCTGTCCGGCGGTGGGACGGTCCAGGCCGAGGATCATCCGCATGGTGGTGGACTTGCCGGCCCCGTTGGGGCCGAGGAAGCCGGTGACCCGGCCGGGTGCGATGTCGACGGTCAGGGCGTCGACCGCGACGGTCGCCCCGAACCGTTTCGTCAACCCACGTAAAGTGATCATGCGTTGACGCTAGGCGTCCGCCGCCTCGGCCCACCGCGCCCGAACGGCACCGACCAGCACTGACTTTCGTCAGGTCATCCGGTCAGCGGATGTAGTCCTGTAGCAGCGCCGGGGTGAGCCCGGCCCGGTGGATGGCCTTCAACGCGGCGAGGAGGTCGTCCATCAGCGCCGGCCGGAAGTGCATCAGCAGCACGTCGCCGGGTCGGATCACCTTCTCCGGGGTCTGGTAGCGCACCTTGCCCTCGTGCACCGTCTCGGACCAGTGCAGGACCGCCTTCGCGCCGCAGTCCCGCGCGGCTTCGAGCGTGGTGCTGTCGTACTCGCCGAACGGTGGGCGGAACAGGGTCGGCCGCTTGCCGAACAGCGTCTCCAGCTTGTCCGCCGACCCGCAGATCTCCTGCTTCTGGTAGTCGTACGAGCGGCCGGCCAGCGAGGTGTGCCGGATGGTGTGGTTCTCGACGATCCCACCGGACGCCTGGATCTGGCGGAAGTAGTCGCCGTACTCCTCGGCGGCCGGGGAGTTCAGGAACATCGTGACGGGGATGCGCGCGCGCCAGATGAAGTCGGGCACCGCGGGCGGGCGGGCCAATCCACCGTCGTCGATGGTGATGAAGGCGACCTTCTGGTCGATCGGCAGGCGGTACCAGAACGGGATCGGGCCGGTCGCCGGCAGCGGTACGGGTTGCGGTGGCGGCGCCTCGGGAAAGGTCGGCACTTGGGACACGTACCAGTCCAGGCTCCCGGGCGTCGGCCGAGGCGTCGGGGACGGTGACGCCGACGGGGTGGGCGCCGGCGTGGACGGGGTCGGCTGGGCCGCGATCTGCCGGGCGTGGAACGCGGGTCCGGCTGCGCAGGCACTCAGCGTCAGCAGGGCCACAAGCGTTGTGGCGGCGATGATCCGACGGGTGGGGGTGGCGGACACGCCCGGAAACATACCGGGCGAATGTCAGGATCCGGTCAGCCCGGTGAGCCTGCCGGTCGTCGCACCACGAAGGCGTCCGGCATCCGGAAGGTGAGGTTGTCCGGGCACCAGGGCGGACGGACCACCGTCACCCCGTCGAGCAGTGACGTCGCCTCGGCCACCACGACGGCGGCCTCCATCCGGGCCAGCACGTCACCGACGCAGCGGTGCGCCCCCGCCCCGAACGCCAGGTGCCGCCGCGATCCACGCTGCCCCGGAAGGAACTCGTCCGGCGAGCTGACGACCGCCGGGTCCCGGCCGGCACGAGCCAGCCACAGCACGATGCTGGTGCCCGCCGGCACGGCCGTGTCGCCGAGTGTGCCGTCGGCCGCCGCCACGCGCCGCCAGGTGACGATCGGCGGTTCGAGGCGGAGACCCTCCTCCACGACGTCGGTCACCGTGACGTCGCCGGAGCGCAGCCCTGCGCGTACCGCGGGTTCGCCGGCCAGCCGGTGCAGCAGCAGGGTGAGGAACTGCGAGGTGGTCTCCTGGCCGGCGACCAGCAGGAAGAAGAGCGCGCCGACCACCACGTCGGGAGGGTGCCCGGCCGCGCGCAACTCGGCGGCCAGGCCGCCGCCGGTGGTCGCGAACTCCCGGAGTACGCGGTGGAAGCGGCCCACCTCGGCGGCGAGCGCCACCTGCCGGTCGGCGTCCAGGGGTGCCCAGAACAGCTCCAGCGCCGCCCGGGCGAACTCCTTCACCGCGCCGACCGGGGCGTCCGGCAGGTCGACCAGCCGGGCCAGCACCAGCAGGGGCAGGTCGGCGGCGAGGCCCGCGTACAGGTCGACAGGTGCGCCGGCATCGAGCGTGGCGCGCAGCCGGGTCACCCGTTCCCGGACCAGCGCCGTCAGCCACGGGCGCTGCGCGGCCACTCGCGTCGGGTGCAGTGCCTCCGCGACGATGGCCCGGATCTGCGGGTGGCTGGCGGTGGAGTTGTTCGCCAGGGTCGGCGGCAGCCGGAACCGGTGCCCGGCGAGCACCCGCAGCGCGGTCACCGGCATCGGGGTCACCGCGTCCAGGGCGTTGTCCGGCCGGTAACGCTCCGGATCGGCGAGGACCTGGCGGACCAGCGCGTGCCGGGTGACGACGAGGTGGCGTACGCCGACGTGGTCGGTCACCTCGGCGACGTCCGGCCAGGGTGCCTCGACCGCGGACGTCCAGCCGGAGAAGAGCACGCCGACACGCTAGCCGGCGGCTCCTGGCAGGCCGGGGCGCAGCTGCCAGACGGTGGTGCGCTTCACCCGGACGCTCTCCAGAGCCTCCGGCACCGGCACGTCGTAACTGGCCAGCTCGTCGAAACGCTCCCGGGGCAGGAACGCCCGGCCGGGATCACCGACCAGCGCCCGCGCTCCGGCCCGGGTGGCGCGCAGCAGGAACCGCAGCACCCGTCGTGCCATCGCGTCGCTGTAGAAGACGTCCCCGGCGAGCACCACCTCGGCGTCGCCCGCGTCGCCGTCGAGGATGTCGCCGAACTCGGCGTCGACGCGTACCCCGTTGGCCTCGGCATTGAGCGCGACGGCCGCGACGGCCAGTTCGTCGACCTCGACCGCCCGCACGGACGCCGCGCCGGCCCGGGCGGCGGCGATGGCCACCAGGCCGGAGCCGGAGGCGAGGTCGAGCACCCGCCGGCCGGTGACCAGCTCCGGGTGGTCGGTGACGTAGCGGGCGAGCGCCTGACCGCCGGCCCAGGCGAAGGCCCAGAACGGCGGCGGCCGGTCGCTGGAGAACTGGCCCTCGGTCAGCTCCCAGAGCCCGATCGGCTCGTCCGCCTGGTGCAGGCGCACCTCGGGGACGAAGGGAACCGGGGCCAGCCGGGCGTGCAGCCGGACGAACGTGCTGGAGAGCTCGGACACCTGCCCGATTGTTCCAGCGACCCGACGCCCGGCGTGTCGCGGGGGAGTGGTCACCGGTTCACCACTGTCGGTGAAAACACGCCCTCTGCTTGCCGTCCGGTGCGAACACACCCGTCTGTCGGCGGCGGTGTCCCGCTCCTAGCGTTGCGAGGTGGAGACGACCGAACGGAGGCGGCGGTGGTGGTGATGGTGTGGCGGTACGCGCTGCGGCTCGGGGCGTTGGTTGCCGGCGTTGCCGGGGTGACGCTGACCCTGGCGGCACCGGCGCAGGCGGCGTTCGCCACCGAGATGGGCGGCCTGCCGGCCCGGTTCACGGCCGGCGAGCAGGTGCGCACGATCTCCGCGGTGGTCTCGCAGACCGACCGGCGTGGCGGATGCGCGAAGGTGCGCTGGTCGATGGTGCTCCGGGTGCAGGGCATCCGGCTCGACCAGGTGAAGATGGACCGGGTGGAGGAGAACGGCGACTTCCCCGTGGAGGTCCGGACCGAGGGTGACGTGGCCCGGTTGACCGACCGGCAACTCGACCCCGGCACCCTCTGCCCGGGCCGTACGGTGACCGCCCGCTACCGGGTGGCCTTCGACGAGGACGTCACCGAGGGGCGGGTCACCCTCGCCGCCGAGGCGTACGACGCCAACCTGCGCCTGCTGGCCCGACAGACCGCCACCCGCTCGGTGGTGGGGGCGGGTGCCACCACATCCCGTACGCCGACGCCGAGCCCGACTCCGGCGAAGCCGAGCGATCCGCCGAGCGAACCGGCGCAGGAAGAGAGCACCCCGGCGGACGAAACGATCGCGGACCAGCCGGTCGACGCGGCGCCGCCGCCGGCTGGCCGTCCGGTCTCGCAGACCGGCGGGTTCGGCGTGGTGCAGGCGGCGTTCCTGCTCGGCGGGTTGCTGCTCTCGCTCGGGGTGGGCCTGCTGCTGCGACTGCGTCACCTGACCAGAGCCGCGAAGAACGAGGCCGAGGACCCGCCGGTGGACCGGCTGTGGGAGCGGCCCGCGTCGACCGGTCGCTGGCACCCGGCACGCCGCTGACCGGAGGGTTGCCGGGGCCGGCGGTCTCCCGCCGGCCCCGACGGTGTCACTTCGTGAACGCCTGGAACTCGGCGATCCTGACCTGCGTCCGGGCCGGGCTGGCCGTGGCGCAGTCCGTCGTCGTGGCCGGGTCGTCGTCCTGCTCACCGGCGTACTGCGGGCCGCCGGTGCACTGGCTGGCCAGCACCTCCAGCCGCAGGTGGGTGGCGGGGGTGGCGGGCACCGCGAACGTCCGGAGGTTGATGTCGCGGCTGTACGCCCGGTACGCCCCGCCGGGGAACGCGTCGGCCGCGCTGGTGTAGATGCGCCGCCAGCGCGCCGGATCGGCGCAGTCCGTGGTGGTCGCGTCGCAGGCGGACACCGCGAACGAGCGCAGCGCGGTGAGCGCGTTCTGACTGCCGGTGTCGGCGTCCCCGACGATCGCGGGTCGCAACATCGCGCTGACGTTCACGCGCTTGACCACCTGCGGGGCGTCACCGGCCAGCGCCACCGTGAGCTGCCGGCCGGCCACCCCGTCCAGCGAGGCCCAGTTCGTCGCCTCGGTGTCGTCGGCCACCCGGTCCAGGTTGACCCCGTCGCCGCTGATCGTGGCACCGGAGGCCGTGGACGCGAGGTTGCGGCTCAACCGCAGGTCCACGAAGCCGGTCCGGTCGGCGTCGGCGACGCCGCTGAGCCGCTGGTGCCCGAAGCCGGGCGCGACGGCCAGCAGGTCGTACGTGCCGGCGACCATCTCCACCGTGTCCGGGATCGGCGTCGCCGGGTCGGTGTCCGCGATCGGTACGGCCCGTGCCTCGTACGCCCCGACGTACACCCGGATCGGCGCGTCGGCGCTGTCTCCGCGCGGGCGCAGGGTGAGCGTCGCGTTGCCGCCCCGCGGGGAGGCGAAGCTCGGGGTCGGGTCGGTGTCCGCGGCGCCGTTGGTGACGGCGTCCCGGCCCATCCCGGAGCGGGCGAACTCGGCCCAGATCAGGTCCTGGTTGGCGCCCCCGAAGCGCAGCAGGTCGGCGGTGAGCATGTTGTCCCGCATGTCGAGCATGCTGACCTGGCTGGCGGCCTGGAGCAGGAACGAGTCGAAGACCAGTTGCGACCAGCGCCGGTTGCCCGGGCACCTGTCGGCGGGCACCGTGCCCTGCGCGCACTCCCGCTGCCGCTGCGGGGTGCCCAGGCCGTACCGCTTGACCAGCGCGGCGCGTACCCGATAGTTGGTGGCGCCCCAGATCTCGCCGTCGGCGTGCACGGCCGGACCGGCCGTGTTGTAGCCGATGTCGGAGTAGTTCAACGGACTGCGGCTCAGGTCGTAGTTGCGGATGCCGCTGACCAGGTTGCCGGTGACGTAGCCGCCGGTGACGAACGGCGTCTCGCCGGGGGCCCGCAGCCCGTTCTGGTAGAGGTACTCGGCGGCCATCAGGTCGCCCCACGACTCGCCCATCGACCCGCCCTGGTGGCCGCTGATTCCGGCGTCCGGGCCGGCGATCATCCGGTTGGTGATCGCGTGGGTGTACTCGTGGCCGATCACCGTCATGTCGTAGTCGCCGTCCACGCACGGCGGGTACGGCCCGCCGGCCTGCGGCTGCCACAGGTACATGTTGGTGGTCGGCGGTAGCCCGTCGCGCGGGGTGCCCTGGTTGGCGTTGTTCCGGTTGCCGGTCAGCGCGCCCTGCTGGGCGCGGCCCTGCTCGGCGTCACCGCCCAACCCGGACGGGGTGAGGTTGACCGCCTGGAGGTTCCACGCCGACTCGGTGAAGCCCAGTTGGTACGCCCAGTCGTGCATGCGGTTGTGCATGACGAAGAGGTTGGCGATCGCCGCGTCCGCGTCGTTGCGCTGCGCGGACGTGAACACCTCCGGGTTGCACCTGGCCTGGTGCCACTGGTCGGTGAACGGGTACTCGTAGCGGCGTTCCGCGCTGGGCGTGGCCGGGACGACCGGGGTGTTGTTGCCCCACGAGAGCACCGTGTTGGCCGAGTTGCCGCGTGAGGTGAAGGTGGGCGTGCCGGTGGCCGCGTCGACGTCCCAGGGCTGCCCGGTGGCCGGGTCACGGAAGGCGGCCTGGCAGTCGGGTGCCGGGTCGCCGCACCAGCGCACCCGGGGGTCCTGGCCGGCGGCGAGGTCCCGGGGTGGGGTGGCCGGGAAGACCGCCCAGCTCGGGTTGTCCGAGTCGAAGTCGACGAGGTCCTCGCGGACCAGCACCTTGCCCGTGCTGCCGTCCACGTAGCTGGTGAACGCCGCCGGGTGGTCGGCGTCCGCGCCGATCATGGTCACCTCGTAGGCGGCCCGGGGCCCGTCCAGCGGGGTGGGTACGGCCACGGCCCGCACGGTGTGGCTGGCCACCGTCGACGGGCTCAGCCCGGCGTCGGCGAGCGCGTCCGCGTACGCCTGCTCGGCCGTACGGGTGGCCGGCGTGGGCACGCTGGTGTCGCGGGCCAGCGAGGAGTTGACGGCGAGCACCGAGCCTCCCTGGACCGCGATGGTGACCAGGCCGTCAGGCCCGGCCGGCAGGTCGCCGAAGCGCTGCCGCAGGGTCACCACCGCGCCGCTGCCGATCGGCCTGACGAGCACCCGGTCCAGGCCGGCGACCGTCGCGGCGTCCATGCCGTACAGGTCGCGGTTGGCGGTTAGGTAGGCGCGCGCGGCGGCCTCCGGGTCGGACGGCAGACCGGTGGCGAGCGGGGTACGACCGGGGCCGAGCGCCTGCGGCGTGCCGAGCCGGTTCCACCGCACGTCGGGGTCGGCGGCGCGGGCCAGGCCACGCTGGCGGGCGTCGGGTGCCGCCGTACCGATGCGGTTGTCGAGGTCGGCGGGCTGGTGCCCCTCGGCGAACGGCCCGGACGAGCGCTCGGTGGACGCGGCGGGTGCGGCGTTGCTCGTGCCGGTGGGCAGCAGCGCGGCGACTGTCGCCGTCGTCGCCAGGACGGCGATGAGCCGGCGTCGACGCCGGCTCATCGGGGGTGACCACTGCGGTTGTGGCACGGAACCTCCTCGTGGGAGCGGGATGGCCGGCGGCTGCCGACCCTCGCGTGCGCGGTAACGCATGTGCATCTGTGGATATCAGCCGCTCGAAGACACGGCAAGGTCCACGACCGCCGACGCGCCGTTTGATCGAGATAAGTCGACTTTACAAAAGCTGCCCTCTTGTAAAAGAGCATGACGGCTGTCACTGTCGATGCCAGGACGCGAGACCCGGAGGTCCGCCATGGCTGTCGATGCCGATCCGACCGAGGCCGTTGTCTGGCGGGATGCTCGCAAACCCCTCTGGCCGCTGGCGCTGCTGGTGCCGGCGCTGCCCTTCGTCGGCCTCGCGCTGTGGCGGACCGGCGCCGGCGCCTGGGCGTGGTGGCTCACCCCCGTCGTCGTCTTCGGCCTGATCCCGGTGATCGACCTGCTGCTCGGCGACGACCGGCGCAACCCTCCCGAGGAGGTGGTGCCCCGGCTGGCCGCCGACGGTTACTACCGCTGGCTGACCTATCTCTATCTGCCGGCGCAGTACGCGGCCCTGGTGGTGTGCTGCGCCGTGTGGACCCGTGACGGTCTCTCCGTCGCGGGCGCGGCCGGCCTGGTCGCCACCGTGGGAGTGGTCAACGGCATCGCCATCAACACCGCCCACGAGCTGGGCCACAAGCGCGAGCGGGTCGAGCGGTGGCTGTCCAAGGTGGCCCTGGCGCCGGCCGCCTACGGGCACTTCCACGTCGAGCACAACCGCGGTCACCACGTACGGGTCGCCACGCCGGAGGATCCGGCCAGTTCGCGGCTGGGGGAGAGCTTCTGGGCGTTCTGGCCGCGTACCGTCCTCGGCAGCCTGCGATCGGCCTGGCGGCTGGAGACCGGTCGGTTCCGCGTCCGGGGTCGGTCCCCCTGGACGTACCGCAACGACGTGCTCAACGCCTGGGCGATGACCGTGGCGCTGTACGCGGCGCTGGCCGTGCTCTTCGGCCCTGCGGTGCTGCCGTTCCTTGTCCTGCAGGCGGTGGTCGGCTTCTCCCTGCTGGAGGTCGTCAACTACCTGGAGCACTACGGGCTGGCCCGGCAGCGCAGCACGGCCGGGCGCTACGAGAAGGTCGACGCCCGGCACAGCTGGAACAGCGACCGCACGGTCACCAACGTCTTCCTCTTCCAGCTCCAGCGGCACAGCGACCATCACGCGAACCCGTTGCGCCGCTACCAGACGTTGCGCAGCTTCGACAGCTCACCGCAGTTGCCCGCCGGGTACGCGACGATGGTGGTCGTGGCGCTGCTCCCGCCACTGTGGCGACGGGTGATGGACCACCGGGTGCTCGCCCACTACGGCGGCGATCGGGCACTGGCCAACACGCGGCCCCGGCGGTGACGGCTCAGTCGCCCGGTGCCCAGTCCGGGTCGCGGCCGAAGGCGGCCAACAGATGATCCTGCTCGTCGGCGTCGGCGGGCACCGGCGTGGTGTCACGAACCAGCTTGTCGCGCCGGTAGTCGTCGACCCGCCCGGAGAACCACCGGGCGCACACGTGCACCGCGTCCGGGTCCATCCGTGGGTCGGCGCCGATCGCCACCGCCAGGTCCCAGCCGTGCACCAGGTGTTCGGCGAGGAGCTGCTGGACGTACTCGGCGGCCGGAGTCGGACCGGCCGACAGGTGCACGGTGCGGTCGATCGTGCCGGGATGGGTGACGGCGATCTCGGCCTGCGCGGCGGCCTCCCGCGCCGTCGTGATCGGGTCGGCACCGAGCACGTCACCGTCGAAGCGGTCGCCGACCTCGTCGAGGGTGCGGCCGGCGAGCAGGGGGACGCTCCACCGGTCCTCGCCGACCACGTGGTTGACCAGGGTGCGCACGTCCCAGTCCGGGCAGGGTGTCTCCTCGGACCACTGGTCGGGCCCGATCTGGTCCACCCGGTCGACGAACTCGGCCAGGCTCCGGCGGTACGCGTCGAGCAGATCCATGCCGTCGATTGTTCACTTCGGCGCGCTGATTCGAGCCGTTTTGCCCTGGCTGGGCGTCCGGCGTCGGCGGCGGCCGTCGCTCAGTCCAGGTCGGCCGGAGCCAAGCCCAGCTCCCGAGCCGTGACCAGGCGTACCCATTCCCCGAACTGCCGGCGGGAGATGACCCGCTCGTGCACCGCGAGCTGCACGGCGAGGCCGTCCATGACGGCGCTGATCCGCCAGGCGGCCCCGTCCGGGTCGGCGCACTGGAAGGTGCCGTCGGCGACCCCGGCGGAGATCACGGCGGCGAGGTCCTGCCGCCAGCGCAGGTCGAGCCGGCGGGACACCTTCTCCAACTCGGGGGTACGCAGCGACTCGGACCACCCGTCGATCCACATCGACCAGGAGGTCGCCCGCCCGGCCGGCGTGTAGAGCTTGAGAATCCGGCGGAGCTTCGTCAGCGGCGGGGCGGAGGAGCGGATGACCGCGTCCAGGCGGGCCAGGTCCTGCTCGACGGCGTACGCGAAGGCCTGCGCGAGCAACCGCTCTTTCGTGGCGAAGTGGTAGAACACAAGTGCCTGGCTCACCCCGGCGGCCTGTGCCACGTCGGCCGTCCGGGTGTTGGCCAGACCACGTTCCACGATCACGTCGCAGGCCGTGCGCAGCAGGGCATCCAGGCGGATCTCGGCCGCACGTCTCGTCACGACCGTTACCGTAGCCCATCCACCCGAACACGAACAGTTACCGCCACCGTCCGATTCGTGGGGCAAGAGTCGGAAGTTGGACAATTCCGGGGGGTGTCATGGCTCGTTTGCCTAGCGGCATTCGTCGAGGTCGGCGGCTCGCTCTCCAGGCGCGTCGACCCCTGGCGGAGGGTGCCTCACATGCATCGATATCGACCGCTGGATGATGCCGGAGTGTGACGAGCGAAAGTCAATTGAGAAATCGGGCCAGCTTACTAGGAAGCCCGCGCCCGGTGTCCCTGACCTCCCGGTCGGTGGCTTCTGCGCCGTCTCGGAATGCCCGCCCGGTGCCAGGCCGGGCGGATGGGACGCGCCGACACGGACCCCGAGTTGGCAGTCGATCGCCAGCTCGGCTAAAGTTCTCATCCGTCACCCGGGAAAGCCGGGGACGTGCGGACGTAGCGCAGCTGGTAGCGCATCACCTTGCCAAGGTGAGGGTCGCGGGTTCGAATCCCGTCGTCCGCTCGGAGCTGCCGCCACGCATGACGGGGGCAACCTCGGTGGGGTGGCCGAGAGGCGAGGCAACGGCCTGCAAAGCCGTGTACGCGGGTTCAAATCCCGTCCCCACCTCGGCAATAAAGAGCACGGGCGATTGGCGCAGTGGGAGCGCGCTTCCTTGACACGGAAGAGGTCACTGGTTCAAACCCAGTATCGCCCACCAGGTGTAGAAGCGAATCGTCGAGGCCCGTTACCGGATGTCCGGTAACGGGCCTCGACGATTCCGCCCACCTACTCGCCGGCGCGGAGCACCTCGCTCAGCCGGTCGCGCCGCCGCAGCGCCGACTCGACAGGCACGATCAGGGCGGCCGCCGCCAGCAACGCCACGCTCACCAGGCCGAGCAGCCACCACGGCAGGACCGCCGCCGGGTCGGCGGCCTGACCGGTGATCAGCCGCAGGTCGAGCGGGCCGATCGTCAGGCGTGTGAGCAGGACCCCGAGGAGCGGTCCGCAGACCGCGGCGACCACCGCCGGCGGCAACACTTCACCAGCCGCCACCCAACGGGCGTCGCGTGGCCGCAGGCCGAGGGTCCGCAGCCGGGTCAGGGTCTGCCACCGCTCCGACGCGCTCGCGGCGGCGGCGAGCGCGAGGCCGAGCAGCCCCAGCGCCAGCAGCACCGCGGCGGCCGTCCACGCCAGCCTTAGCAGCCCCGCGGTCAGCGGCGCGACCCGCTGCGCCCGGAGGGCGTCCGCGCGCAGCACGACGTCGGCGGTCACGCCGCTTGCCGACAACGCCCGCGCCGCACCGGGGCCGGTCACCCAGACGGTGTTCGGGACGGCGGGCAGCCCGGCGGCGGCGAGGGCCCCGGCGTCCACGATGACGACGTCACCGGCACCGTCGACGGACGGCGCGGTACCGACGGCGGTGAGACGGATCGCCGGGGCGTCGTCCCGGGACAGCTGCAACCGCATCCCGGTCCGCAGGTCGCCGTTGCCCGACCGGACCAGCGCCGGGACGTCACCGCCGCCAGGACCGGGCACCGTGAGCCGGGCCAGTGCCGGCGCGTCCGGCAGCGGGGTGCTGGCCAGCAGACGCTGGAACGCGTCGGCATCCACGACTACCAGGCGTGGGGTGAACAGCGTCGACTCGGCGAAGACGTGCGCCGAGTCGGTCACCTGCGCGACGACCACCTGCTCCACCCCCGGTGCGGCGGCGACGCGTTCGGCGACGCCGGCCGTGGCGGCCTCGGCTTCGGCGCCGACGTCGAGGCGGGCGTCCGCACCGACGGTGCTCCACGCGCCGTCGGCCAGGCCCCGGCTGACCGTGGACCCGAGGATGAGCGCGAACGACGCGAGCGCCGTGGCACTCACCAGCACCAGCAGCGGCAGCGCGCGACCGGCCGTGGTGGTCGCCCGAGCGGCACCGAACACGGCCAGCGGGCGGCGCGAGCGCAGGGCCCGTCGAAGCGCCAACCGTGCCCCGACGGGCAGCAGGCGAAGCAGGACGAGCGCGCCGACGAGCACGCCCAGGGAGAGGGCGCTGATCGGCAGGATGAGGTCGCCCGTCAGCTCGCCGGTGCCGCTGCTGCCGGAGGCGACAGGCAGGAGACCGCCCTGGTGCAGCGTGACGAAGGCGGCGACTGCGGCGATCAGGACCGCGGCCTCCACGGCGAAGCGGCGCAGCTCGCCGGTGGCCCGGACCCAGCGCCGAGCGGCCGGGTTGGCGGGTTGACGCCGGTCCCGGCTGGCGCGGCCGGCGGCGAGGATGCCGAACGCCGGCGCGGCCACGGCCCCGGCCAGGACCACGGGAACAGCCCAGGGCCAGGAGACGTCCGGTGCCGCCACACGGGCGAGCGCGAGCCCGACCGCGGCGGCGGACAGGGAGACCGCGGTGGACTCCATGGCCAGTTCCGCACCGAGGTCGGGTAACGCCGCCCCACGCTGTCGGGCGACGCTCAGCGCCGGGCCACGGCGGGCGACCAGCAGGGCGGCGGCGAGCAGCAGGAGCAGTACCGTGGCGGTCAGCACGCCGGTGAGCAGGACGGCGGCCTGTGCCCAGGCGGCGCTGATCCGCCCACGGGCGTCGCGCAGGGCGGTGTCGAGCTGGGACTCCCACTTGAGGGAGTCGTCACGGGCGCCCGACGAGCCGGAGGTCGCCTTGAGTTCGACCACCCGGCTGGCGAGCGTCGCGGTGGTGTCCCAGGTGAGCGCGTCGGGTTCGGGCGTGAACTGGACGGTGCGCCGCAGTTGGTCCTGGTCGACGGCGAGTCGGGCGTCCGGCAACGACTCGCGCGACAACAGGCCGGCGAACCGGGTAATCCCCATGCCGTCGATGCCGGGCACGGGACGCAGGAGCGCCGGGGCGAGCAGCCAGGCGGGGTCGGCGCTGTCCGCGGGTCGGTAGATTCCGCTGATCCGGACGTCCTTCCCGCGACCGCGGCCGTCCTTGAGCGGGATCCGATCACCGGGGCCGAGGTCGAGCGCGGCGGCGTCCACTTCGGAGAGGCCGACCTGCACCGGCCAGGGCGGTCCGTTGTAGGGGGCTTCGACGAACTCGCCAGGGACGGCGGGGCCGGGCGCGCTCCCGGCGACCCAGGTCACGTCCGGGCCGTCGGCGTCACCGGCCAGGTAGGTGAACTGGAAGGTACGCGGCGCGTTGCCCTCGGTGACGTTGAGGATCGGACCGCTGACGACGGCGATGGGCGGCAGCAGTGCCGCGTCGAGGTCGGGCCCGAGCGCCCGTTTCGCCCGTACCCGGAAATTGTCGACGTCCTCGGCGAGGCCCGCAGTCCGGACCCGACCGCCGGTCGGGCCGTCGTCGCGTTCCCAGGCGGCGTGTGCGAGGACGTTCGAGTCCTGGCCGGCGCGGCGGACCGTGTCCCGGACGGCCTCGTCGGCGGCGGTGCGGAGCAGCACCGGCACCGCCCCGGCGAGCAGCGCGACGGCCGCGATGACGGCGGCGGTGAGCAGCAGCGGTCCGGCGTCGGCCCGGCCACGGCCACGGATGCTGGGCCAGTGCGGCGCGAGCCACCGGCGGGTCAGCCGCCGGTTCACGGCGCCACCCGCAGGTGCGCGGCGTCCGCCCGGCGGACCTGGACGGTGACCACGACCGCGACCGCCAGCAGACATCCGGCCAGCAGCACGGCGAGCAGTGCGGCCTCGGCCGACCACGGCCAGTGTGACTGGGCGACCGGGACGGGTGCGGCGCCGGTGTCGGAGCGGACGAGCAGGGGAGCGACAACGCGGGTGGCGAGCGCGCCGACGACCGTGCCCGCCGCGAGCAGGGGCAGCAGTACGCCGGCATGCTGGCCGAGCAGCACGGTCCGGATGCCGCGCCGGGACATCCCCAGGCCGCGCAGCCGAGCCACCTCGACGGCGCGGGCCTGCAGATCGCAGGTGACGTGCAGGACGACTCCGGCGAGCAGCAGCAGAGCCGCGGCCGGGACGATGAGCCGGAGCGCGCCCGGCAGCCCGGCCCGCAGCGGGCCGCCGGTGAGGCGGGCGGTCTCCGCCTCGCGGGTCGCGACGGTGCCCAGGTGCAGGGCGGCGGTCCGCTCGGCGGCGTCGGGGCCGGCGGGGTTGCCGACCCACCAGGCGTCGACCGGGAACGCCAGATCGCCGACGACGACACGTGCGCGGGACAGCGTGTCCAGGTCGGCCAGGACGGCGACGGCGCCGGGAGCGGACGGCACGGTCGGCACGACCTCGGTGACGACGATCGGGACGGGCGTGATGCCGACCATGACGCTGAGCTGGCTGCCGTTGTCGGCGCCGACCTCGTCGGCGAAGCGGGCGGAGACGGCGACGGGCACCGGGCCGGGGTCCGTGAAGGCGCTGGCGACGAGGGTTCGGGCGGCGTCCTCGGCGCCCCCGAGCTCGACGGTCGCGGCCATCCGCAGCGCGGTTCCCGTGGGCGTGCTGGAGAGCGTGACGCTCGGGTTGCCCACCTTGCTCGGGATCGGCGGCGCGGACGTGGCGGTCCAGGGTGATGCGTCGGTGGTCCTCTCCGTCGAGCCGGGTGCGGGCACGGTGAGCGTGACGGCTACGGCTACGGGTTCGCCGACCGTGTCGGCGGTGACCGGCAGGGCGACCGCGACGAGGCGTAACCCGTCAGCCGTCGCGCAGGCGGGCAGTCGAACCTCCCGACCGTCCAGCGGTACGACGGGACCGGTGCAGGACGTGCGGAGGCCTGTCGCGTCCTGCAACAGCACCCGGGGCGTCACGGCGAGCGGGACGTCACCGACCGCCGTACCGCTCAGGACGAGTGACGCCCCGGCCGCAGCGGCGATGCCGGTGACCCGGGTACGTGGCGCCAGCGTGGCGGCGACGTCCGCCCATCCCCGGTCGCCGTCCACCCGCCCGCGCAGCAGTGCCTCGGCGCGGGTGGTGTCGACGGCGACCAGGCGCGGCGCCTCGCCGTCGGTGCCGAGCCACTGACCGACGGTCGTGCCACGGTCGAGGGCCGGACTCACCGCCCCCGCGGTGGCCGCGCTGACCAGCCCGCCGTCTCCGGCCGCCGGCGCGGTACCGAGGGTGAGTGCGAGATCGGTGCCGACGGAGAGCGCGGCCTGGTCGCGCTGCGACTGGTGCCACGTCGTGTCGAAGGCGAGGCCGAAGGTCGCGGCAGCGCAGGCCAGCCCGACGAGCAGCCCGGCGGCGACCGCCTGGGGCCGGCGGGCGGCCTCGGCGACCGCCAGCGGCAGCGCCAGCCCGCGGGCGCGGTACGCCAGCCGGTCGACGCCGCGCAGTGCGGGCAGTACCACCCGGAGCGCCAGGGCGGCACCTGCGGTGAGCAGCAGCGCCGGCGCGAGCACCCGGACCGCGTCGGCGCGTGGACTGGCGGCGCTGGGCTGCGCGTACAGCTGCCACCATCCGATGGCGGCGAACACCGTGAGCATCAGGTCTGCGCCCGACCGGGCCAGCAGTTCGCGGCGGGTGCCCCGGTCGCCTGCCGTCGGGACGGCCCGGATCGCCAGGACGGTGAGCACGGCGGCGAGCACCAGCGCGCCGCCGACGACCGCGAGGACCTGGACGCCGACGATGGCCGGCCGGACGGTGAGGCCGGCGTGGTCCAGCGGCGGCAGGTGGGTCAGGCCGGCGTGCAGAGCCGACGAGGCCGGTATCGCCAGCGCGGCAGCGACGGCGGCGAGGAGCCCGGCCTCGAGTGTCGCGGTGGCGGCGAGTTGGCGACCGCTGGTGCCCACGGCGGACCGCAGGGCGGTCTCGTCGGCCCGTATGCCCGCCGTCAGCCGGCCGGCGAGGACGAGTGCCGTCGCGGCCAGGAAACCGCCGAGGACGGCGATGGCGAGCACGACGGCTGCGGTGACGTGCCGCTGGTCGTCGGCGGCCCGCAGGGTCAGCGGCAGGTCGGAGGCGACACGTGCGAGCGTGACCCGGTCGCCGAGGGTGCCGGCCAGCCGTCGGTCGGCCTCGCGGACGCCCCCGGCCACGGTCTCCAGGTCGCGGCGGTTCGTGTGGGACAGGTCCGGATGAGCGGTGATCTCCATCCGGTCGACGGTGGCGCCGGTGGTGAGCAGGTCGGCGAGGTCCATCAGGAAGGGGCCGTAGGCGTTTACCGGCTGGAGGAAACGGCCGTCCCGATAGCCGGTGGCGGAGCCGGCCGCGGCGAGGGGGTCACGGTCCCAGCCGCGCCCCGGCAGCGGGCGTACGACCCCGACGACTGTCACGTCGATGGCCGGGACGGGCGGGTGGGCCAACTCGGCACCGAGGTGCACCCGGCTACCGGGGATGAGGTCGAGCAGTTGGGCCGTGGACTCCAGCAGCACCGCGTCGCCGGGGTGCTGTGGCCAGCGTCCGGTGACCAGTTCGGCGCGGGCCGGCAGGTCGTCCAACCCCGACAGGTACGCCTGGGCTCCGACGGAGGTGCCCGGGGCGAGCGCGGGCGGCAGGGCCCGCAGCACCGTGGACGCCCGTGCGGTCGTCGTCACCGGTAGCGGTGCGAGCGCGGAGGTCACCACGCTGCGGGTGTCGGCGGCCACGGCCGGCACGTCCGGACCCTCGACGGCGCCGGTGTAGACGGTCGCGTCGACGGCGGCGGGGGCGGCGCGGGCCATGGCGACCTCCAGCGCCCGCTCGGCGGTGCGGGTGATCAGGAGGGTGCAGGTGCCGAGCAGGGTGGCGCCGATCGTGACGACCCCGAGGAGGGCTGCCAGCAGCGGCCACTGCGCGCGGGCGCGCCGGCTGACCAGCCTCAGCATCGTCGCGTCACCCGGCGTTCGGTGCGGACGTGGACGGTTGCCCGGTCGCCTGGTCGTCGAGGTGCCCGTCCTGGATGCGGATGACCCGGTCGGCCAGGGCCATCATCACCGCGTCGTGGGTCGACACCAGCACGGTGACGCCTTCGGACTCCGCGACCCCACGCAGCAGTGCCATCACCGACAGGCCCGTCTCGGCGTCCAGTTGCCCGGTGGGCTCGTCGGCGAGCAGGAGCCGGGGCGAGGCGGCCAGCGCGCGGGCGATCGCCACCCGCTGCTGTTGGCCGCCGGACAGCTCGGTCGGGCGCTGCTGGGCGTGGTCGGCCAGGCCGACCAGTTCCAGCAGCAACGCGACCCGCCGCTCGCGCTCGGCCGGGGCGACGCGGGCCAGCCGCAGCGGCGCGGCGACGTTCTCGGTGGCGGACAGCACCGGGATCAGCCCGAAGCTCTGGAAGACGTACGACACCTTCTCCCGCCGCAGCCGGGACAGGCCATCCTCGTCGAGCGCGGTGACGTCGGTCCCGTCGATGTGCACGGTGCCGGCGTCCGGGCGGTCCAGGCCGCCGATGACGTTGAGCAGGGTGGTCTTGCCCGAGCCGGACCGGCCGACGAGCGCCACCATCGAACCGGCGGTCACGTCGAACGACACGCCGCGCAGGGCGTGGACGACGGTCGGCCCGCTGCGGAAGCGTCGGTGCAGGTCGCGCACGCGCAGCAGCGGCTCGGTGCTCATTCGCCGCTTCGCGAGTCGGAGTGGATCGTGATGTGGTCGGGTTCCAGGGCCAGCCGGACCCGTCGGGTCAGCGCCAGCGCCTGGCGGAACTCGCGGGGCACCTGAACGCGTCCGGCCCGGTCCATCACGGCGTACTCCTCGGCGATCATGTGCGTGTCGCCCTCCGCGTCGGTGGTGGTGCGGCGCAGCACCTCGCTGCTGGTGCGACCGTCCCGGATCGCGACGGTCCGTTCTACCTGGCTGCTGACCTCCGGGTCGTGGGTCACCACGACGACGGTGACGCCGTACCGCCGGTTGACGTCCCGCAGCACACCGAAGACCTCCGCGGAGGTGGCCGCGTCCAACTCGCCGGTCGGTTCGTCGGCGAGCAGGACCCGCGGTTGGTTGGCCAGCGCCACGGCGATCGCGACCCGCATCTGCTGTCCTCCGGAGAGTTGTCCGGGGCGCCGCTCGGCGCAGTCGGCGACACCGAGGCTGTCCAGCAGTTCGGCGGCGCGCTCCCGGCGTTCCTTCTTCGCGGTGCGGGCCGCCGTCATCGGCAGGTCCACCATCTCCCGTGCGGTGAGGTAGGGGATCAGGTTGCTCGCCGTCTGCTGCCGTACGAAGCCGACGGTACGCCGTCGGTAGTCGACCCGGTCGGCGCGGGACATCGACAGCAGATTCCACTGTGCGACCCGGACCCGGCCGGCGGTGGGGGCGTCGATGCCGGCCAGGATGGAGAGCAGCGTCGACTTGCCCGATCCCGAGGCGCCGACGACGGCGATCAGCTCACCGCTCTCGACGGCCAGGTCCAGTCCCTGCAGGGCCTGGACCTCGATCGAACCGGTCTGGTAGATCCGGACCAGGTTCTCGCAGACGATGAGCGCGTCCCGGCCGAACTCGGGCGCCCGGGCGGACGGCTGCGGCAGGGAGAGCGGGGTGCTGGACATTGCCAGCAGTTTCGCAATCGGCGGCGTCGTTGACCATGCCCCCGGGCGGCTTTTCTGCGGTGGCGGCGAGGAATCTTCGCCGAAGGGCTGCGTACCCACGAAGTGGAGGGCGAGCCTGTCGGTGGTCTCCACCTGCGAAAACGGGACGGGCCGGCATCCTCGGGGAGGTCGCCGGCCCGTACACCGGATCGCGTCACAGCGGCGGGGCGATGTCCCGCCGCTCCTCGACCCGGCGGTACTCGACCGGCTGCTCGGTGGTGGTCACGACGGCGGTACGGCGGCGCTGGAAGATCAACGCAGTCATGATCAGCCCGAGCACGCCGGCGCCCATCAGGATCCAGCCGACCACGTCGAGGTTGATGCCGCCGACGCTCGCGTCGAGCGCGAAGGTGAGAATCGCGCCGAGCGCGATCAGGAAGATGCTGGTGCCGATACCCACGACAGCCTCCTTAGGGGGTGTGGTGTGCTGTCGAGGTTCATCAGTACCCCGCCGTCGAGCAGCGCAATCGCCGTCGTCCGAGGGTGCCGCGTCCACCGATCTTGGCATCGGGTAGAGTTCGCTTCGTCGCCGGCGCTTGTCGGCGGCGTGCGGACGTAGCGCAGCTGGTAGCGCATCACCTTGCCAAGGTGAGGGTCGCGGGTTCGAATCCCGTCGTCCGCTCGCGATCCGTCTCGACGGGCCCAGCGGCCAGGTCGAGCGGCAACACGGGCGATTGGCGCAGTGGGAGCGCGCTTCCCTGACACGGAAGAGGTCACTGGTTCAAACCCAGTATCGCCCACCAGCTCAGAGGCTACATCCCATCGATGGATGTGGCCTCTTGCCATTGCTGGGTGACTAACTGGGTGACTAAGCCCCAGTGCGGGTGTCCTCGCCGAAGGCCCGACCCGCCAGCGTTCGACCGTGCGTCAAGGCCGTCTTGACGTGGCGGGCCGGCGGCGGCCCGCTTCCAGGAGGGCGGTCGGCGGCAGACGGGATGGCAGGGTCGGGCGCAGGTTGAGTTCTGTCCGCAGGCAAAAAGGCACCTTCCAAACTGACGGTGCTCACTCAGTCGGATTGCTCTGCTCTGCGTAGCGGAAAGCAAGCCGTCTGATGATGGCCTCGCCCTCGGCTGCTGGTAGCCAGCTGGCATCTGTGCGCGATTCGCTCCCTTCCCACTCGGGGATGTCGGCGGGGTCGTCGCCTCCGATGCCCAGCGAGATATCGCTGTGGCGGGCGCGGAAGCAGAAGAGCTCATCATTCGGCAGAGAGCCTTCCACCTGCATAGGAGCTGCCGCACAGGTCAAATGCGCCTCCCAGCCCTCACTCCCGAGAGTGGCGATGAGCTGGAGCCAGGATCCCACGTGCTCCTGGTGCCACCGCTGGCGCGCAGTCTCCTGAATCATGACGTTCATGGTGCTGCATCGGGACCTGGCTTTGCCAGGTCGTGGAGCGCCGGCTGAGCGACTAGCTGAGTGACGACCGCGACGGACACACACGGACGCGCGGGATGGTGTCGGACGCGGTTCACTGCTCAGCGCTCGTCCCATGCCAGCTCACGAGATCGTGTTGGTTGCCTGGGGGTCAAGGGGTCTGTGAAGACCCGGTCCAGGCCGCAAGAGGAGTTCGTTCGCGTGGCTAAAAGCCTCGGTGGTGCCGATAAAATCGAATGCTTTGACCGAATGCTAAGTTAGCTGGTGAACGGAGTCCGCTGTGGTTGCTGGCGTGGTAGCAGGTCGAACGTAGATGCATCGGAATTCGGACTAGGACCCGATATTCAGTCCCTCCCGCTGCACAAATATCTCACGCCGCTCTCTGGCCTGCCCCTTGCTATCGAGCACGTACCCCGTCAGCCATAGCCATCCCCAGTACGTCGGCCTCGGGCAGACCTTGATGACCCGAAAGCGGAACCCTCGCTTGCCTGCAAACTGAACGCTGGCGGCCCCGCCAATCTCCAGCACATCGCCCGCCTTGGGTGCTGGCAGTTCCGGCGAGGCAGGCGG
This sequence comes from Micromonospora sp. NPDC005174, assembly GCF_040608495.1. Lineage (NCBI taxonomy): Bacteria > Bacillati > Actinomycetota > Actinomycetes > Micromonosporales > Micromonosporaceae > Micromonospora > Micromonospora sp. NPDC005174. Next base: position 85,541 of record NZ_JBEXIJ010000003.1, on the reverse strand, counting down.
ATGCTCGTGTCGTCTGCTCGGCCTACCGCTCGCGGTCATCGTGCCGACGAGCTGGCGCACCTGCCGTGCTGGTGGCGGTATCCCGGTTCCTGCAGGCGTCGGCCGGAGCCTTGCCCAAGGTGGCCGCGCCGCACTCCGGGCACCATCGCTCTTTGACCTTGAAGCTGAACAGTCCTGCCAGGAATCCCAGTAGTACGGCGCTGATCAGAGCACCAAGCATTATCACGGGCCACCCTTCCGCCTGCTTGAGGGTGGCTGCCGGACGGACACCGTTGCCGCGGACCGTCCGGCAGCCTCAAGGGAACCTCGTCACCGAACGGACAGACGTTTATACGTCATGGCCAGGCGAGTGGTCGGCCGTTCATCCGTTACCAGTGGGCACCCGGCTTGGGTGCCGTCGCCGGATCCACTGCAACGGCCGCCTTTCGTACCCTGCGTCCGTCTTACCGAAGTTCCGCAATGACGGTATGAGCGGGCCGTCAACGGTGTCCATGATGTTGCGAAGTGTTGCGACGCTACTGGCCGAGTTGATCGATCGTGCGCCCGATCAGCGCCCGCGCCTCGGGTCCGTACACAGCTGACACCTGGAGGCGGTCGAACATCCGGGCGTACAGCTCGATCTCGTGTGGCCGGGTGACCTCGATGCTCGCCGTGGGCGTCTCCAGCGCGACCAGCAGGTCGTCGAAGATCCAAAAGCCGGTGGACGCGACTGCCGGACGTTCGGTCATCAGGGGGATGATGCCCACCGAGACGTTCGGCAGGGACATCACCGCCAGCAGCCGGTCCATCTGCCCGGCCTGGATGGCGGCGTCACCGAACCAGGTGCGCAGCGACTGTTCCTCCAGCACCACCACGAACCGCTTGCCGCGCTGGTAGAGCACCTGCTGGCGTTCCATACGCACTGCCACGGCCTCGTCCAGGTCGTTGGGCGTCTCCAAAAAGTCGATCCAGAACGACAGCATCGCGGCGGTGTAGTCGGCGGTCTGGAACAGCCCGGGGATGGCGTTGTGCTCATAGATCCGGAACACCGACGTCTGCTCGTACAAGGCCAGGGTGTGCGCGCCGAGCACCCGCTTCATGCCCGCCCGGCTCTGGCGCCGGAACTCCAGGTACGCCGACTCCACCGCCCGCAGCGTGGCGGTCAGATCGGGGATCTGGTCTTCAGCGTTGCAGGCGTGGCACCAGGCCCGGATGTCCTTGTCGGTCGGCGGCTGGACGCCGTGCTCGATCTTGCTAACCCGAGTGAAGTGCTGGCCGGTCAAGGCCGCCAGCACCCGCCCCGTGAGCCCTGCTTCCTTGCGCAGCTCACGGAGACGGACACCGAGCGCCTCTTGGCCCTGGCGGGCAGCGCTAGACGGGTTGGTAGTCACGGTGCGGGATAGCCAACTGCCATACTGCCTCGAACGCCGACCGGCACAACTGCAAGTCAGCCGGGTCGGTGGACGCCACCCGATCCACAGCCAGACCGGTGCCTGCGTAAATCAGGAAGACCGCCAGGCGGTCGTCGAACAGGTAGTAGTCGTTGCCCGGCAGCGCCAGTGATGACACCAGGCGACGCGGCACCCAGCGGATGTCCTCGCCTGCGTCCACCATGGGCCCAGCGATGCTGTACGACCAGCGCTGGTAGTCGCTCAGCGGCTCAGAGACGATACGCGCGCGACGTACCAATCGCCCTGCCTTGACGTGCTCGCGCAAGCTCTCGCACCAGCCCTCCAGCCACGCCAGGTCATTCGGCTCGCCGGCGGCCCACTTGGCCATGTACGGCAACTCAACCGCGGTGCCGTAGGCGTCGCGCGTCTCCAGGTGGATGGCGTCGCGCTCGAAGCTCACCAACAACCGCTCGAACTCAGCCTCACTGATCGAGGTCACGATCCCCCTGCCTGAAGAACTGGAGCATCCGGTCTGGGATCTCCACGCAGGACTCACCCTCCGGCATGCTCATCTGTGCCAATACCGCCGGGTCCGACACCACCCAACCCTGCACCACCCAGCTCTCCCGGTCGGTGCGGTACACCGTAGGCGAGCCTGTCGGGTTCGACTCTGGATCCTTACCGATCAACGTTAGGCGCATGGTCCACTCCCTGTCCTGCCGGTTGCGGGATGTTGCGACGTGGCCATCCTGCGGACGACCGGGAGGTACGTCAAAGAGTAGGTGAAGAATTGCGGATGGTGACGAAAATTTGCGACTCCCGCCGAGGGCAATGGATGAGCACTTTCCCCCACCCCTCTGGATGCCTGACAAGCTGAACTGTTGGACCGTGCGCTACCGTCCGATGTGGAGCCCTGCCGGCGGGCGTCATGTCCTAGATCCGACATGATCGGCGGCTGTCATGCTGTGTGTTGGCCGCTTTACGTTCGGTCATGGCGCAGAGGCCGCGCAAGCAGAGGATCAAATGCCGGGGACCGCGTGATGAGGACGGGCGCGCCTGCCAACGTCCAGTCAGTCGCATCGGCCAGCGGTGTCCGCAGCACCTTGGTCGGCCGGAAGTGCCGCTGCGCGGGCGCTTGGCCGAGTACGCCAAGCAATCTCCTACGAAGGCCAAGCCGAAGTCACCGGCGCGAACTCGCCGAGCGGCAAGCTCACCGCGTACATCCAGGGTGTCGGATCGGCCGCGTCGCAGGCACTCACCCGCAGCGCGGGATGCCCTGGTGGCCGAAGCTGTCGACTATTTCGAGGCTACGTTGGCGGTCGGAGCGGTCGATGCCGCAGTGGCTCAGGCAGCCAGATACGCGGGGGACGGTGTCTGGAACCGGCTGACGGTCGACTGGTCGGGGCGAAACTGCAAGGGGCTTGCCCGTCTCGCCCGTGCTGCCTTGGACGGCAAGGACTGGCTCCATGACCGGATCGGCGACCTGGTGGGCTTCCTGCTGGAGTGGCTCAGCACGCCCCGCATCGTCAGGGTCTTCGGCAAGGAGATCGCCAAGCGACTACCGCTGCCCTGGGATCAGCAACTCGTAGCTGTGTCCAGGGGCATGCAGATCGCGGGTATCGCCGTGTGCATGATCAATGGTCGGGAGTTGACGAAGTGTGAGTGCTTCATCGATGTCGTGATCGAGGAAGGCAAGGAGCGCGTACGTCAGTTGATGGACTGGGCGGCCAGGGACTGGCGGAATCTGGAGCAGCTAATCCCCGCCGCCTGAGGTGTTTCTGCGCGGTCTATCGGTGGCCTTCATGCCGCTATGCCCGCCTCTTGGCCATGCCGAGCAGGCGTTTGGCCTCCCAACAGGGTGTGCAAGGGCCTCCACGAGTTCCACCACACAGATGAGCTCGTCGGCCGGCCGTTGTCGCGCCGGTCGGCCGGGCGTCGATCGTCTCCCGCGCGGCGTCGGCGCTGTGGCCGCCCTCGCGGCGCGGTGGGCCGCCTCAGCCCCTCTTGTCGATCTTCTCTGCCGCGTGCCGGAGTGCGCTGACGAGTTCAGGAATGTGCGCGTCGGGGAAGCGGCCGGACATGCCGATCGCGGCGTACGGTGCCGAGCCGACGGTGACGGCAACGGTGCGCTCGGTCTTGCCGGCGCGCAGGGCGAAACCGGCTTCGCGGATCTCCGCCAGGTCGGTGAGGACCTGCTCGACCGGGGTTTCGTTCGCGCTGGTCTCCCACATGGTGCGGACGTTCTCGTCGTCCTGGGAGGCCAGCAGCGCCATCCCGAGCCCGGAGCGGGTGACCGGGAAGAGGCCGATCCGGCCGAGGGCCGTGCTGGTGTCCATGCCCGGGTCGGCGTGGTACAGGTACGACATGTGGTCGCGCCAGAGCACACCCATGGCCACGGTGTGACCGTGGACGTGCAGCTCGCCGAGCGGCCCGAGCGCGCGGCGGATCAGGCCCGACCCGAAGAGGCTCTGCGCGGCCAGGGCATGGATTCCCGGGCCGGGACGATAGCGGCGCCGCTCGTCCTGTTCGATCAGTCGGATGTGCGCGAGGGTCTTGAGCAGCCGGTTTGCGCGAGAAGGTTCCAGCCCGAGCCGTCGTGCGACCTCGCGTGAGCCGAGGGCTTCAGCGGAACTGGCCAGCAACTGCAGGCAGTCGAGCCCATCCTGGAGCGATTTGTTCGGCTGAGACGGCAGCATGTTGCATTTATAGCATCACTCCGTTGCGGAGCGCTACGGGCTCGTGTCGCTCGGGTTTCATCGACGTGTCTTGACGGTGCTATTACTGCACCATTACGCTCGCCGCACTTGACCAACGATCCCGCCTGGTCGCCGCAGTCGACCCTGCTCGAGCAGGCGCGATGAGGGCTGCCCGGGTCGGTTTCCTCCATCACGGGGTGGGTCCGGCGGGCTGCCGCCAGGGACGGAAAGGCGCCACATGCTGCGAACCGTGGCGAGCCGGTCGGCTCGCCACGCGCCCAAGCCACGGGACGACGATGCGCCAACGAGCGGACTGTGGCTGAGCCGAGAGGTGACGAACTTGATACGACCCTCGAATGTGCACCGCCACAGGTGGCGGACGCACGTCGCGGCCGGACTGGCCGTTCTCATCGGTCTACCCATGATCGGCGTCGCGCCTCCAGCGTTCGCCGACGCCGCCGCGGCCTCCGCGGTGCTCTCGGCGACCCCGCAGTGGAACGGCATGGCCGGCAATCCCGGCGACGCCTCCGGCCAGATCTCCACGGCTGCCACGGAGCGGGGCGGCCGCCCCTGCTGGACCACCACGACGACGCCGATCACCAACGACTTCCTGTACTTCCGGGTCGATGCCGCCCGACAGCCGGCCACCACCGGGTACGCGTTCGTCAAGGTCAGCTACTTCGACGCCGGCCCCGGACACTTCACGATCCAGTACGACGGCACGGGGCAGAACCGGGCCGGCGACGCCGTCCCGCTGACCGGCGGGAACGTCTGGCGTTCCTACGTCTTCCAGTTGGCCGACGCCGAGTTCAAGGGCGACCTGCCGTCCGGCGCCGACTTCCGCATCGCCTCCTGGGACAGCCGGCTCGGGCGGTCGGCCACCGACCTGTGCGTCTCCGACGTCTCGGTCAGCTTCAGCACTGCCGAGGCGGTGCGCATCACCGCGACGAACCTGGTCTTCAGCGGATCCGAGCCGCGGACCATCCCGGTGACCTCCAGCGCGGCCAGCGTGAGCTGGGCGGTCGCCGACGAGCAGGGGGTGCCGGCGGCCAGCGGCACGGCCGCGGTGTCCGGTGGCACCGCGACGGTCAACCTCGCCACGGTCAAGCCCGGCTACTACACCCTCGGCGTCACTGCCGAGGTGGGTGGACTCCCGGTCACCCGGTACACGCCGGTGGCGCTGCTGGACGCGCTTCCCGCCGACGCCCGGAGACCCGGGGCGCCGTGGGGAGTCGGGACCCACTTCTCCCAGAGCGACCCGCCCAGTCTCATTCCCACGATGGCGAAGGTCGGTTACACCCACGTCCGCGACGCCCTGTCCTGGCAGCACGTGGAGAAGACCGCCGGCACCTACACCATGCCCACCTACGGCGCCCCGTTCCTCAACGGGCTGGCCGCCAACGGCATGGAGCCTCTGCTGGTCGCGGCGTTCGCCAATCCGCTCTACGACGGCGGAAAGACGCCGAGCACGCCGGAGGGCCACGCCGCCTTCGCCGCCTACGCCTCGGCGATGCTCGCCCTCTCCGGTACCAACAAGGTCGAGGTGTACAACGAGTTCGACGGCGGCTTCAACAACGGCCTGTGCGGTCGTACCCCGCAGTGCTACCTACCTCTGTTGCAGGCGACCTACGCCAAGGTGAAGGCCGACCACCCGCAGGCCGAGGTCGTCGCGCCGGCCGGCGGCGGACCCGCGTGGTGGGAGGAGCTGTTCCAGATCGGCGGCCTGCAGTACATGGACCGCTTCAGCGCGCACCTCTACGGCTTCCCGGCACCGCCGGAGGTCCGCGGCGTGACCATGATCCCGACGTTCAAGGACCTGATCCGCCGCTACAACAACGGTCGCGACATGCCGATCGACATCACCGAGAACGGATACCCGACCCACACCAGCGGTGGCGTCACCGAACTGCAGCAGGGCGACTACCTGGTGCGCACGGCCAGCCTGGCCGTGGCCAACGGGGCCAGCCGCTACTACTGGTACGACTTCCTCAACGACGGCACGACCGCGTCGAACCAGGAGTACAACTTCGGCGTGCTGCGCCGTCCCGGGTACCTGGGGATGAACGCCTACGCCCCGAAGCCGGCGCTGGTCACGCAGTCGGTGCTGATCCGCCAGCTCGCCGGTCTGGACTTCCGTGCCGCCGACAACCTGGGCTCGGGTGTCTACTCGTACGAGTTCGCCGGCGGGGCCGGCAAGACGCCGGTCCGGGTGATGTGGGCGACCACGCCGACCCAGGTGGAGCTGAGCACCACCACTCCCGTCACGGTCACCAACGCCTACGGCCGGTCGAACACCCTGGAACCCCTTCAGGGCAAGGTGACGCTGGACCTGACCGAGCACCCGGTCTTCACCAAGGGCAAGCCGACGGCCCTCGCGGTGAGCAACCCGAAGGTGTATTCCGTCTCGGTGCCGGACACGGTCGCCGTCGGCGACGACATCCCGGTGACGCTGAAGGTGGACCGGACCCACGGCGGTGGAGGCACGTGGACCAACTTCCAGATCGAGGACAGCACCTACGCGGTGTACGCGCCGGCCGGGCAGGTGGGAACGAAGACCGTCACCGTTCCTGGTAGCACGGTGAAGGGACCGCGAACGGTGCACGTGCGGGCCGGGTCCGGCGGATCGGCGTCGATGGTGCTGCGCGACGACGCGATGATCACCGATCCGGTCGTGGCGACCGTCGATCCGATCGTGACGTCGGTCGGGCCGCTCGGTGGGTCGCTGCGGGTCAAGATCACCAACAACAAGTCGGCGACGGCTCTGGACGTCTCCCAGATCGCCTGGACGGTGGGGACGCAGAGCGGCACGGTTACCGGCGTCGCCCCGGTCCCGCCGAACTCCGTCACCTCTGTCGACATACCGGTCGCGGGGATCGTCCCGTGGAAGTCCTACGACATGTCGGTGCGCGTGGACACGGCACAGTTGGGCGCGTTCCGGGCCGGTGGGACCGTCGGCTTCAACCCGATCGAGGCGGACGGACAGAACGCGGTCGTACCCGTGAATCTGGCGGCCGACGGTGCGGTCGACTACCGGCGGGTTCCCTACGGCGGCACGTCGGACCTGTCGGGCACCGTCAAGCTCACCCGCACCGCGGACGCCCTGTGGTTGACGGCCGACGTGACCGACAACGTCCACGCCCAGACGAAGACGGCCGGCAGTATGTGGGACGGCGACTCCATCCAACTGGCGATCAGCCCCGACCTTCCGGGGCGGTCGACCGCCCGCGTCGAGATCGGCGCGGCACTGCTGGGCACCGGTCCGGCCGTGTACACCTTCACGCCGCCGCCCGGCGGAGTGGCCGGGGCGACGCCCGGCGCGACGGCGGCGATCGTCCGGAACGGGACCACCACCTCCTACCGCGTGTCGGTGCCCTGGTCCGCACTCGGGCTCAGCGGTCCGCCCACCGCGCCGGTCGCCCTGTCCTTCGTGGTCAACGATGACGACGACGGCATCGGCCGGGCCGGCTGGATCCAGTGGGGCGGCGGCATCGTCCTGGCCAAGAACACCGCCGAGTTCCGGCCGGTGCAGGTGATGGCGCCGTGAGCGGGCCCCGGCGGATCCTGGTCACCGGTGCGGCCGGACGGCTGGGCCGGGCGGCCCTGACGCTCTTCGCCGACCAGCTCATCCCCACCACCGGTCTCGACCTGCACGACCCGGGCGACACCCGGGCGGACCGGATGGTGACCGGATCCGCCGGGGACCCCATCGTGGTACGCGACGCCCTCGCTGAGGTCGACGCCGTCTTCCACTGCGCGGCGATCCCCGCGCCCACTCTCGGCACACCGCACGAGGTGTTCACCACCAACACCCAGGCCACCTTCACCGTGTTGGAGGAGGCGGCTCAGCGGGGCGTCCGCCGGGCCGTGCTCGCCAGCAGCCTGTCGGTGACCGGTCTGCCCTGGTCGCCGCACCCGCAGACACCGGCCTACCTGCCCATCGACGAGGATCTGCCGCTGCAGGTGGCCGACCCGTACGCGCTGTCGAAGCAGACCGACGAGGCGATCGGCGCCATGATGGCCCGCCGGCACGGGATGACAGTCGTCGCACTGCGCCTGCCGCTGCTCGGCGGTCCCGGCGATCAATTCGAGAAGTACGCCCGCAACTACGTCGACCACCCGTCGTGGGGGGCCAAGGAGATGTGGGCGTACCTGGACACCCGCGACGCCGCCCGCGCCGGCCTGTTGGCCCTCACCGCCCCCGTGACGGGATTCCACGCGGTGTTCGTCGCCGCGCCGGACACCCTGAGCGCCACCGACACGGAGGCGCTGCTGGACGAACACCTACCGGGGGTGCCCCGGCGGACGCGATCGACCGGCCGGAGCGTCGCCATCGACACCGGTCGAGCCACGCGGCTGCTCGGCTTCACCCCCGAGCACCTCCATCCACTGTCCCCACCCGGACAGCCACCATCCTCAGATCAGGAAGTGACGCCATGACACGTACGATCAGCCGCCGGCGCCTGCTCGCGGGCGCGGCCGGACTGGGTTCCGCCGCCCTCCTCGCGGCCTGCGGCAAGGACGAGTCCGGTGACGCCGGCACGGTGACCCTCAACGTCTGGGGCGGAGTCCCTGCGGAGAACGGACCCGACGCCCTGTTCGCCGCGTTCACCGCGAAGCACCCGAACATCAAGGTCAAGTACACCCGTTTCGTCAACGATGATCAGGGCAACCTCAAGCTCGACACCGCGCTGCAGGGCGGTATCGACATCGACGTGGTCGTGTCGTACGCGCGCTCGGCCCTGGCCAAGCGCGTCGAGGCGGGTCTGCTCACCGACCTCACCGACCGACTCGCCGGTGACTCGGTGTTGAAGGTCTTCGCCCCCGGCGCGAATCCGGCCAGCAACTACTTCTTCGACGGCAAGGCGTACTCCGCCCCGGCCAGCCGCAGCGTCGAGACGGTGCTGGCGAACAAGAGCCTGCTCGACAAGGCCGGCGTCACCGTCCCGACGGACTGGACGACCGCCGACTTCCGCGCGATCGCGAAGCAGCTTTCCGGCAACGGCGTGTACGGGTCTCTCATCCCGCCGGACCTTGCCCGCCAGCAGCTCGGCCCGGACTTCACCTACAAGCCCGGCGGCCGCGAGTCCAATTTCGACCACCCGGCGTTCCGGGAGAACTTCCAACTCCGGCTGGACATGATGGCCGAGAAGTCCGCCGTCCCGATGACCGAGATCGTCGCGCAGAAGTGGGACGCGTTCGCCCAGACCCCGTTCCTCACGGGGAAGGTCGCGATGTGGATCTCCCAGCCGTTCGTCATGCGCTACATCAAGGACACCAAGGAGTATCCGCACGACTTCAAGACCGTTCTGCTGCCGATGCCGGCGCCGCAGAAGGGCGCGCAGTTCTGGAACACCGGTGCCTACGGCGACAACGTGGCCATCACCAAGAAGTCCAAGCACCAGGACGCCGCCTTCACGCTCCTGCAGTTCTGGCTCGGCGAAGGCGCGGCACACATGGTGCCCGGCGGCCGGCTCCCGTCGCTGCCCGGGGGCGACACCGCCAAACTGGCCGTCGATCTGGGCGGACCCGACGCCGCGAAGCTGTTCGACGAGCAGTCGCTGGTCACCAACCTGCTGACCTCGGACGCGCGGATTCCCGTGGACGCCATCCAGACGGCGCACGCGGAGATCTCCACGATCATGAACGGGCTCAACCAGCGGGTCCTGCTCGGGAACATCAGCATCGACCAGTGGGCCCGGACCGCCAAGGAACAGTGCGACGCCGCGATCAAAAAGGCGGCCTAGAGACACATGCAGACTCTGGTTGGGTCGGCCCGGTCACCGGTACCGCCCGTCGTACGGGAGAAGAAGCGCCGGCCCGCCGGGGTCCGTTCCTGGTTGCCGTGGCTGTTCATCGGCCCCAATCTCGTCGGACTGATCGCCTTCACCCTCGGTCCGATGCTGGCCGGGCTGGGCATCGCGTTCACCCGCTGGAACGTGCTGTCCGGCCTGGGCGGGATCGAGTGGGTGGGCCTGGACAACTTCGCGGAGCTGTTCGCCGACCCCAAGTTCTGGAAAGCCCTGGGCCGCACCGTGTTCTTCGCCGGCCTCGGCGTTCCGCTGTCGATCGCGTTCGGCCTGCTGCTCGCGCTGGCCCTCAACCGGCCGCTGGTCGGCCGGGCCGCGCTGCGGGTCGTGTTCTTCGTACCCAGCATGGTCAACACGGTCGCCATCGGTATGGTCTGGCTGCTCGTGCTCAACCCCAGCGCCGGGCTGCTCAACCAGGCCCTGCGGTTCCTGGGCCTGTCCGAGCCGCCGACCTGGCTGGTGTCCGAGGACTGGGCTCTGCCGGCGCTCGTGCTCATCCAGGTGTGGGCCGGCATGGGCTATCAAGCGGTGATCTACCTGGCCGCTCTGCAGGAACTGCCCCAGGACCTGCACGAGGCGGCGATGATCGACGGCGCTGGCGCATGGCGCCGGTTCCGCGCGATCACGTGGCCGAGCCTCATGCCGACCACGGTCTTCCTGGCGATCACGTCGTTCATCGGCACGTCGCAGGGGTTCGGGTTGATCGCCTTCCTGACCGGCGGCGGCCCGGGGGAGTCCACCACCGTGCTGGCCTACTACATGTACCAGTCCGGATTCCAGGCCTACAAGTTCGGCTATGCCGCGGCGATAGGCGTCGTCACGTTCGCCGCGGTACTGCTGCTGACGCTGCTGCTGTGGCGGTTCCAGAAGGGACGGGGGCTCTACACATGACCCGCAGCCGTACGGACCGAACCCTGCGCACCTGGGTGCTGAGCGTCGTCATGTGGGCGATCGCGGTGCTCTTCGCCCTCCCGCTGCTGTGGATGATCTCGGCTTCGCTCAAACGCAACATCGACGTGTTCACGCTTCCGGTGACGTGGATTCCCGACCCGGTCCGGTGGGTCAACTACGCCGAGGTGTGGGCCGGCGATCCACCCCTGCTGCGCTACTTCGGCAACTCCCTGATCGTGGCCACCGTTGCCGTCGCCGGCGAGCTGTTCACGTCCTCCCTCGCCGGGTACGCCTTCGCCCGCATGCGGTTCAAGGGTCGCGACCGCCTCTTCCTGCTCTACATCGCGACCTCGATCGTGCCGACCCAGTTGCTGCTCGTGCCCCGGTTCATGTTCTTCCAGGCCGTCGGCCTGTACGACACCCTGTGGGCGCTGATCCTGCCGAGCATGTTCACCGTCTTCGGCACATTCCTGATGCGTCAGCACTTCTCCGCCGTACCCGGAGAACTCGCCGAGGCCGCACGCATCGACGGTGCCGGCGAGTGGTCGATCTACTGGCGTATCTACCTCCCGATGGCCAAGCCGGTCCTCGCCGCACTGGCGATTCTCGGCTTCGTGTGGTCGTGGAACAGCTACGAGACGCCGCTGATCATGCTCTCCAGCGACGAGAACTACACGCTTCCCGTCGGCCTGACCCGTTTCGTCGACGGCGACGGCGGCCTCGCCGGTGGCCTGTCCATGGCCGCGGCCACCTCGTCGGTCGTACCGATGATCATCGTGTTCCTCGTGTTCCAGCGCCAGTTCCTGTCCGCACTGAGCCGCACCGGGCTCAAGTGACACCGCCGGAGGCTCACGACAATGCGTGTTGAACACGCCGGACACGACATCACGGTGGTCGGCGGTGGTCTGGCGGGGGTGTGCGCCGCCATCGCCGCCGCCCGCCTCGGCCGGACGGTCGCGCTGATCAACAACCGGCCGGTGCTGGGCGGCAACTCCAGCAGCGAGGTGCGGGTCTGGGTGGTGGGTGCCACGAGCCACGGCGACAACCACTATGCCCGCGAAGGCGGGATCATGGGCGAGCTGTTCGTCGAGAACCAGTACCGCAACCCGCAGGGCAACCCGTACGTGTGGGACACGGTCGTGCTCGACGCCGTACGGGCGGAACCGAACATCTCCCTGTATCTCAACACCGACGTCCGGGACGTCGAGGCGGACGGGCCGCCCGAGGCGCGGCAGATCCACACCGTCACGGGATGGATGATGGGCTCGGAACGGCTCATCCACTTCTCGTCGCCGATCTTCCTCGACTGCACGGGCGACGGACTGGTCGGACACCTGGCCGGCGCCGAGTACCGCATCGGCCGGGAGGCCCGCGGCCAGTACGGCGAACCCTGGGCGCCCGCCGAGGCCGACGACATCACCCTCGGCAGCACCCTGCTTTTCTACACCAAGGACGCCGGTGAGCCGGTCACCTACGTGGCGCCGTCGTTCGCCAAGGACATCACGCAGACCAGCATCCCGCAGCAGCGCCTCATCCGGGCCGGCGACAACGGCACCGCGTACTGGTGGATCGAGTACGGCGGGGAGCTGGACACCGTCCACGACAACGACGTCATCCGGGACGAACTCTGGTCGGTCACCTACGGCATCTGGGACCACATCAAGAACTCGGGCCGGTTCGACGCGGACACGATGACGCTGGAATGGGTCGGGGCCGTTCCCGGCAAGCGGGAGTACCGCAGGTTCATCGGCGACTACGTGTTGACCCAGAACGACATCATGGGCCAGACGGAGTTTCCCGACCAGGTCGCCTTCGGCGGATGGTCCATCGACATGCATCCGCCGCAGGGCATGTACGCGACGGAGGCCGCCTCCAAGCACCTGCACCCGGACGGCGTCTACCCCATCCCCTACCGCTGCCTGTACTCGGTGAACACCACGAACCTGCTGTTCGCCGGGCGCAACGTCTCGGCCAGCCACATCGCGTTCGGGTCGACCCGGGTGATGGCCACCTGCGCGACGCTGGGCCAGGCGGCGGGGACCGCCGCCGCCCTGTGTCTCGACGCAAAGGTGGCCCCACGTGAACTCGACGCGGGTCACCTCCAGCAGACCCTGTTGCGCTCCGACGCGTCGCTCATGGGCGTGGCCGCGGCCGACCCGACCGATCAGGCCCGCACGGCGCTGGTGACGGCGTCCTCGACGCTGGACGGGATCGACGTGACCGAACCGGGTGCCCAGTGGCCGCTGACCGCCGACGCCGGCATCGTGCTGCCGGTCGATCCCGCCCTGGCGGGGCCGGAACTCCTCGTCGACGCGGCCGAGGCCACGACGCTCGTGGTGGACCTCCACGACCCCGGCCTCGGACAGAACTACGTACCGGGCACGCTTGTCGACAGCGTGCAGGTCCCGGTCGGGGCGGGCGCCCGGCAGTGGGTCCGTCTTCCGCTGGACTGGACGCCGCCCACCGCGCGCAACGCCTTCCTGCGGGTACGCGCCAACCGCGCCGTGACCCTGCACGTCGCGGACACGACAGTCCCCGGCGTCCTGTCCCTGTCCCACGTTCCGCCGGCGACGGACCCGAAGGAGCGGCAGCCGGTGCTCGAGTGGAAGAGCAGGGCCCTGCGCCGCCGGACCTTCTGCCTACGCACCGGTCCGACGGCGGCCTACTCCGCCGACAAGGTGGTCGACGGGTACCTGCGCCCCTTCGCCGGACCGCACCTGTGGATGTCGCGGCCCCTCGCCACGGACGGCGAGCCGTGGTTGCAGTTGGCCTGGGCCGAGCCGGTGACGGTGAGCCAGGTCGAGATCATCGCCAACGACGACGTCAACGAGGACCTGATCAATCTGCCCCATCACCGGATGCCGTTCACGCTCCTGCCGACGCTCGTGCGCGACTACCGGATCGAGGCCCGCGTCGCCGGGGCCGGCTGGCAACCGCTCGTGTCGGTGGTCGACAACCGGCAGCGACGCCGTACGCACGGTCTCGCGGCCCCGATCGTGACCGACCGGATCAGGGTCGTCGTCACCGCCACCAACGGCACCGGCTCGGCCCAGCTGATCGCCGTGCGGGCCTATGCCTGACGGGCTGCCGTCGCAGGCCACCGAAGCAACGATCCTCGAACAGGAGACCACGTTCGTGCCCTTCAATCCCATGCCGGAGACGCAGGCGCCCTGGCCCGGCCGTGACCGGCTGCGCATCACCGGCGTCCGGTCGATCGTCACCGCCCCGGAGGGCGTGCCGCTCGTCGTCGTCCGGGTCGACACCACCGATCCCGGCCTGTACGGGCTCGGATGCGCGACATTCACCCAGCGGTTCCACGCCGTCGCCGCCACCGTCGACAGTCATGTCGCGCCGCTGCTCGTCGGTCGCCATCCGGCCGACATCGAGGACATCTTCCGGATGATCCATTTCTCGTCGTACTGGCGCAGCGGCCCGGTCACCAACAACGCCCTGTCCGGCGTCGACCAGGCGCTGTGGGACATCGCCGGCAAACGGGCCGGCATGCCCGTCTACGAGTTGCTCGGCGGGCGGGTCCGAGCGGCGGCCGACACGTACCTGCACGCCGGCGGGGCCACCGTCGACGACACCCTGGAGCAGGCCCGCGTCCTGCTCGCCCGGGGCTACCGGCACGTCCGGCTGCAGGTCGGCAGTCCCGGGGTGGGCACCTACGGCGCTCCGGCCACGCCGGGCGAGTACACCGGGACACCGCACCCCGGCGGGTGGGACGTGCACCGTTACCTGCGTGACACTCCGGACCTGTTCGCGCAGGCCCGCGCAGCCCTCGGGCCCGAGCCGCACCTGATGCACGACGTCCATTCCCGGCTGACCGTCAAGCAGGCTGTCGGACTGGTCCGCCAGCTCGAGGAGTACCGCTTGTTCTTCCTGGAGGATCCCATCGCCCCGGAGTTCTACGACCGGCTCGGCGAGGTCCGCGCGGCCGCACCCATGCCCATCGCCGTCGGGGAACAGGTGGCGTCGGTGGCCGACGCGGCCCGGCTCGTGACGGGTGGCGGTGTCGATCTGCTGCGTCTGCACATCTCCTCGATCGGTGGCCTGAGCCCGGCGCGCAAGCTCGTCGCCCTGTGCGAACTGCACGGTGTGGGGACCGCCTGGCACGCGCCGGCCGACGTGTCCCCGGTCGGCGCGGCGGCGAACGTCGCGCTCGACGTGACAAGCGCGGCCTTCGTCGTCCAGGAGGGCCACGAGTACGCGCCGGCCGTCCACGAGGTGTTCCCGGGCACGCTCGCACCCCGCAACGGCTTCCTCTATCCGTCGGACGCGCCCGGGTGGGGCATCGACCTCGACGAGGCGGAGGCGGCCAAGTACCCGCCCGTGGAGCACCTCCACGAACGGTGGTCGGCCCAGGTACGGCACCTCGACGGCGGGATCGTGGCCCCGTGAAGATCGACCGTGTCGAGACCTTCCTCGTGGCGCCCCGCTGGCTCTTTCTGAAGATCACCACCGATGACGGTGTCGTCGGCTGGGGCGAACCGGTCGTGGAAGGCCGCGCCGAGACCGTCCGGGCCGCGATCGGTGAGTTGTCCGACCTGCTCATCGGCAGCGATCCGATGCGCATCGAGGACCACTGGCAGGTCCTCACCCGCGGTGGCTTCTACCGCGGCGGCCCGGTGCTGTCCAGCGCCGTCGCCGGCATCGACCAGGCGCTGTGGGACATCGCCGGAAAGGTCCGGGGGGCGCCCGTCCACGAACTGCTCGGCGGCCCGGTGCGCGACCGCGTCCGGATGTACGGCTGGGCGTACGGCGACACCGCCGAACAGGTCGCCGAATCCGCGGCGACGGCGATCGCCGCTGGATACACAGCCGTCAAGATCGCACCACCGGGCGCGATGGCGTTCCTGGACACCCC
The DNA here is from genome assembly GCF_040608495.1 of Micromonospora sp. NPDC005174. Classification (NCBI taxonomy): domain Bacteria; kingdom Bacillati; phylum Actinomycetota; class Actinomycetes; order Micromonosporales; family Micromonosporaceae; genus Micromonospora; species Micromonospora sp. NPDC005174. Next base: position 69,910 of record NZ_JBEXIJ010000003.1, on the reverse strand, counting down.
CGCGGGCGTGAAATCCGTCGTCGATCTCCTGGCCAAGGTCCGCGACGCGATCGGCCCCGACAACGACGTGGCGATCGACCTGCACGGCCGGGCCTCGATCGCCGCCAGCCGTCGCCTCCTGCCACTGCTGGAGCCGTACCTGCCGCTGTTCGTCGAGGAACCGCTGCGGCCGGAGTACTCCGGCGACATCGCCCGGATCGTCACGGCGACCGCACTGCCGATCGCCACCGGCGAGCGGCTCTACACGCGGCGCGAGTTCCGGGACGTCCTGGACGCCGGCGTGGCCGTCGTCCAACCCGACCTATCGCACGCCGGAGGCATCTCCGAGGTCCGGCGCATCGCCGCGGTCGCCGAGATGTACGACTCCGTCCTGGCCCCGCACTGCCCGCTCGGCCCCATCGCCCTGGCCGCATGCCTGCAGATCGACCTGGCCGTACCGAACTTCCTCATCCAGGAACAGGCCCTGGGCATCCACTACAACAACGGCCAGGACGGCCTGAACTATCTCGTCGACGCCGACGTCCTGCGGTTGCGCGATGGGCACGTGGAGCGACTCGGCGGGCCCGGCCTCGGCATCGACGTCGACGAGAACGCGGTGCGCGAGGCGGCGGCACGAGGCCACCGGTTCCGTTCCCCCATCTGGCGCGGGCCGGACGGCGCGTTCACCGAGTGGTGACGACCCATCCGACCTCCGACCACCCCGCGAACGTGGAGATGCCATGGCACTGTTCGACCTGCCCGAAGACCTTCTGCGCAGCTATCGGCCCGCTGTCGCGGAGCCGGAAGACTTCGACAGCTTCTGGACCGCGACACTCCAGGACGCGCGAGCCCATCATCTGAATCTGACCGTCACGCCTGTCGACAACGGCCTCGCACTGATCGACACCCTTGACGTCACCTTCGCCGGCTACGACGGCAACCCGGTCAAGGCCTGGCTGCACCTGCCCGTCACCCGCAGCGGTCCACTGCCCGCCGTGGTGGAGTACGTCGGATACGGCGGAGGCCGCGGCCTGCCGCATGAGAGACCTCTGTGGGCCATGGCCGGATACGCCCACCTCATCATGGACACCCGAGGTCAGGGCGCGAAGGGCCCCAGGGGGGACACACCCGATCCCGACCCCACCGGTGACCCCGCGATCGCGGGCTTCACCACCCGAGGCATCGCCAGTCCGGAAACCTACTACTACCGCCGGGTCTTCACCGACGGGGTCCGCGCCATCGACGCCGTACGGAAGCTGTCCGAGGTGGACCCGAGCAGAGTGGCCGTCACCGGGACCAGCCAGGGCGGGGGAATCGCCACCGCCGTGGCCGGCCTCGCGTCAGGTCTGGTGGCCGCCATGCCCGACGTCCCGTTCCTCGCCGACTTTTCCCGTGCGTTGACCATCACCGACGCCTCGCCGTACGCCGAGATCGCCGCCTATCTCAAGGTCCGCCGGGACGAACGGGACCAGGTGATGCGGACGCTCTCGTACTTCGACACGGTCAACCACGCCAAGCGGGCCAGCGCCTCGGCGCTGTACTCCGTCGGGCTGATGGACCAGGCCTGCCCGCCCTCGACCGTGTTCGCCTCGTACAACCACTACGCGGGACCGAAGGAGATCCGCGTCTACCCGTTCAACGGCCACGAAGGGGGCCAGGCTTTCCACGAGATCGAGAAGCTGAGGTTCGCCGCCAAGCCGCTCAGCGGGTGAGCGGGGCACAGGCGACCCGGCGGTGACCGCCGGGGTGCCCGGGTCATTCGACGCCGGCCCGCCGTCGAGAATCCAGTGGCGGGGCGGACCACCCGTTGCGAGACTCGGTCCCGTGCGCGAGCTGGACCGCTTCCGAGCCGCCGTACACCTGTGGGCGGCCGGCGGTCCCGCCGCGGCGACGGCCGCCGCCGAGGCCCGGGGGTCGGCGGCCGGTCTGCGGACGGTCGTCCTCGTCGAGGGGGTCAGCGACCAGCGCGCGGTCGAGGCCCTGGCGGAACGACGGCAGCGCGATCTTGCCGGCGAAGGTGTCTGCGTGGTGCCGCTGGGCGGTGCGATGAGCGTCGGTCGGTACCTGCGGCTGTTCGGACCGCAGGGCCTCGCCGTTCCGGTACGCGGGCTGTGCGACGAGGCCGAGGAGAGTTTCTTCCGCCGTGGACTGGAGCAGGCCGGCCTCGGCACCGCTCCGGACCGGCCGGCGCTGGAGGCGCTCGGCTTCGGTGTGTGCGTGGCCGACCTGGAGGAGGAGTTGATCCGCGCGCTCGGCAGTGACGGCGTGCTGCGGGTCATCGCGGATCAGGGGGACCTGGCCCGGCTGCGGGTCTTCCAGAACCAGCCCGCCCAACGTGAACGCTCGACCGAGCGGCAACTGCGTCGTTTCCTGGGCACGATGAGTGGTCGCAAGGCCCGCTACGCCGAGGCGCTCGTGCGGGCGCTCGACCCGGACGCCGTGCCCCGACCGCTGGACCGGATACTCGCCGACTGACCCGTCGCGTCGCTGGTGAGGGCACGGTGAACAGTGCGCTCACCAGTCACAGCGGGTGCCGCGGCGGCGATCATTGAGGGCCGCCGTCCCATTTGTTATCGCGCTCCGTAGTGGACATAGACAAACCTGTCACCCACCCCTACAGTTCGGCCGACTAGTTCTCATCAGTACGGGGGTAATGGTGATGACCACTGGCCGCTGGATGCTGCCTGCGTTCCTCAAGAAACGTTCCCTTCTCACAGTCGGTTGCGCCGTCGCGCTGCTCGGCACCTCGGTCGCCGTGCCCGCGCAGGCCACGCCGGCACCCGTGCCGAAGCCGGCGACGGGTGCCTCCGAGGCCGCCGATCCCGAGTCCGCGTCCGCCGCCGCCCGTCGCTCGGGCGAGCGGGTGGAGGTCGCATCCGCCCGTACCGAACTGACGCAGGTGTTCGCCAACCCGTCCGGCGGTTTCACGGCGGAGATGGCCGTTCAGCCGCAGCGGGTCAAGCGAGCTGACGGCTCCTGGGCGACCGTCGACCTGGCGCTCGGGCGAGCGGCGGATGGTTGGCGGCCGACGTCGTCGGTCGCGGACGTACGGTTCTCCGCCGGCGGCGATGCCGCCGCGGTGGTCCTGTCCCGCAACGGCCGGTCGTTCTCCCTGTCCTGGCCGGGCGGTCTGCCCCAACCGGCGGTGTCCGGTGACGCCGCCACCTACGCCGACGTGCTGCCGGGCACGGACCTGGTGCTGCGGGCCACGCGGACCGGGTTCACCCACGTCCTGGTGGTCAAGACGCCGGAGGCGGCGGCGAACCCCCGTCTGCGCGAACTCCGCTTCGACCTGGGCGGCGATGCGCGCGTGGTTCGGGGGCCGAACGGTCGCCTGTCGGCGCTCGCCGGCGACGAGCTCCTCGCCGCCGCCGACACCGCCGTCATGTGGGACTCCCGCGCCGATGTCGTACCGTCGGGTCAGCGATCGGCTACGGCCTCGGGCGGCTCGTCCGAGCCGTCGTCGTCGGCGGCGCCGGGTGACCGAGCGCGTATCGCGCCGGTCGGCGTCGAGGTCGCCGACGGTGACCTGGTGCTCCGGCCGGACGTCGCGCTGCTCGCACCGGCCGGCGCCACCTTCCCGGTCTACATCGATCCGGCCTGGTCCACGGGCAAGTCGCGGTGGGCGTACTCGACAAACAACAACAGCAACAACACGGACACCTCGGTGGCCCGGGTGGGCCGTGACCCGGATTCGGGAAAACTGTACCGGTCCTACTTCGACTTTCCGTTGACCACCGTGCGCGGCAAGCACATCGAGTCGGCGTACGTGCAGATGAAGCTGGACCATTCCTGGTCGTGCGGCAACACGCCGACCTACCTGTACCACTCGGGTGTCATCGCCTCGACCCCCCGGACGAACTGGGCGCCGAAGCTGATCGGCCTGAAGTCCTCGGCCAGCTCACACGCCAACGAGGGCTCAGGCTGTTCGGACTCGCCGCAGCCGGACATGACCGTCAACTTCCAGGGGTCCGCGGTGACCAGCGTGATCCAGTCCTCCGCGACGAGCAACGCCACCAACATCACGTTCGGTTTCTGTGCGTGCAGCGCCACCGACGGCTCGGGGGAGTCCACCACCGACCGGTACAAGAAGTTCTTCCCCGGCAACGCCAAGCTGGTGGTCGACTTCGATGCCATCCCCGGTAAGCCGAACAACCTGCAGGCGGCCGGTGTGGCCTGCTCGGCCAGCACGACGCTGGTCATCGGGACGCTGAAGCCGACGTTCTCCGCGATCTTTCCGGACGCGGACGGCACGCAGGCGCTGACGACCGGGTACGAGTGGGTCCAGGTGCCCACCAACGGGGTGATCGACGCGTCGACCCCGCGCCGGTCGGCGCCCGCCGGGGCATCGGTTCCGGCCGGAGGCCGCTCGACGACTGCCGCGGTGACGGCCAGCGAGGGAGTGACGTACGCGTTCCGCGCCAAGGCGACGGACCCCGCCCCGTACAGCCGGACCAGTGTCTGGTCGGACTGGTGCAAGTTCATCGCCGACACCAAGGTGCCGCCGGTGACCGCGACGCTGACCTCCGGAACGGGGATGCCGGGCAGCACGGCGACCTTCACGATCAGGTCCACCGACACCACGGTGACGAAGTTCCGGTACGGCTGGGTCGACCCGGCCGTCACCGAGATCGCGGCGACCAGCGGTACGTGGACCGATCCGTCGAACGTCACGGTCAACGTGAAGCAGGCGGCCGTGTCGCTCGTGATTCCCAAGTTCGGACTGAACACACTCTTCGTCTCGGCGACCGACGGCGCCGGCAACATCGGCCGCGGTTCACAGGAGTTCACGGCGCTCAGGCCGGCGCCGGCGAGGGCCCGCTGGGGTCTGGAGACGTACCCCGGGGTCACGGCCGCGCAGGCTCTGGACGACACGCAGCAGTCACCCCCCTCCGGCAGGACCCCGCTGTCCTCGGGAAGCGTTTCCTGGACCGGGGATCTGCGCCTGATCCGTGGCGAGACAGCCTCGTTCAACGGCACCTCGTCCAGCCTCGCCACGGCCGGACCGGTGGTGGACACCACGAAGTCGTTCAGCGTCGCGGGTTGGGTGCGCCTGGCGGCGCTGCCCACCACGACGGACATGGCGGTCGCCGCGCAGGCCGGCGCCGGCACGGCCGGCTTCGTGTTGGGTACCCGGTTGGAGGGCTCCCCGGCGACATCGCGCTGGTCGTTCCTCATGAAGGACACCGACGTGCAGAGCAGCACGACCCGGGCAGCGGTCGGCACCGCCCTGACGACAGCGGACGTCGGCAGGTGGACCCACATCGCCGGTGTCTACGACAAGACCGCGGGGAAGGTTCGGCTCTACGTCAACGGCAAGTTCACCGCCGAGACCGATCGGACCGCGACGGCGTGGGCCGCCAACGGCGCGTTCAGCCTCGGCCGGGGATGGGCCTTCGGCGGGCCGGGCAACTTCCTCAAGGGCAACCTGGCCGACGTCCAGGTGTACGACCGCGTCCTGGTCGAGCACGACTTCACCGGTCAGCTCGCCGAGGACCCGAACTCCGGGGGTGTCGACGAGCCGGGCATGCTGTCAGCCGTTCGAGTGGGTGACTGGGGCTTCGGCAACGGCATCGCGTGCTACGTGGAGTCCACCGACCCCACGCTGTGCAGCGCGCCGGAGGACGGCCAGTTCGGTCGACGTCTCGCGCTGACGGCGGGGGCCGACTTCGGCTCCCTCTCCGACGACCGGTTCCTGACGTTGGACCGTAAGGGCATCGACGATCCGGCCCAGTACACGACGGAGTACGGGCGCTCACAGGACAATCTCGCCGAGCCGCAGAACCCGGTGTGGCAGGACGGTCGCGTGCTGCGTACGGACCAGTCCTTCTCGGTGTCGGTCTGGGTGCGACCCGACGTGGAGGCGACCGGCACCATGACCGCCGTCAGCCAGGTCGGCACCCAACAGTCGGCCTTCTTCCTCGGTCAGCGCACCTTCACCGTGGGCAGCACTGTCGAGTCCCGTTGGTGTGTCAGCGTCTTCGGTGTCGACGACGACGTCATCTCGGGTCAGACCGTGGAGGTTCCGATGACGTCGGCGGTCCTGGCGGAGGACGACCGGGCCCGCTGGACCCATCTTGTCGCCGTCTACGACGTCACCCGGCGCGAGGTCCGGCTCTATGTGAACGGTAAGCAGGAGGGCATCAAGGGCTACGGCAGTGGCACCTTCACCGGTGCCTTCGACGCGACAGGTCCGCTCGTCGTCGGTGCCGGCCGGTTCAGCCCGGTGGGCGGAGCAGCACGGTGGGTGGACCTCTGGCAGGGCGACATCGACAAGCTCGGCCTTTACCAGGGAGCGCTGACCGACGTGGCGGTCAAGACGCTCTTCGACGCGGAGTCACCCGAGCCGGTGGAAGCACCCGAGGACTGACCGCTCCGCAGCCCCTGACCACATCCCGTTCGTCAACCCTCGTCTGTGGAGGCATGGTGACCCCCTACCCGAAAACGGTCCGCAAATCCCCTCATAAAGCCTATAACTCCGGCAAGGCGCTGGTGGCAGGGCTCCTCAGCACCGCCTTGGTGATCACAGGACTGTCGGTTCCCGCGCAGGCCGCGCCGCTCAGCTCCAAGCCCCAGACCGGTCAGCGGGAGAAGCTCGACAAGGACGGCGGTCCGGCGGTCGGTCGTGCCCGGGCGATGAAGGCCGTACCGAACGCCAAGCCCGCCGCGCCCGTGTGGCCCGGCCCGGGCGAGGCGACGGTGACCCTGCCGACGGACGACGCGGCCGGTCAGCGCCGCTCCTCGTCCTCGCCGGTGCGGGCTGGTGGGCTGCCGGTGTCGGTCCAGCGGGCGACCGGCACGGCAGGTGCCCGAACCTCGGCGGTCTCCGTCGAGCTGCTCGACCGGGCGGCGGTGCCGGCTCGGTGGCGCGACGGACTGATGCTGCGAGTCGAGGACGCCGGTCAGTCCGCCGCGCGGTCGACGACACCGGCTCAGCCCGGCGCGGCCACCGTCTCGGTGGACTACCGCGGGTTCCGGGACGCCGTCGGCGGTGACTGGGCATCTCGGCTGCGACTGTGGCAGGTCCCCGAGTGCGGACTGCGCGACCCGCAGCGGGCCGAGTGCGCGGCCAAGCCCCTGATCTCGAAGAACGACGGCAGCTCGGTGACCGCCGAGGTGCCGGTGGCCGCCGACGGCGCGGCGGCGCGTACCGCCGGGCAGGGCGGGACGCTCGTCGCGCTTGCCGCCGGCAGCTCGGGTCCGGAGGGCGACTTCTCCGCGACCCCGATGTCGCCGAGCGCCACCTGGTCAGCGGGTACGTCGACTGGCGGCTTCGCCTGGTCGTACCCGATGCGGATGCCGCCGGCCATCGGCGGCCCGGCACCCAGCCTCGGCCTCTCCTACACCTCGGACGCGGTCGACGGCCAGTCGGACGCGTCGAACAGTCAGCCGTCGTGGGCCGGTGAGGGCTTCAGCCTCTGGTCCGGCTACATCGAGCGCAGCTACGTGGCGTGCGCCGACGACATGAGCGGCGGTAACAACAGCTCCAACCGCACCGGGGACCAGTGCTGGCGCTCGGACAACGCGACGATGTCGCTGAACGGCCGGGGCGGCGAACTGATCTTCGAGGCCGGCAAGGGCTGGCACAGCCGCAACGAGGACGGCACCAAGATCGAGAAGTTGACCGGCACCGCCAACGGCGACGACGACGGTGAGTACTGGAAGGCGACCACGCCCGATGGCACGCAGTACTTCTTCGGCCGCAACACGCTGCCCGGTCAGAGCGGCACCACCGAATCCGCCTGGACCGTTCCGGTCGCGGGCAACCACACGAAGGAGCCGTGCAACGGCTCCTCGTTCGCCTCGTCGTTCTGTGACCAGACCTGGCGGTGGAACCTCGACTACGTCGTCGATCCGCGCGGCAACACGCTGTCCTACTGGTACGAGAAGGAATCCAACTACTACGCCAAGCTCGCCACCTCCACCAACAAGGCGTCCTACGTCCGCGGCGGTGCGCTGCGGCGGATCGACTACGGCACCTGGGACCGCAGTTCCACCGACCGCTCGGTCAAGCCCCTGGCCCAGGTCGTCCTCGACGTGGCGGACCGCTGCGTGACCGACTGCTCCAACCGGGGCAACTGGAAGGACGTTCCCTGGGACCAGGAGTGCACGGCGGCCGCGGCGAACTGCAAGGAGAACTACGGTCCGACGTTCTGGACGACGAAGCGACTCTCGACGGTCACCACTCGCGTCTGGGACACCACCAAGAGCACTGCCGACTGGCAGCCGGTGGACTCATGGACCCTGGTCCACTCCTACCCGGCGGTCGGCGACGGCAGCGACCACGCGGGCATGTGGCTGACCTCGCTGGTGCACCGGGGCCTGGTCGGGGACACCGTCGTCATGCCGCCGGTGACCTTCGAGCCGGTGTCGAAGCCGAACCGGGTGTTGAGCAAGAACAACACCAGCAACAACCGGATGCGGATCGGCAACATCTTCACCGAGACCGGCGGGCAGATCCAGGTCACGTACAGCCAGGCCGACTGCAAGAGCAGCAGTCTGCCGTCGTCGCCGTCGTCCAACACGCGCCTCTGCTACCCGGTGGTCGGCCCGGACCCGTACGAACCGGGTAAGGAGCTCACCGAGTACTGGCACAAGTACGTCGTCACGCAGGTGTCCGAGTCCGACATCAAGGTGATGGCCGGTGGCACCGACCACGGTCAGCCGGTGCAGAACACCTACTACAAGTACCTGGGCAGTCCCGCCTGGCACTACGCCGATGACAACGGGCTGGTGCAGCCCAAGCGCAAGACCTGGAACCAGTTCCGCGGCTTCGGCCAGGTCGAGGTCCGCAAGGGTGACGCGCCGGCCCAGACGCTGACGCTGACGACGTTCCTGCGCGGCATGCACGGTGACCGGGCGGCGCCGTCCGGCGGCACCCGCACCGTCACCGTCGACGCCTCGCTCGGCAGCGAGACGGTGTACGACGAGGACCAGTTCGCGGGGATGGTCCGCGAACAGGTGGTCTACAACGGCGTCACGACCAAGCCGGTCAGCAAGACGGTCAACGTGCCGTGGCGATCGAAGGCGCTCGCGACCCGCACCATCAACAGCGACGTGGTCTCCGCCCACTTCACGAACACCCGGGTCACCTACGAGGCGGTGGCGTTGGGGGTCAACGGCGCGTCCGGTTGGCGGACCGCACGGACGGTGAAGGACTTGGACGAGGACTACGGCAGCACGAAGTCGGTCCAGTCCGACGGCGATGTCGCCAAGACCGGTGACGAGAGCTGCTCGACCTACCTCTACAACCGCAACACCGGCGCGAACCTGATCGAGACGGTCAAGCAGATCACCGTCAAGGCCGTGCCGTGCGCCACCGCGCCGACCAGCCAGGACGACATCGTGGCGGACGAGCGCAAGTTCTACGACGGCGCGACGGACGTCGACGCCGCGCCGACCCGGGGCGAGGTCACCCGGATCGACAGGCTCAAGGACTGGTCCGCCGCGGGCGGCACCGTCTGGCAGACCATCAGCCAGGCCACCTTCGACGGGTACGGCCGTCCGAAGACCGCCACCGACGCGCGTGGCCGCACGGTCACCACGGCGTACACCCCCGCGACCGGTGGGCCCGTCACGACGGTGACCACCAGGACGCCGGATCCGAACGGCGGCACCGTCGACTGGGAGACCACCATCGAGGTACGCCCCTACTGGGGCCAGCCGATCCGCACGAAGGACTACAACGGCAAGCAGTCCGACATGGTGTACGACGCGATGGGCCGGCTCGCCAAGGGCTGGAAGGTGGGCTGGCCGCAGGCCACCTACCCGAACAGCCCGTCGGTCGAGTACACGTACTACTACGCGCCCAACCGGGACGCCTATCCGTACACCAAGAGCCGGGTCCTCAACGCCGGCGGCGGGTACCTGACGTCGTACGAGATCAAGGACGCCTTCCTGCGGCCCCGCCAGACGCAGGCCGCCGGGGTGGGCGGTGGCCGGGTGGTCGCCGACACCCTCTACGACGCGACCGGTCGGGCCGTGACCAGCTACCAGGCTCACGCCGAGCCGGGCACGCCCGACGGCGCGCTCTGGTGGGAGCCCGAGTGGTCGGTGCCGGCGCTGTCGAAGGCCATCTACGACAACGCGTCCCGCGTCACCGACCAGGTCTTCTTCGGCACCGACGGGGTCACCAACCTGGTCGAGAAGTGGCGTACCAGAACCGACTACCTGGGTGACGCCACGAAGGTGACCCCGCCGACGGGCGGCACCGTCACCACCACCAAGACCGATGTCCAGGGCCGGGCCGTCGAGCTGCGGCAGCAGACCGACCGGACCCAGGTCACGCCGGACCACGTGACGACCTACACCTACAACCGCAAGGGGCAGCTCACCCTCGTCAAGGACACCGCCGCCAACGAGTGGGTCAACACGTACGACGTCAAGGGCCGCCAGACGAGCGCGAAGGACCCGGACAAGGGCACCACCACGACCACCTTCACCCAGTACGACCAGGTGGAGACGGTCACCGACGCCAACGGCGTGCTCGTCAACGAGTACGACACGTTGGGGCGGCGCAAGGGCCTCTACGCCGGCAGCGTCAGCGCCGCGAACAAGCTGGCCGAGTGGAAGTACGACCAGCTCTACACCGGTCAGGTGGTACGCGGTCAGCTCACCCAGAGCATCCGTTACGAGTCGGCCGGCTCCTCGAACGCCTACAAGTGGCAGGTGCGCGGCTTCAGTGACCGCTACCAGCCCACCGGCACCAACTACGTCATCCCCACCAACGAGGCGGACAAGCTCGCCGGCACCTGGACCTACGGCTACGAGTACTCGCCCTACGACGGCAGTCCGACGGCGGTCACCTATCCCGAAGGCGGGGGTCTGACCACCGAGAAGGTGCAGACGACGTACGACTCGACGACCGGCCTGCCGAAGGAACTCACCACCAATCTGATCAACGTGGGCCGCTACGTGATCGGTCAGCAGTACACCCAGTACGGCGAGCCGACACTGACCACCCGCAAGACCGACGGCGGTGTGTACGTCGAGGACAACACCTACTACGACCTCACCACCCGGCGCGTCGACCGGATGACGGTCAAGCCGGAGACCGCCGCCGGCACGGTGGTGGACACCAACTACCAACACGACGCTTCCGGCAACATCCTCCAGATCAAGGACACCCCGCAGGTCGGCTCGGCGGACACCCAGTGCTTCCGCTACGACGACCTGCGCAGGATGACGAACGCGTGGACGCCCAAGGCGGGTGTCGAGTGCACGACGAGCCCGAGCGTGGCCAACCTGGGCGGGCCCGCTCCGTACTGGCACGAGTGGACCGTCGACGCCGTCGGCAACCGCAGCACCGAGAAGGTGCACACGGCGGCGGGGGACACCACCCGCACGTACACGTCACCGGCCAGCGGCAAGACCGCCGTACGGCCGCACGCGGTCACCTCGGTCCTGACCGAGGCGCCCGGTCAGGCCGCCGTCACCACCCAGTACGCCTACGACAACGTCGGCAACATGACCTGCCGGCCGGTCGCCGCCACCGCGAACAACTGCGCCAACGGGACAAGCTCCCAGACGCTCAAGTGGAACACCGAGGGCAAGCTCGCCTCGGTGAGCGCTGGTGGGCAGACCGTCGAGACCAACATCTACGACGCCGACGGCACGCGTCTGATCCGTCGCGACTCCACCGGGAGCACGCTCTACCTGCCGGGCCAGGAGATCCGGCGCGACAACAACTCCGTCGTCACCGGCACCCGCTACTACAGCTTCGCCGGCCAGATGGTCGCCAACCGTACGCCGAGCGCCTTGACCTGGCTCTACTCCGACCACCAGGGCACCCAGCAGACCGGCATCAACGCGGCGTCCCAGGCCGTCACCATCCGACGCCAGACGCCGTATGGCGATCCTCGTGGCACCCAGCCGCAGTGGACGAACAGCAAGGGCTTCGTCGGAGGCGACAAGGACCCGACAGGCCTGACCAATGTCGGGGCCCGGCAGTACGACACCGCTCTGGGACGGTTCATCTCGGTCGACCCGGTGCAGGACCTGGCCGACCCGCAGCAGTGGAACGCGTACGCCTACAGCAACAACAACCCGATCACGTTCTCCGACCCGAGCGGCCTGCGCGCGTGCTCGGACGACGCCTGCGGTCCGGGCGCCGACTACGAGGACATGTACGGCAACTACGTCGAGGTCAAGGGCGACAACGACGGTTGCGGTGGTAGCTGCGGCGACGACGACTGGGCCGAAGCCCGCGCGGCACACGAGGCCGGCGGTGGCAACGGCGGCGGTAGCAAGGGCGGCAAGGGCGGCGGCAAGAACGGCGGCCCCACCGACGAGGAGGTCAAGCGGGCCAAGGAGGTCAAGAAGCAGAACGCCATCTCGATCATCATCGAGGCCGGCGGAAAGCTCCTGCTCGACTTCTTCGGCATCAACGACATCCTGGACTGCATCCACGGCGACCTGATGGCCTGTGCCTGGACGCTCGCCGGGATGCTGCCCGTGGGCAAGGCGCTCCAGTTCCTGCGCAAGGCCAAGCCCATGGCCAGCACGATCACCCGGGCCTTCAAGGCCGTGTTGAAGTGGAGCAACGAAACGAAGTGGGCCGACGACGTCCTCAAGGCAGCCGAGAGTTGCCTGACGAAGCGGCACAGTTTCGCTCCCGGGACGAAGGTGGTGCTGGCCTCGGGCGGCTACAAGGCCATCGAGGAGTTGCGCGAGGGTGACATGGTCCTCGCCACCGACCCGGAGACCGGAAAGACAGAGGCACGTGAGGTCACCCGTACGCATCGCAACGAGGACGCGGACCTGACGGACCTGACGGTCAAGGCTGACGGCGCCGAGGCGACGGTCATCAAGACCACTCAGCACCACCCGTTCTGGAGCGAGGACCGCAAGGACTGGATCGACGCGGCCGACGTGCGGGTCGGCGAGGGGCTACGGGCGCTCGACGGCACGGCCATCACGGTCCAGGCCGTCCGGTCATACGCCGGCCTCGAGGCGATGCATGACCTCACGGTTGCCGACATCCACACGTACTATGTGGTAGCTGGTGTCACACCCGTCCTCGTCCATAACTGTGGTGTTGGCCGTGACCTTCTTGGAGACGATGCGCAGCACATCCTCGACGGACATGCCTTTCCGGGGAAGCCCGGAAAGACGGTCTTTCCCGAGGCGTGGAGTCATGATGACGTCTTGGACGCTGTGGCGGATGTACTCACTGATCCGAGAAGTGCGCGTAGTTGGAAGACTGGCTCTGCCCACTATGCTGAGAAGACCCTTCGAACGAGGAAGGGTGACCCAGCCGTTCAGGAGATTGTCGGAGAGGTGCGGGGAGTGGTCATTGAAGTTCGCTTTGAGCCGCTAACCGGTAAGGTCCTCACTGCCTTCCCTCGATGAGGAGGAAATGTGGAGGGGTATCAACACCTGCGTGCTCTCATTTCAGATCTGCTTGAGGAGTCCCCGCTGACTTCGGCTGAGGTCATCGCCGACGTTCGTCATCTGATGAGCGTAGGTGAGGAGGAACTGGCGTTCGATACCATGTGCTCGTGGATCTATGAGGACGATCTCACGATTACCGCTCGCTACTATGACCGCCTCGTGTCAGCCGCCGAAGAAATGGGAACTCCGGATTCGATCAGGAAGCTGGACGAGCTCGTAGAGGATTGAGGCGTTTCAGGGCATCATTTGCCCACCCGTGTCGCGCATTTCGGGGGCGGACGCGGTTGCGGATGGCGTGGATGTCGGGTGGGCTATCGAGATCAGAGAGCCCACCCGACCGGTCATTACAAAATCGCTCGCCGCTGCTCACCGGGCGCAGACGCGTGACGCAGCCACCTTTCCCGTTCGGCGCGGTAGGCCGGGTCGCACTCCAGCACCCGGTGCGCGCTGCAGACTCTGCCTTCCCGTCTTGGTCACCTTGGCCGTCCCGGCGCTGCCGCACCGGGTGTCGTCGCCCCATCGTGAGCGTCGGCGGGCCGCGCACACGGACCACAGGTCCCGACGCGCGGGCCGGTCGGCTCGGCCGGCGGCGGAGGCTGTCAGCGTTCCCGGACCACGGCGACCGGGCAGCCGGCGTGCTGGATGACCTGCTGGCTGACCGAGCCGAGCAGCATCCCGGCCAACCCACCCCGGCCCCGGCTGCCGACCACCACCAACTGGGCGGACCGGCTCGCCTCGATCAGCGTCGCCGCCGAGCCGCCCCCGACGAGGTCGACCGTGAGGTCCAGTTCGGGGAACGTCCGCCGCCACGGCTCCACCGCCTCCTCGACGGCCGCCCGCTCGTCGGCTTTTCCGGCTGCCCCATTCGGGCCGGGCGTCCAGGCGTGCAGCACCCGCAGCGGTACCCGTCGCTGGGCGGCCCGTTCGGCGGCGAACCCGAGCGCCACCAGTGACGGCTCCGAACCGTCCACGCCGACCGTCACCGGGTCGGCCGGGCCGTGGGCCGTGCCGTCGCGGACGATCACGACGGGACAGTGCGCGTGCGCGGCGACCGCCACCGCCGTCGATCCGGCCAGCAGCCCGCCGAACCCGCCGTGGCCCCGGCTGCCGAGCACCAGCATTCCCGCCTCGGCCGAGCGTTCCTGCAACACCAGGGCGGGCGGCCCGTCGTACACCTGGCCGGTGACCGTCAGGTCGGGATGCGCGGCGGCTGCGTCCGCGGCGGCCTTGCGGACCAGGTCGTCGGCCTGACGGCGGGCGGTGTCGTCCGGCCAGATGCCGGGCGCCACGCCTGGGCCGACCCAACTGGCCACGGTCAGCCATTCGAAGATGTACGCCAGCCGCACCGGCTGGCCGCTGTGCTCGGCCTCGTCGAGCGCCCAGTCCAGGGCCACCGACGCGTCGGTCGAGCCGTCGTAGCCGACCAGGGTCTCCGCGTCCCGCACGTCGTCCTCCTTCAGGGGTTGGTCAGGTCGGTCTCGCGGACCCACCGCCACTCGGCGACCTGCGGGTCGTCCTCGCCGAACCGGCGGGTGTAGTCGCGGGCCGCCTGCCGGGCGTCGACCATCCGCTGGCGCAGGTGCGCGGCGCGTGCGCCGAGCCCGGGCACCCGGTCGATGACGTCGATGACCAGGTGGAACCGGTCCAGGTCGTTGAGCATCACCATGTCGAACGGTGTGGTGGTGGTGCCCTCCTCCTTGTAGCCGCGTACGTGCAGGTTGTCGTGGTTCGAGCGGCGGTAGGTCAGGCGGTGGATCAGCCACGGGTAGCCGTGGTAGGCGAAGATGACCGGTCGGTCCGCGGTGAAGATGGTGTCGAACTCGTTGTCGGGCAGGCCGTGCGGGTGTTCGGTGTCGGGTTGCAGGCGCATCAGGTCGACGACGTTGACCAGCCGCACCCTGAGCTCCGGCAGGTGTTCGCGCAGCAGGTCGGCGGCGGCCAGGGTCTCCAGGGTGGGTACGTCGCCGCAGCAGGCGAGGACGACGTCGGGCTCGCTCTCGTCGTCGTTGCTGGCCCACTCCCAGATGCCGAGGCCTCGGCGGGTGTGCTGGATCGCCTCGTCGACGGTGAGCCAGTTCGGCGCTGGCTGCTTCCCGGCGACCACGACGTTGATGTAGTGCCGGCTGCGCAGGCAGTGGTCCATGGTTGCCAGCAGGGTGTTGGCGTCCGGCGGCAGGTAGACGCGTACCACCTCGGCCTTCTTGTTGACCACGTGGTCGATGAAGCCGGGGTCCTGGTGGGAGAAGCCGTTGTGGTCCTGCCGCCAGACGTGGCTGGACAGCAGGTAGTTCAGCGACGCGATCGGCTGTCGCCAGGGAATGGCTCTGGTCACCTTGAGCCACTTGGCGTGCTGGTTGAGCATCGAGTCGACGATGTGGATGAACGCCTCGTAGCTCGTGAAGACGCCGTGCCGGCCGGTCAGCAGGTAACCCTCCAGCCAGCCCTGGCACAGATGCTCGGACAGCACCTCCATGACCCGGCCGTCGGGGGAGAGGTGGTCGTCGCCGGGGACCGTGGCGGCCATCCAGGCGCGGTCGGTCACCTCGAAGGCGGCGCCCAACCGGTTGGACGCGACCTCGTCCGGGCCGAACAGCCGGAACGTCTGCGGGTTGGCGGCGATCACGTCGCGGATCCACGGCCCGAGCACCCCTGTCGCGCCGGCCATCGGCTGACCCGGCTCGGGGACGTCCACGCCGTAGTCGCGGAAGTCGGGCAGGGCCAGGTCGCGCAGCACCACTCCGCCGTTGGTGACCGGATTTGCGCTCATCCGCCGGTCGCCGCGCGGCGGCAGCGTCCGCAGTTCGTCGACCGGCGCGCCGGTGGCGTCGAACAGCTCCTCCGGTCGGTAGCTGCGCAGCCAGCGCTCCAGTTCGGCGAGGTGCGCGGGGTTGTCGCGTACGCCGGACAGGGGCACCTGGTGGGCGCGGTAGGTGCCCTCGACCTCGGTGCCGTCGACCTCACGCGGGCCCGTCCAGCCCTTCGGCGTCCGCAAGATGATCATCGGCCAGCGGGGACGCTCGACGACTCCGCCGGAGCGGGCCCTGCGCTGGATCGCGGCGATGTCGTCCAGCGCCCGGTCCAGGGTGGCCGCGAGGATGCGGTGCACCACGCCCGGGTCGTCGCCGGCCACCACGTACGGCTCGTAACCGGAGCCCCGCATGAGGTCGAGCAGGTCCGCCTCGGGTATCCGGGCCAGCACGGTCGGGTTGGCGATCTTGTAGCCGTTGAGGTGCAGGATGGGCAGCACCGCACCGTCGCGCGCCGGGTTGAGGAAGACGGTGGAGAGCCAACTGCCGGCCAGCGGGCCGGTCTCCGCCTCACCGTCGCCCACCACGCAGGCGACCACGAGATCCGGGTGGTCGAACGCGGCGCCGTAGGCGTGGCTCAGGGCGTACCCCAGCTCGCCGCCCTCGTGGATCGAACCCGGCACGTCCGCCGCGACGTGGCTGGGGATGCCGCCGGGGAACGAGAACTGCCGGAACAGCCGGGACATCCCGGCCTCGTCGCGTGCGACGTCGTGGTAGCGCTCCGACCAGGTGCCCTCCAGCCACGTGTTGGCCACGATCGCCGGGCCGCCGTGCCCGGGACCGGTGACCAGCATGGCGTTCAGGTCGCGGGCGACGATCACCCGGTTGAGGTGGGCGTAGATCAGGTTGAGCCCGGGACTGGTGCCCCAGTGCCCGAGCAGCCGAGGCTTGATGTCGTCGGGGGTCAGCGGCTCGCGCAGCAGGGGATTGTCCAGCAGGTAGATCTGCCCGACGGTGAGGTAGTTCGCGGCGCGCCAGTAGGCGTCCAGCCGGCGCAGCTCGTCGTCGGTGAGTGCGCGCTGCACGTCGAGAGCGGTGTCCATGATGCTGCCTCTCGCGGGTAGGGGGTGGGTGTCCGGTCAGGGTCGTCGGTCCCGGGTCGGGCGGGCGGCGGGCCCGGTGAGCGGCACCTCGGCGAGACCGCGTACGACGACCACCGGGGCGGGGGAGTGGTAGAGCAGGGACTGGGCGACCGCGCCGAGCATGGCGCGTCCCGGTTCGTCGCCGCGGGCGGCGACCAGTGCCACCTGGGCCGACCGTGAGGTGTCGATGAGGACCTGGGCGGGGTCGCCGCGCACGACCCGGCACTCGGTGGGCACCCCGGTGTTCCGGTCGACGTGGCGGGCCAGCGCCTCGCCGAGCTGCTCGGCGACCGCGTCGGTGTCCTCGTCGCTCTCCACCACCCGCAGGGCCACGAGGCGCGCTTCGCGTTTGGCGGCACACTCCACAGCCCACCGTAGGGCGAGGTGGGAGCTGGGCGAGCCGTCCACCCCGGCCAGGACCGGGCCCTGCGGCGGCGGTTCGCGGCGGACCACCAGAAGCGGGCAGTTGGCCCGCGCGGCCAACTGCACGGCGGGCGTCTCCGCCGGGACGCACTGACCACTGCCGGCCATTCCGCTGTCGCCGACCGCCAGCAGGAAGGCCGTCTCGGATCGGCGGATGAGGGTGGGCAGCATGGCGCTCTCGACGATCTCGGCGCGCACGGTCAGACCCGGTTCGACCTGGTGGGCGAGCTGGGCCGCACGGGTGATCAGACTCTCGGCCGCGTCGCGGGGCGCGGCGACGCTCTCCGCCGCGAAGGCCGCCTGCCAGTCGAAGGTGTGCACCAGGTGCAGGGGCCGACCGTGACCGGCGGCCTCCTGGGCGGCCTGCTCGACGACCGGGAGGTCGCCGTCCGAGCCGAGGCCCACCAGCACCTCCGCGCCGGCCGATGCCGCCATCCGATACCACCTCCCGGGCGTCGCGCCCGGCACGACCGCGCTGTTCCTTTACCGAGGGTAGTCGCGTGGTCGCGGTGCGCGGGCCGGATCGGTCCGGGCCGCCGAAGGGTCCAACCCTCGTGGAGTACGCGGACCCGAGGCGTTCTGTCAACAAATGTTGACAGCAGTGGCGTTGTCAACGTATGTTGACGACATGAGTCAGGCGACGGAACTCGCGGCGGCAGCCGGCAGCACCGACCCTCGGGTCGGGCTGCGTGCCGTCCGCGCGCTGCGCCGGCTGCTCGAGCGACTTGAGGTGGTGCAGGTGGACAACGCCCGTCGACAGGGCTGGTCCTGGCAGGAGATCGCCGACGCGCTCGAGGTCAGCCGGCAGGCCGTGCACAAGAAGCACGCCGGGCGACCGGCGGTCAACACATCCTGGGAGGCGTGATGTTCGAACGGTTCACCGACCGGGCACGTGACGTGGTCCGGCGGGCGCTGGAGGAGGCGCGGGCCGAGGGCCGGCGGCCGATCGGCACCGAACACCTGCTGCTCGCCCTGCTCAGCGACGAGGACGGCCTCGCCGGCCGCGTGCTGGCCGACGCCGGGGTACGCGCCGACGACCTGCGCGACCGGGTCCGCCGGCACACCACGGGCGGGGGTGCCGGCCTCGGCGACGCGGACGCGGCCGCGCTGCGCGAGATCGGCATCGACCTGGCCGCGATCGTGGCCCGCATCGAGCAGTCCTTCGGCCCCGACGCGCTGCGCGAGGCGGTACCCGCGCCGCGTCGCCGCTGGGGGCGTCGCCGCTACCTGGGCGGGCCGTTCTCGCCCCGGTCGAAGAAGGCCCTGGAGCTGTCGCTGCGCGAGGCGATACGGCTGCGCCACAAGCACATCGGCACCGAGCACATCCTGCTCGGGGTGCTGCGCGAGGGTCAGGGGCTGGGCGCGCTGGTGCTCACCGAGGCAGGGGTCGACCTCGACGATCTGCGTCGCCGGGTGGAGACCGCGCTGCGGACGGCGGCGTGACTGTCGCGTACGCGTTGAAACCTGTCTGTGGCACTTCCGACGCCGGCGGCTCGCCGGGTCGCTGACGGCGGCCCGGTGCTGCACACTGACGCCGTGGATGCTGGACAGGACAGGCGCCCCTCGGGTGGCGACGGTGGGCTGCGCTCGGCAGTGGTGGTCAACCCGGCGAAGGTCGCCGATCTCGACAAGCTGCGCCGCACCGTGAACGACGCTCTGGCTGTCGCCGGGTGGCCCGAGCCGCAGTGGTTCGAGACGACCGTCGACGACCCGGGCCGGGGCCAGACCGAGCAGGCCGTCAAGGCCGGCGTCGACCTGATCTTCGCCTGTGGCGGCGACGGCACCGTGATGTCCTGCGTCAGCGCGCTCGTCGGCACCGACGTGGCCCTCGCCGTGCTGCCGCAGGGCACCGGCAACCTGCTCGCCGCCAACCTCGGTCTCTCCACCGACCTCGCGGCGGGGCTCCAGGTCGCCGTCGAACGCGGTCGGCGGCTGCTCGACGTCGGCGCGGTCGAGGACCAGTACTTCACCGTGATGGCCGGCATGGGCTTCGACGCCAAGATGCTCGAGGCCACCAACGAGACCACCAAGGCCCGCATCGGCTGGCCGGCGTACGTCGTGGGTGCCATGAAGCACCTGCGCGACCGGCCGATGCGGGTGCAGATCCGCATCGACGACCGCCCGCCGGTGCGTCGCCGGGTCCGCTCGGTGCTGATCGCCAACGTCGGCCGGCTGCAGGGCGGCGTTCACCTGCTCACCGAGGCCGAGCCGGACGACGGCTGGCTCGACGTCGCCGTCCTCACCCCGCGTAACCTGCGCCACTGGCTCGCGCTCGGCTGGGCCGTGATCCGCCGCAGCGGCCAGGTGCCGCAGATGGAGGTCTTCCGCGGCCGGACGGTGGTGGTCACCAGCAACCGCCCGCAGCCGCGGGAGCTCGACGGCGACCTCATCGCCCCCGGTCGGCGGTTGCACGCCGAGATCCGGCCACAGGCGCTGTGGCTCTGCGTCCCGCAGCCCGAGGACGCCCCCGACCTGTCCGACGACGCGCAGAGCGCCGGGGAGCGGGGCGAGCGGCTGATCGAGGAAGCCCGCCGTGAGTAGCACCCGGATCGTTCCGGAGACCCGGATGATGGCCGACGAGGAGCTGTCGGCCGACGACGCCTGGCGCACACTGCGCCGCAAGGGCGGCTGGCACCTGCTGCGCGACGCGTTCATCCGGTTCCGCTACGGGGACGGGTTCAGCCACTCCCGCGCGTTCGCGTTGCAGCTCTGCCTCGCCGTCGTGCCGTTCCTCATCGCGCTGACCGGTCTGATCAGCGAGCTGGGCGTCGAGGAGGGCGGCCGGGTCGTCGCCGACACCGTGCTGGCCCTCACCCCCGGCCAGAGCTCCGAGGTCGTCGGCGAACTGCTCGGCGAGGGCGAACGCGTCGAGGACGCGGGGGAGCTGGCCCTCACCCTCGGTCTGCTCACCGGCCTGGTCGCGCTGACCACCACGATGGCTCAGATCGAGCGCGGGGCCAACCGCATCTACGGCGTCGAGCGGGACCGCCCGGCCCTGTGGAAATACCTGCGGGCGGCCGTCCTGGCGGTCACCGCCGGTCTGCCCGCGCTGGCCGGCTTCCTGATCCTCGTCGGCGGCGGGGCGATGGGCGACTCGGTGCGCGAGCACTACGAGTGGGGTGAGCTGGCCAACGTCGTCTGGAACGTGATCCGGTTCCCGTTGAGCCTCGGCTTGACCGTGCTCGCCGTGGCGGTGCTGTTCCGGCACGCGCCGCGTCGCAACCAGCCGGGCCTGTCCTGGCTGTTCTTCGGCGCGGGCATCGCCACGGCCCTGTGGTGGCTGGCCAGCCTGCTGCTCGCCGCGTACGTCAAGTTCAGCGACGGCTTCGGCCAGACCTACGGCGCGCTGACCGGCATGATGGCGCTGCTGCTCTGGGCCAACCTGACCGGTATGGCGCTCTTCGGCGGGCTGGCCTTCGCCGCCCAGTTGGAGGCGCTGCGCATCGGCGTGCAGGAGCCGGCGCAGCCCGACCTGTGGGAACCCGAGGCCGACCGGGCCGAGCTGTTCGACACCGGGGACATGTCGGCGCTCTGAGCGCGTTCGGGTGTACGCCGCACGCGGATCGGGTACCTCGCCTCGCCAGGTACGACAAGGGAGGTGCGGGGTGACCGCGGTCAAAGAGGTGGCTCGGCGTCCGATCGGTCACTTCGCCGAACGGAGCATCGCCGGGCTGGTCGCCGTCATCGGCGCCGGTGCGGCGTTCGGATTGTTGCTGTTGCTCGTCCGGGTGCGGTGGAGCCCGTTGCAGGACGCCGACCACGCGGTCGCCGAGTGGTTCAACTCGCTCGTCGCCCCACACCATGCGCTGGTCACCGTGCTCCAGGCGGTGACCGACCTGGGTGGCCGGCCGATCCTCATCTGGCTGGTCGCGATCCCCGCGATCGGTCTGCTGATCCGGCGGCAGCCGCGGCTGGCCGTCTACCTGATCGTCACGGGCGTCGGCGGGCTGATCCTCGACCCGTCGCTCAAGACGCTCGTCGGTCGGCTCCGCCCGGTGGTGGACGCCCCGGTAGCCAGCGCTCCCGGCAACAGCTTCCCGAGCGGGCACGCGCTCGGCTCGATCGTCGCGTACGGGGCGCTGCTGCTGGTGTTCCTGCCGGCGATGGCACCCCGCTGGCGTAAGCCCGCGATCGTCGGCGTCGGCGTGCTGGTGGTCCTGATCGGGCTGACCCGGATCGCGCTGGGCGTGCACTTCGTCTCCGACGTGCTGGCGGCCTGGCTGCTCGGGGCCGCCTGGCTGGGCGTCACCGCGTACGCCTTCCGGCTCTGGCGGCGTGAGCGCGGCAAGCCGGTGCCGCCGCTGACCGAGGGCCTGGAGCCGGAGGCGGGGCACGACATCGCCATCGCCCCGGCCGAGGAGCGCGTGCTGGCCCACCCCCGCTCGGCGGTGGCCGAACTGCTGGTCGGCTGGGTGCTCGTGTTCGGCGCGCTGTACGGCTTCGGCACGTACGTCAGCTTCCACGCCAAGGGCACCTTCTTCGACACGCTGGACACGGAGGTGCCCCGCTGGTTCGCCGACCGGCACACCGACGTGCTGACCGACGTGAGCTGGTGGTGGAGCAAGTTCGGTGACACCCACGCCATCCTGCTCATCTCGCTGGTGTTCTGCCCGCTGGTGCTCGCGGTGTGGCGGCGGTGGCGGCCCGTGCTGTTCGTGGTGCTGGCGATGGTCGGTGAGCTGACCCTGTTCCTCGCCGCGGCGCGGGCGGTCGACCGGCCGCGCCCGCCGGTGGAGAACCTGGACGGGCAGATGCCCACCTCCTCGTTCCCGTCCGGGCACATCGCGGCGACGATCTGCGTCTGGCTGGCGATCACCCTCATCGTGTTCCCGCGTACCGACCGCTGGTGGCGGTGGATCTTCGTGGCGCTGGCCGTGATCATGCCGGCCGGGGTGGCCACCTCCCGGATGTACCGGGGGATGCACCACCCGACCGACTTCATGGGCGCGATCCTGCTCTCCGCGCTCTGGATCGGCCTGCTCTACCTCGTGATCCGCCCCAACGCCGACCTGGCGGAGGGCAACCAACCGGCCATCGAGTCGGAGGACGTGGACACCCTCGACGACGAGCTGGCCCGCGCCGGCCGACCCGACTGAGGTACCGCGATGCTGCGGGTGATGACCTGGAACATCCGCACCGGCGGACGGGACCGTGGCGGCCCCGACCGGCTGGATCGGGTGGTCCAGGTCGTCAACCAGCAGATGCCGGACGTGCTGGCCCTGCAGGAGCTGCGCGGCTTCGACCAGGCCGGGCTGATGGCGAGCGTGGCGGATCGGGTCGGGATGACACCCCACCTGGCCCGATCCTGCTTCGGGCAGCCGGTGGCGGTCCTGGTCCGGCCGCCGTACCGGGTCGTCGACGCGGGGACGCTGCGTCGGCCGTTCCACCAAGCCGCCGCCCGCGTCGTGGTGTCCACCGCCGCCGGGCCGCTCACCGTGCTCGGCACCCACCTCTGGCCGTACTCCGGGGGACGCCGACGGATGGAGGTCGACTGGCTGGTCGCTGCCCTGCGCCGCGCCCCCGGGCCGTTGACGCTGCTCGCCGGTGACCTCAACTCGCTCGACCCGACTGTCGACCACGCCGCTCGTCTCGCCGGTCTGCCCGCCCTCTACCGCAAACGGCACCTGCGCAGACGCGGTGAGGCCGTGGACACCCGGGCAGTCGCCCGGCTGCTCGCCGCCGACCTGGTCGACCTGTGGCCGTCCGCCAACGCCGGCGCGCCGGAGGCCGCGGGCCTGACCGTCCCCACCCGCTTCGGGGGCGCGGAGTTCGCCGGGATGCGGCTGGACTACCTGTTCGGCAGCCGTGCGGTGGCCGAGCGGGCGCGGGACTGCCGGGTGATCCGTGACGCGGCCACGGACACCGCCTCCGACCACTATCCACTTCTGGTCACCCTCGATCTGTGACCAGAAGGGGCACTCGGCGAATGGCGCCGCCGGGCTACCGTGCGCATCGTGACCGACCGCCCCGCCATCCGCTCGTCGCTGCCCGGGCCGCCGGCCGAGCCGCCGGAGACGCTTGGGGGCCGAGGCCCGGCGGCTGTGCGCACGATCGAGCCGGCCGCCGTCGAGTTCCCGCTCGTCGCGGCCCTCGCGCGCGGTGTCGCGCTGGTCCTGGTGCTGCCGGTACGCCTGCTGTGGGAGTTGTTCGCGGCTGCCGGTCGGCTGGTGCACCGGCACCTGCTCACCCCGGCGGGGCGATTCCTGCGCGACTGGCTGGTGGCCCCGCTGGTCTGGGCCCTGCACCGGCTGCTGTGGCGTCCGCTGCTCTGGTGCGCCCACCACCTGCTGTGGCGTCCGCTGCGCTGGATGGCCCGCAATCTCGTGTGGCTGCCGCTGGTGTGGCTGGGGCGGGGTGTGGCGTGGGTGGCTCGTACCCTCGTGTGGCTGCCGCTGGTGTGGGTGGCCCGCACGCTTGTCTGGCTGCCGCTGGTGTGGCTGGCGTCCGCCCTCGCCTGGGCGGTCCGCACGGTCCTCTGGTCGCCGCTGGTGTGGTTGGTCCGCCACGGGTTGCGCCCGCCTCTGGTGGCCCTCGGACGCGTGCTGGCCTGGCTCGTCGAGCACCTGGTCCTGCGGCCGCTGCGCTGGCTGAGTGCCACCCTCGCCCCCGCCGGACGGCTGCTGTGGCGCGGCGTCGTCGCGCTCGCCGGGGCGGTGGCCGCCGCGCTCGTCGCGCTGGCGCGTGGGGCCTGGTGGGTCGTCGCCGCGCTGGCGCGTGGGGTCTGGTGGCTCGTCGTCAGGTTCGTCCGGCTGGTCGTCGCCGCGCTGGTGGGGGCGTGGCGGGCCGCCGGCTGGCTGCTGCGGTGGGTCTACCGACTGCTGCTGCGCCCGGTCGGGCTCGGGCTGCGCTGGCTGTGGCGGCACACCGTCCGTCCACTGCTGTCGGGCATCCGCTGGGTCCTGTCGGTGACGGTGGTGCCGGCGGCGCGCGGCCTGCGATCGGTCTGGCGGGCCACCGTGACGCCGGCGGCCCGCTGGACCCGCCGCGCGGTGCTCGACCCGGCCCGGGTGGCCTCCCGCGAGGTGCTCGGCGCGCTGGGGCTGCGCCGCTGACCACGACTCACAGCACCAGGTTGAGCAGCACGGTCAGCACCACCGAGGCCACGATCGAGAAGAGGATCATCAGGAGGCAGCCGAGGCCACCACCGAGCGGGCGGATCTCCGTGTTACCGAAGCGCATGCGGTTCACCTTCCCTGAGTGCGGGTTGCGGGCTGAGCAGATGGCGGATCGTGTCCGCGACGGCCGTCGGTGCGGTGGTGACCACGTTGTGCGCCGCACCCGGCACGACGGTGAGGTGGCCGTCGGGCACGAGCCGGGCCGCCTGCGCACGCCACCGCGTCGGTGCGATTGGGTCACGACCGCCGGTCACCACGAGCGTCGGCGCGGCGATCCGCACGAGGTCGGCCTCGATCGCGTTGCGCACCGAGTGCGACAGGGTCGCGAAGACCCGCCAGGGCCGGGCGTCCCAGATGTCCCGGACCAGGATCGGCGCCTGCAACGCGGCCTCGAGCAGGGTGTCCACCAGCCACCTGCCGAACAGTGCTCGTCGGGACCGGGCGACCGGGTCGCTGGTCGGCCCGGCCAGGACCAGCGCGCGTACCGCCTCCGGGTGGGTCGCCGCGAGCGCGGCGGCGACCTCCGCGCCGAACGAGTGCCCCACCAGGCAGACCGGCGGCAGTTGGTACGCGGCCAGCCAGGCGGCCAGGTGCTCGGCGTGCCGGGCCACGTCGTACGCGCCCCGGGGGTGTTCGCTCAGACCGAAGCCGGGCAGGTCCGGGACGTACACCGGGTGGGTGGCGGCGAGCGCGACGGCCAGCGGGGTGAGATAACGGTGCGATACGGCCAGGCCGTGCACCAGCACCACGGGCGGCGCCCCGGTGCCCGGATCGGCGCCGCGACGCGTGTGGGTGCGCAGTCCGTCGACGAGCCGCCAGTCGCTGGTGAGACCGGCGGCCGGCCGGGGAGCGGCCAGGGCGAGCCGCAGCTCGGCCACTCCGAAGCGGCCGGGCGCCGTCGACCTCACAGCTCTCGGAGCCGGGGCAGTAGCTGATCCTGCGCCCAGTCCAGGAACATCGGCTGGTTCTCCCCGCCGACCTGGATGATCGCCACGTGTGTGAAGCCGGCGTCGACGAACTTGCTGAATGCCTCGACATGGGCTTCCACGTCCGGGCCGCAGGAGATGCCCTCGGCGACGTCCTCCTCCCGGACGAACTGGGTGGCGGCGGCGAAGGACTCCGGCCCCGGCAGGTCGGCGTTGACCTTCCAGCCCATTCCGAACCAGCGGAACTGGTCGTGCACGATCTTGCGGCACTCGGCCTCGTCCGGGCCGTAGCAGATCGCCACCTGCCCGTAGCGGGGCTGACCGGCGCCGCCGGCGTCGTCGTACATCTCGATGATGTGCCGGTCGGGCTCGGTGGAGACGAGACCGTTGCCGTACTCCGCGGCCAGCGTGGCCGACTGCCGGCCGGAGGCGGCGATCGCCATCGGGACCGGGCGCTCGGGGCGGTCCCAGACGTAGGCGTCGGGGACGTCGAAGTGGTTGCCGGAGAAGGTCAACGTCTCGCCGTTGAGGAGCGGGCGGATGATCTGCAGCGCCTCCTCGAACATCTCGTGGCGCTGCTGCACGTGGGGCCAACCGCCGACCACGTGCTCGTTGAGGTTCTCCCCGGCGCCCAGGCCGAGGGTGAACCGCCCGTCCGAGAGCGCTCCGATGGTGCTGGCCTTCTGGGCGACCACGGCCGGGTGGTAACGGCGGATCGGGCAGGTCACGAAGGACATCAGCTCCGCGCGGGAGGTGGCGTGCGCCACCGCGCCGAGCACGGACCAGGCGTACGGGGAGTGGCCCTGGGAGTCCAGCCACGGGTAGTAGTGGTCAGAGATCACCAATTGGTCGAAGCCGGCCGCCTCGGCCCGCACCGCGTGGTCCACGAGTTGCTTCGGACCGGCCTGCTCGCACATCAGGGTGTAGCCGACGCTCACCATCCCGGTATCTCCTTCTCGCTGACGGTTCGTCCCGGGATACCCAGGTCAGCAACGGTCAACCCTCCCGTCCCGTTATCCTCGGGTGCTGCTTGACGGATGCTCCGGACCCGCCTACGGTCCTCTTAACCGGTTAAGACCCTCGGTGTGGCGCACATCCTGTGGTGGGGATGACCGCCCCGTGACGGCCTGCGTTCGCGCGGGCCGTCACGGCTGTCCGCCCCTTCGAGGCGCCTACTGAACCGGTTGCGAGGACCGATCCATCGCCCTAGGCTGATGCGCGCCGCCGGGAGCCGGGCGGCGGCTGCCGGGCTGCAGCCGCCTTCCCCTGTCGCATCCCCACCCCTGCCGGGCATCGGGGGTCCTCCCTGAGGAAGGCCATGAAGACTCGACTCTCCGCCGTCGGCGCCGCCCTGCTCGCGCTGCTCCTCGCCGTGCTGGCGTTCGGCCAACCGGCGTACGCCGCAGCCGGCTTCTCCGTCGCGGGCGGCAAGCTGTACGACGCCAACGGCGCCGAATTCGTCATGCGCGGCGTCAACCACGCGCACACCTGGTACCCGCAGCAGACCAGTTCGTTCGCCGACGTCAAGGCGCTCGGCGCGAACACCGTGCGGGTGGTGCTCGCCAGCGGTGACCGCTGGACCCGCAACACCAACGCCGACGTCGCCAACGTCATCTCACTGTGCAGGGCCAACCGGCTGATCTGTGTGCTGGAGGTCCACGACACCACCGGGTACGGCGAGCAGAGCGGCGCGATCACCCTGGACCGTGCCGTCGACTACTGGCTCAGCCTGAAGGACGTGCTGGTCGGCCAGGAGCGGTACGTCATCGTGAACGTCGGCAACGAGCCGTACGGCAACCAGAACTACGCCTCGTGGGCCACCGACAGCGCCAACGCGATCAAGCGGCTGCGGGCTGGCGGCCTGACCCACACGATCATGGTGGACGCCCCGAACTGGGGCCAGGACTGGTCGTTCACGATGCGCGACAACGCCGCGTCGGTCTTCGCCGCCGACCCGGCCCGCAACACGCTCTTCTCCATCCACATGTACGGCGTCTTCGACACCGCTGCCGAGATCACCGACTACCTGGGCCGATTCCGTACGGCGGGGCTGCCCATCGTGGTCGGTGAGTTCGGCTTCAACCACTCCGACGGCGACCCGGACGAGGACACCATCCTCGCGTACAGCCAGGCCAACGGGATCGGTTGGCTCGGTTGGTCGTGGAGCGGCAACGGCGGCGGCGTCGAGTATCTCGACATGGCCACCGCGTTCAACCCGGCCAGCCTGACCAGTTGGGGGCAGCGGGTCTTCAACGGCGTCAACGGCATCCGGCAGACCTCCCGCGAGGCCACCGTCTTCGGCGGCACCCCACCGCCGACCACCCCGCCTCCGACGACGCCCCCTCCGACGACGCCTCCTCCCACGACGCCTCCTCCGACCACGCCCCCGCCGACGACCACTCCGCCGCCCGTCGGTGGCTGCACGGCGACCTACACCGTCACCAACCAGTGGCAGGGCGGCTTCCAGGCAGAGGTACGCGTCACCGCCGGCGCGTCGGCGATCACCGGGTGGACCACCCGGTGGACCCTCGCCAACGGCCAGAGCGTCACGCAGTCCTGGAACGCGACGGTGACCAGCAGCGGCTCCACGGTGACCGCGCGGAACGTCGACTACAACGGCCGACTGGCCGCCGGTGCGAGCGCCAGCTTGGGCTTCCTCGGCGCGTGGACCGGAACCAACCCGACACCGCAGGTGAGCTGCACCGCGAGCTGAGCACGTCAGGCGACCGACGCCAGGTGGCCGGGCCCGTACCGGGCCCGGCCATCGCGTCCTTCGGCAGCCCGAGCCCGGTCAGTGCTGCGCGCCGGTCAGGTTCACGATGACCACGCCGGCGATGATCAGGGCGATGCCCACGAGCTTGACCAGCCCGACCGACTCGCCCAGGAACACCGCGCCGATCGCCACGATGGCCGCGGTGCCCAGACCCGACCAGAGGGCGTACGCGACACCGACCGGTATCTCCTTGACCGCCTGGGCGAGCAGGAGGAACGCCAGCGCGTAGCCGGTGAGGCAGCCCAGTGTCGGCCAGATGCGGCTGAACCCGGCGGTGCTCTTGATCAGACTGGTGGCGATCACCTCGGCGAGGATGGCGATTCCCAGCAACACGTACGCCATCAGCCCTCGCCGTCCTCGGTGGTCGGTGACACCGTCGGTGCCAGGCTAACGCCGCGGTGAGCCGGTCGGCTTCAGGGCGTGTCGAGCCGGTGCGCCGCCTCGGTGGGTGCTGGTCCGCCCCGGGGCTCGGCGGCGAGGCGGGCGGCACGCATGGTGAGGTAACGCTGTTCGGGAAGGCTGCTGGTGCGGCCGGCGGCGTCCCGGTAGTCCGCGACTGCCCGCTCCCGGTCGCCGGCCATCTCGTGCAGGTGCGCGCGGACGGCGGGCAGCCGATGGTGTCCGACCAGTCGGGGATCGTCGGCCAGCGCGTCGAGGGCGCTCAGGCCGGCTGCGGGTCCGTGTGCCATGGCGATCGCGACGGCCCGGTTGAGCGCCACCACCGGGGTGCCGGCCAGCCGATCGAGCACGTCGTACAGCGCCAGGATCTGGGGCCAGTCGGTCGCCTCGGTGCTGGGGGCCTCGTCGTGCAGCGCGGCGATGGCGGCCTGCACCTGGTAGGGGCCGACCGGGCCGCGCGGCAGCGCCCGCGTGACCAGTGCGATGCCTTCGACGATGGCCGCCGCGTCCCAGCGGCTGCGGTCCTGTTCGGCCAGCGAGATCAGCTCTCCGGAGGGCCCGGTCCGCGCCGGACTGCGGGCCTCGGTGAGCAGCAGCAACGCGAGCAGTCCGGTGGTCTCGCTGTCGTCGGGCAGGTGCGAGTGCAGCGCCCGGGTCAGCCGGATCGCCTCGGCCGCGAGGTCGACACGGCGCAGGTCCGGGCCGGCGCTGACGGTGTGCCCCTCGGTGAAGATCAGGTAGAGCACCTGCCGGACGGCGGCCAGCCGATCGGCCCGCTCCGCCTCCTCGGGCATCCGGAACGGCAGCCCGGACGCCCGGATCCGCTGCTTGGCCCGGCTGATCCGCTGGGCCATGGTCGCCTCGGGCACCAGGAACGCGCGGGCGATCTCGGCCGTACTCAGTCCGCCGACCGCGCGCAGGGTCAACGCGACCGCCGACGCGGGGGCGAGTGCCGGGTGGCAGCAGAGGAAGAGCAGGACCAGGCCGTCGTCCCGCTCGGCGGTCAACTCCTCGTCCGGGGCCGGCGCGTACCGCCGGTCGTCCGGGTCCTGGCGGGTGACCAGGTCCTCGCGGCGACGCCGGGCCTGCTCCCCGCGGATCAGTTCGATCATCCGGCGGTAGCCGACCTGGATCAGCCAGCCGCGTGGGTTGGTCGGCAGCCCGTCGGCCGGCCACTGGGTGACGGCGGCGAGCAGCGCCTCCTGTACGGCGTCCTCGGCGGTGGCGAAGTCACCGAACCGGCGGGCGAGCACGCCGAGGACCTGCGGCGCCAACTCGCGCAGCAGGTCCTCGGTGCGAAGGTCGGTGGGCAGCGCTCACAGCTCCTGCGACGGGGCGGACATCACCGGGTGTACCTCGATCGGCATGTTCAGCGGCCGACCGCCGGGGCCGGGCGCGGTGGAGATGTGCGCGGCCAGCTCCACCGCCCGCTGCGGGCTGTCGACGTCGACGATCCAGTAGCCGGCGAGGAACTCCTTCGTCTCGGCGAACGGCCCCTCGGTGACGACCGGCGCGCCGCCCTCGCCGGCGCGTACGATCCGCGCCTGCTGCGGGCCGCCGAGGCCCTGCGCGTCGACCCACTCGCCGGCGGCGGTGAGTTTCTCGTTGACCTCACCCATGAACGCGACGTGCGCGCGGACCTCGTCCTGGGTCCAGGTGTCGATGCCCGGGAAGTCGGTCCCGCTGGCGCTGAACTGCATCAACAGCATGTACTTCATCGTCTCGCTCCTCACCGCTGCGCACCATCGTCGGTGCTCTCACCCTGAGGTAGAAGCCGACCACACCGTTCTCGACACCCCGGAGGAAAGAAATTTCTAGCCGACCTCGTCGACCTCCAGGAGCAGGCTCTGCTCCGGGTGCAGCGCGGGCAGTTGTACGCCCACCCGGGCCAGCGCCGCACCGCTGAGCGTGACGCCGGACGCCAGCCAGGGCGGCGCGGACCGCTCGATGGTCGCCGGGGCCGGCACGCCCGCCACCGGCCGTACCCGGTAACGGAGCGCCGGGTCGAGGCCGGGCAGCCGTACCGCGCCGGGGGTCTCCGCCACCGACGTGGTCAGCCGGGCCACCGCGTACACCGCTCGGGTCCTGTCCTGGTCGATGACGCCGTGCGCCCAGACGGCCGGGTCCGGGTGGTCGACCCGGACCACCCGCCCGGCGTGCAGCAGCGGGCGCAGCCTCTTGTGCAACGCCACCCAGGCGGTCAGCTCGGTCTGTTCGTCGGCGCTGATCGAGGCGATGTCCCACTCGATGCCGTGGTGACCGAACAGCGCCGTGGCCGCCCGGAAACCCAGGTCGTGTACGCGGTGGGTGGTGTGCGAGCGCTGCGGGCCGACGTGTGTGCCGACGAGTTCCGGTGGCAGCAGCAGTCCGGTCCAGCGCTGGATGCTGAGGCGTTCCAGCGCGTCGTTGCAGTCGCTGGCCCAGACCCGGTCGGTGCGGGCCAGGATGGCCAGGTCCACGCGGGCGCCGCCGGACGAGCAGCTCTCGATCTCCACGCCGGGATGGCGTCGGCGCAGCTCGTCGAGGAGGCGGTAGACCGCGAGGGTCTGCCCGTGGACGCCGGGCCGGCCGTCGTGCCCCGCCTCGGTGAGGTCCCGGTTGTGGTCCCACTTGAGGTAGCTGATGGCGGGATGCTCGGTGAGCAGCGCGTCGAGGCGTTCCAGCACGTGGTCGTACGCCTCGGGGCGGCCCAGGTCGAGCACCTGCTGGTTGCGCCACGCGGGCGGCAGCCGCCCCGGCACGGTCAGCAGCCAGTCGGCGTGCGCGCGGAACAGGTCGGAGTCGGGGTTGACCATCTCCGGCTCGACCCACAGGCCGAACTGAAGCCCCTGACCGGTCACGTGGTCGATGAGCGGTTGCAGGCCGTCGGGCCACACGCCCTCGTCGACGTACCAGTCGCCGAGCCCGGCGGTGTCGTCGCGTCGGCCGCGGAACCAGCCGTCGTCGAGTACGAACCGTTCCACGCCGATCTGCGCGGCGCGGTCGGCCAGGGCCCGCAGCCGGTCCAGGTCGTGGTCGAAGTAGACCGCCTCCCACACGTTGAGGGTCACCGGGCGGGGGGAGCGCGGATGTCCGGGCCGGGCCCGCAGGTGCGAGTGGAGGACGTGACTGAGCCCGTCCAACCCCTCGTCGGACCAGACGGCGTAGAGCAGCGGAGTGTCGTACGCCTCGCCGGGAGCGAGCCGGATCTCGCCGGGGGCCAGCAGTTCCCCGCCGCCGAGGGTGGACTCGCCGGTGGGTCGGCGTTCGGCGACGGTAACGTGGTCGCCGCTCCACGCGGTGTGCACAGCCCACACCTCGCCGCTGCCGAAGCCGAACCCGGCGGTGCCGGCCACCAGCAGCAGTGTGGCGTCGTGCCCGGTGCGACCGTGCCGCCCCTCGCGGACCCACGCGCCGTGCTGCCACGGGTGCCGCTGCGGGGAGCGTTCCCGGCACCAGCGGCCGGTCAGGTCGAGCAGCTCGGTGGCGACCGCCGGCACCGGGAGCACCGGCGTCAACTCCCGCAGCTCGTACGCGCCGTCGCCGTCGTTGCGGAGCCGGTGCCGGATGGTCAGCAGGCCGTGCGGGTCGAGCGTGATCTCGATGGTCAGGGCCAGCCCGGCGGCCGGGTCCGACGCCCGCACGGTGAGCAGCGCCGGAGCGTCGGCGGGCTCGTCGACATCGAGTCCGTCGAGCCGGAAGGCGGTGGACCAGTCCCGTCCGTCGCGGTGCCCGGCCAGGCCCGGTCGACCGCTCCAGCCGGCGCTCGCCTCCGGCAGCAGCGACAGCGCGGGTGGCTCGTCGAAACTGCTCGGCACCACCGGCGGCACGGTCGCTGCCACGAGCTGGCGCAGGGCGTCGTCGTCCAGGTCGCCGATGTCACCACCCCAGTGCGCCACCCGGGGCAGCCCCGGGCCGCGCGCGTCGAGCACCAGGCTGGTCCGAGCGCGGCGCAGGTGCAGGATCGTCATCCTTTGGAGGCTCCCAAGGTCAGGCCCCGGACGAAGTGTCGCTGGAGCATAAAGAAGATCACCAGGGTGGGGATCGCGACGAGCACGCTGCCCGCCGAGACCAGGTTGTTGTCGGTGAAGAACTGGCCGCGCAGGTTGTTGAGCGAGCTGGTCACCGGGAACTTGTCGCCGGTGCGCATGAGGACGGTGGCCCAGAAGAACTCGTTGTAGATCCAGGTCACCTCCAGGGTGGCCAGCGCGGCCAGGGCCGGCCGACACAGCGGCATGGTGATCTGCCAGTACTGCCGCCAGACGCTCGCCCCGTCGACCATCGCCGCCTCGTAGAGGTCGTGGGGCAGCGCCTTCATGTAGTTGCTGAGCACGAAGACGCAGAACCCGCACTGGAAGGCGACGTTGATCAGGATCAGGCCCCAGTAGCTGTCGTAGAGCAGCTCCGAGTCGCTCATGAACTCCGGCAGCGGCACCTCGGTGAAGAGCCGGAACAGCGGGATGAGCAGCGCCTGTTGTGGCAGCAGGTTGGCGGCGGTGAAGATGCCGAGCAGGACGAGGTTGATCTTCCAACTGAATCGGGCGATGACGAACGCCACGCAGGAGGCGAGAAAGAGCGTCAGCAGCACCGCCGGCACCGTGATGTAGACGGAGTTGAGGAAGTGCTTGCCGAACTCCGCCTGTTCCCAGGCCGTGACGTAGTTGTCGATGGTCCAGCCGCCGAACGAGACGTAGCCGTGGGCGGCGGTGTACTGGTACGAGCGGAACGAGGTGAGCACCGCCCAGGCGATCGGGAAGAGCCAGATCAGGGCCACGGCGATGAGGAAGCCGTGCAGCAGCATCCGCAGCGGGGTCAGCCTGCGTCGGCGGATCGGGGTGTCGACGCTCATTCCCGGTTCTCCCTCATCACGGTCGCCAGGTAGATGGTGATGAAGACGAGCGAGACGACCAGCATGATCGTCGCCAGTGCCGAGCCGAAGCCGATCCGGCTCGCCTCACCCACCACGTTCTGGGTGACCAGTGCGGAGATCAACTCCAGGCCGTTGCGGCCCTTGTTGACGACCCACACCAGGTCGAACGCCCGCAGCGACTCGATCACGGTCACCACCAGCACGATGATGTTGATCGGTCGCAGCACCGGGAAGACGACCCGGAAGAACGTCCGGACCTCGGAGGCGCCGTCGACCGCGGCGGCCTCGCGCAGCGACGGGTCGACGCCCTTCAGCCCGGCCAGGTAGAGCAGCATGATGTAGCCGACGTGCCGCCAACCGGAGGCGAGCATGACCGCCCAGATGTTGACGTTCGAGTCGCCGTACCAGTCGGTGTCGGTGCCGAGGACGGCGTTGATCAGACCCTGGTCGCGGGAGTAGAGCAGCTGCCAGACGAAGCCGATCAGCGCCAGCGAGAGCACCACCGGCAGGTACAGCGCGGTCTGGTAGAAGCGGCTGCCGCGCAGCTCCTTGTCGAGCAGGACGGCCAGGAACATGCCGAACGGGGTCGCGACCACGAACAGCACGGCCAGCCACAGCAGGTTGTGCTGGACCGCCGGCACGAACGGCGGGTAGATGTTCACCACGTCGCTGTAGTTGCGCCCGCCGACGAACTCGATCTCGTTCAGAGGGCCGATGCCGTCCCAGTCGGTGCCGGACAGCACCACGGTCGCCAGCGCCGGCAGCCAGACGAGCGCGGTGACGAGCAGCAGTGGGACGACCACCATCAGCGTGATGACCACGCGGTCGGTGGGGGACAGGAGCCGTAGCCGCCGGCGACGACCACCCGTGGAGGTGGTCGCGGCCGGCGGCGGCACGGCGTGATCCGCTTGGATCAGGGGCAGGTCGGACACGATGTCCTCCCCCTTCCGCCGTCAGTCAGTGAAGATCGACTTCTTCTGGTTCTCGATGGACGTCGTCAGGCCGTCGATGTCCTTGGGGTTCTTGATGAACTGCTGGATCGCCGGGATCATCACCGTGGACGCGAAGTCCGGCCGGGTGTCCCGGTCGAGGAACTGCGCGATCTCGGTGGCCGACCCGACCAACTCGGCGGCCTTCTTCTGCAGGGCCGTGTAGCCGCCGACGTCCGCGCCACTGTTGGCGACGAGGACGGCCGGGTCGTTCTTGAGGTTGATGTCCGCGGCGGCCTTGCCACCGAAGTACTCCAGCAGCTTGCGCGCGTTGTCCTCGTTCTTGGGCTTGCGGGCCATCATGTAGCCGTCGATCGGGGCGTCCAGTGCCTTCGCGCCGATGGCCGGGTCGATCTCGGGGAAGGTGAAGAAGTCGAGGTCGTCCTGCTCGTCGTTGCTGAACTGCTGACCGACGAAGAGGCCGAGCAGGTACATGCCGCTCTTCTTCTGCTGCAACGACTGCGCGGCCTCCTGCCAGGTGCGGCCGAGGCTGTCCGGCTGGTGCAGGGGGAGCAGGCCGGCCCAGGTGTCGAAGACCTTCTTGACCTTGTCGGAGGTCCAGGCCTCCTTGCCGGCCATCAGGTCGACGTGGAACTGGTAGCCGTTGATGCGCAGGTTGAGGATGTCGAAGGTGCCCATCGCCGGCCAGCCGTCCTTGTCGGCGAACGCGATCGGGGTGAGGCCGTCCTTCTTCATCTGCGCGCCGAGCGCGGTGAACTGGTCCAGGGTGGTGGGCACCTGGTAGCCGTGCTGCTGCCACACCGACTTGCGGTAGAAGACCGCCCACGGGTAGTACGTCGCCGGGACGAAGTACTGCTTGCCGTCGTCGCCGGTGGACGCCTTCTTGAAGGCGTCCGAGTAGCCGGAGAGCTTGCCCCACACGTCGCTGATGTCGCTGGCCAGGCCCTTCTGCGCGAAGAAGCGCATCCGGTAGCCGGCGAACCAGGTGAAGACGTCGTCCGGCTTGCCCTGTAGGTAGTTGTTGATGTTCTCCTGGAACGTGTTGTGGTCGACCGTGTTGGTCGCGACCTGCACGCCGGACGAGGTCTTGAACCCGTCGGTGACCTTGGCGAGGACGTCCTTGGGCTTCGGGTCGGACTGGTTCGATCCGAGCGTGACGTCCTTACTGGACCCACCGGAGTCGGAGTCGTCGCCGCAGCCGGCGAGCAGACCGGTGCTGAGCAGCGCGCCCGTGCCGGCCGCACCGGCCAGCAGCGACCGTCGGTTGATGCCGGCGACGGAGGGCGGTACGAGCCGAGCCAGATATTCGGCTTGCGATCGGGGACGGGACATCTGTGCCTCCTGCGGATGAAGAGGTGCTACGCCCTGGGGCCGTCAGGTGTGGTGAGGAGCGGTCCGGCCTGATGAATACGCATCGTGATCCACCGAGAATCCACATTGGCGAACACGATCGGCCAGTTGGGGCCTCAAGCTACCCCTCCATAGGCCGCTGTCAAGAGGTCTGTTCGCCTCTGATAACCCAGTCGTGATACGCCCGTTACGAGGTAAACGTTGGAAAGCAAGTCGATGTTGGAACCTGTTGACTTCGGTGAGTGGCCGGTGCACCCTCACCTGTCATGCGGCGATGGCAGGGTGACGGCATTTACTTCGGTGGCGACTACAACCCCGAGCAGTGGCCCGAGCAGACCTGGTCGGAGGACGTCGAGCTGATGCGACGGGCCGGGGTCAACCTGGTCTCCGTCGGCATCTTCTCCTGGGCGCTGCTGGAACCCCAGCCGGGTCGGTTCGAGTTCGGCTGGCTGGACCGGGTGCTCGACCTCCTGCACGACGGGGGCATCCAGGTCGACCTGGCCACCGCCACCGCCAGTCCGCCGCCGTGGCTGGCCCGCGCGCACCCCGAGACGCTGCCCCGCCGGGCCGACGGCGCGATTCTCTGGCCCGGTGGACGGCAGGCGTACTGCCCCAGCTCCCCGGTGTTCCGCGAACGGTCCCTGGAGTTGGTACGCGCGATCGCCGGCCGGTACGCCGAACACCCCGCCGTCGTCATGTGGCACGTCTCCAACGAGCTGGGCTGCCACAACGTGCATTGCTACTGCGACGTCAGCGCCGAGGCGTTCCGGGGGTGGCTGCGCGAGCGCTACGGCGACCTGGACCGGCTCAACGACGCCTGGGGCACCTCGTTCTGGAGCCAGCGCTACGGCGACTGGGCCGAGATCAACCCGCCGCGTACCGCGCCGACGTTCGCCAACCCCACGCAGCAGCTCGACTTCCTGCGCTTCTCCTCCGACGAGCAGCGCGCCCAACTCCGCGCCGAGCGTGCGGCGCTCACGGAACTGGTCCGCCAGCCGATCACCACCAACTTCATGATCGGTATGGACGTGAAGCATCTGGACTACCACTCCTGGGCCGACGACGTGGACCTCGTCTCCAACGACCACTACCTGACCGCCGCCGACCCGCAGGCCCACCTCGGGCTGGCGCTTGCCGCCGACCAGACCCGCGGCGTCGCCGGCGGCGAGCCCTGGCTGCTGATGGAGCACTCGACGAGCGCGGTCAACTGGCAGCCACGCAACGTGGCGAAGCTCCCCGGCCAGCTCCGCCGCAACAGCCTGGCCGACGTCGCCCGGGGCGCCGACGGCGTGCTGTTCTTCCAGTGGCGCGCCTCCCGGGCCGGCGCCGAGAAGTTCCACTCCGCGCTGGTGCCGCACGCCGGTCCGGACACCAAGGTGTTCCGCGAGGTCTGCCAGCTCGGCGCGGACCTCAAGGCCCTTGCCGAGGTACGCGGCAGTCGGGTCGACGCCGACGTGGCGATCCTGTTCGACTGGGAGGCCTGGTGGGCGGTCGAGCTGGACTCCCACCCGAGCGTCGACGTCACGTACGCCGACCGGCTCAACGCTCTCTACGGGGCGCTGTGGCGGGCCGGCGTGACCACCGACATCGTCCATCCGTCGGCCGACCTCAGCGGCTACCGGCTGGTCCTCGTACCGACCCTGTACCTCGTCCGTGACAGCGATGTCGAGGCGCTGCACCGGTTCGTGGAGGCCGGTGGCACGGCGGCGATCACCTACTTCAGCGGCATCGTCGACGAGAACGACCACATCCGCCTCGGCGGCTATCCGGGAGCGTTCCGGGACCTGCTCGGCGTACGCACCGAGGAGTTCTTCCCCCTGCGCGAGGGCGAGCGGGTCGAACTCGACGACGGCAGCACCGCCGACGTGTGGACCGAGTGGCTGCACCCCGACGACGCCGAGGTGCTGGCGTCGTACACCGACGGGCCCTTGCCGGGTGTGCCGGCGCTGACGCGACGGCCGGTCGGCGCGGGCGCCGCCTGGTACGTCGGCACCCGGCTGGACGAGCCGGCCACGGACCGGCTGGTCGCCCGACTGCTCGACGAGGCCGGCGTCCGCCCGGCGGCGCAGGCGCCGACCGGAGTGGAGGTGGTACGACGCCGCGACGGCGAGCGAAGCTGGCTGTTCGCGATCAACCACACCGACACCGAGGTACGCGTCGCCGTGCGCGGCACGGAGTTGTTGACCGGGACGCAATGTACGGGTGAGCTGACCGTGCCGGCCGGCGAGGTGGCCGTGGTCCGCGAGGCCCGGTCGTAGTGTGGTCGACGGCCACGGCGCGAAGGAGGTTCCCCAGATGCTGGCCCAGCAGCGGCAGAGCGCCATCCTCGACCTGATCCGCCAGCGCGGCGGGGTCCGGGTGAGCCACCTGGTCAGCCGGTTCGGCGTGTCCGACATGACGATCCGGCGCGACCTGGAGGTGCTGGCCGAGCGCGGCCTGGTGGACAAGGTCCACGGTGGGGCGACACTGGCCGGGCCCGGCTCGGCCGACGAGCCCGGCTTCGCCGCGAAGTCGATCCGCCAGCAGGCGGAGAAGCGGGCCATCGCCGAACGGGCGGCGACGATGGTGGAGCCTGGGATGGCCATCGCACTGTCCGCCGGCACGACCACCGCCGCGCTGGCCACCCTGCTGTCCGACGTGCACGGGCTGACCGTGGTGACCAACTCGATCCCGGTGGCCGACGCGCTGTACCAGAACCCGCGCGCCGACCAGACTGTCGTCCTCACCGGCGGCATTCGTACCCCGTCCGACGCGCTGACCGGCCCGGTGGCCGAGGCGGCGATCAGCGCGCTCAACGTCGACCTGCTCTTCCTGGGTGTGCACGGCCTGAGCCCGCGAACGGGCTTCACCACGCCGAACCTCCTGGAGGCCGGTGTCAACCGCTGCCTCATCGGGGCCGCCCGCCGGCTGGTGGTGCTCGCCGACCACACCAAGTGGGAGACGATCGGCATCGCCACCATCGCCCCGTTGGAGGCCGCCGACGTCCTGATCACGGACGTCGGCCTACCCGCCGAGGCCCGCACCACGATCGGCGAACAGGTAGGCGAACTGGTCGTCGTCGACCCGTGACGTGATCGACCCGGATTCCTGTAAGTCGGGGTGTTCTCTTCGGCGGAACACCCCGATTTTCAGGAACACGAATGGATCACCCGTTCACCGGCTGGCGGGCGGCGGCCAGGGGTCGTCAACGGGCAGGCAGGCGCCGCCGTGGTCCGCCTGCCGCGCGCACCGCCGGCGGTCCGGCATGATCCGGTCACAGAAAACCCACTGTCGTACGTGCTGCGCGTCCTCGGCCGACACGCTGATGCCGGCGACGTCGACCTCTGGCATCGAGGCCAGCGATCGGGCGAGTGTGCGGGCCAGATCCAGTGTCCCGGCCAGGTCGGGAACCGTCACCGGCAGGTGGATCACGTGCCGGGGTGGCGGTTCGGCCCAGTCGGTCGGCTCGGTGAAGGCCAGCACGGCGGCCCGGGGCAGCGGTACGAAGATGCGGTCCGGTGGGATCACCACTGCCGCCTCTCGGGCCAGGCACCCTGCCGGGCCCGCAGCGCACGCTTGACCCGCGCGTTCTCCTCGCTGAGCAGCGCCAGATCGTGGTGCAGCGTGGTCAGGTCGAGCGCGATCCGGTGCAGGAACCGCCGCACCTCCCGGGGGTCGAGGCCCCGCCGGCCGAAGCCCGCGGTGGCGAACTGGTGGTCGCGCACGTGCCGTGGATGCAGCCGGCCGCCGTCGTAGAGCGTGCCTCTGGTCATCGGTCACCTCCCTGTCGTCGGGCCCGTGGACGCGTCGGGGTCGCGGACGCGTCCTTTTTCGTGGTAGGTATTCGTGCAAGTCGGTTCGGAGCCGGGATTCAGTCATCCCGACGCTCTAGTTGAGACCCGACGAGAGCCGGTATGCGACTGCCACTCGCGAGGCCGCCTCTCGTCACCTTCTCGGCTGTTGGCACAGCCGCGGTTGCCGTGTTTGCACCGGGCTTCCCCGGGGGCCGGCGATCACCCTCACCCGCAGGCCACGTTTCCAGTGGCCCCGGTATTGGTGCAACGACACCAACGAAGTTCGTCATGAGGGACGTCAAGAGAGGGGACCCATGCCCGCCAGGCGTGAATCGTTCGTCCAGACATTGCGTGCCCAGTGGCTCGGCCAGCAGATGCGACAGTTGCGGGAGCAGCGCGGCATCACCCTCAAGCAGGCGGCCGAGTTCCTGGAACGGGACTTCTCGTCCATCGCCCGGTGGGAGCGTGCCGAGTGGCCGTTTCGCCGGGGAGTCGTCGAATCGCTACTCGACCTCTACGGCGAGCACGACGGGCGGGAGCGCAATCGTTTTCTCCAACTCGCCGAAGATGCCTGGCGGACCGATCGGTGGGACGACGACTACGACGAGTTGGTGGACGCCTCCTTCATCGATTTTCCCTGGCTGGAGACCAGAGCCGAGCACATCTGTTCGTGGGATGCGTTCCTCATGCCGGGGCTCATGCAGACGGCTGCCTACGCGGATGCCGTGATCCGTAACGCCGAGGGGGAGCAGGCGACGGACTTTTCGATCAGCAAGTGGTTGCAATTGCGGATCGACCGTCAACGTGTGCTCACACGTGATCCTGTCGTCCGTGTGGCAGCGGTCATCGACGAAAGTGTCCTGCGACGGCCGGTCGGAAGCCCCGCCGTCATGCGTGGCCAACTACGACACCTCGCCGAGCTGATGCGACGGCAGAACATCGATGTTCGCGTGCTGCCAACGCGAGTCGGCCTGCACGCCGGGCTTGATGGTTCGTTCGTCCTCTTCCGGATGCCCAAGCCGTATCCCGAGGTGGCCTATGCGGAGACGCTCGGCGGGCGTCGATTCATGGAATCTCCGAAGTCGAAACGCTACGCGCTTGCGTACCATCGCCTCCAGGATGTCGCGCTCGATCGGCGCGAGGCGGCCGAGCTGATCGCGAGGATCACGGAGGAACTGCCATGAACGAGTCCTTGCCGGCCGTGGCCTGGCACATCAGCACCCGAAGCAACAGCAACGGCGGGAGTTGCGTCGAGGCGGGGCCTGTTCTCGACGGGTCTGGTCGGGTGGCGGTGCGCGACAGCAAGGACCGGGCGTCCGCGACCCTCGTCTACGGCGTCAGCGGCTGGACGGCGTTCGTCAACGGGGTCAAGGACGGCGCGTTCGCGCGCACCGAGCCGTGATCGACTCGGC
This sequence comes from Micromonospora sp. NPDC005174, assembly GCF_040608495.1. Lineage (NCBI taxonomy): Bacteria > Bacillati > Actinomycetota > Actinomycetes > Micromonosporales > Micromonosporaceae > Micromonospora > Micromonospora sp. NPDC005174. The sequence continues at coordinate 28,680 of NZ_JBEXIJ010000003.1, read as the reverse complement.
ATCGCCGATGTCGGGGTGTCCCGTCGAGCTGATACCCCCATATCGGTGATGTCGAGTTGATCAAAAGTCGGTGGCGTCACCCATTGGCCGGCGGGCACCATGCCGGTCGTGGAGGCGCACGAGGTGGCGGACCTGTTCGACCGGGCGGTGCGGCGGCTGCGGCGCACCGTCGAGAATGGCGACTCCGACGACGGGTCGGAGCTGCTCCGGCAGGCGGCGGGCGAAGGCGCCCTGGCCGTCCGGCTGGCCGTCGACCGACTCGTCGATCCGGACCGCGTGGTACGCGCGGCGGCATGCGACCTGCTCGGCTCCGCGAGCGCCGTGCACGGGAACGACCTGCGCGCGGACGCCGCGACGGCCCTGATCTCGCTGGCCGCCACCGAAGTAGATCCGGAGGTGCACTGGTCGATCGCCAGCGCGTTGGGTGCGACCTGCGACCCCCGCGCGCTGCCGACCCTGGTCACCCTCGCGGACAGCCCCGACAGCGACGTGCGGTTCCAGGTCGCCGTCGCGGTGCCGGCGGTGCTCGACGACCCGCCGGTCGAAGCGGGCGAGGCGGTGCTGATCGACCTGTGTACCGACCCCGACGCGAGAGTGCGGGAGTGGGCCACCTTCGGGCTCGGCTGGGTGAGCACCGCGGACGGGAACGCCGTCCGGCAGGCGCTGTGGGACCGCACCCGCGACGTCGACCCGGAGGTACGCGCGGAAGGCGCTCGCGGGCTGGCCCGGCGGCGGGACGCACGAGCGCTCCCACTGGTACGTGAGCTGCTCGCCCAGCACGAGGTCCACCCGTTCACCATCTGGGCCGCCGCCTACCTCGGTGACCCGTCACTGCTGCCGCTGCTGAAGGGCTTCGATCCGGACGCCGACCACGTCGCCGATGCCCTGCGCGAATGTGATCCGCCGCGCCGCGACCGGCGGAACGACCTGGCCTGGCAGCTACTGCTCGCCGTGCACCGGCGTCAGCCCGACTGGGCGGTCAGCGTGGCTGGCGAGCGGTGCGACCTCGACCTTCAGCTCGACATCACCGATGGTGCCGACCGTTCGGGTTACTGGTGTGTCGACGGGCTGCTCCGCCGGGCCGGCGACGATCCCGAGCGCGCGGCCGAGGAGGCGATCGCGGACCTGAGCCCGACATAGCCAGGCCTCGGCGGTGATCGACTCGGATTCCCGGAAGTCGGGGTGTCCCGACCGTGGTGACGACCCGACTTGCAGGAAGTCGAGTCGATCAAGCGGGGCCAGGCGCGGCGCGCTCACAGCCACCTCACAGGGGGTCTGGATAGGGTGCGCGGTGAGTCAACGTCCGACTCCATGGTGGAGCGGTCGGCTGTCGCACAGGAGTTCCGATGGTCTTCAAGAAGATGTTGAGCGCGTTCGGTGTGGGTGGTCCCAGCGTGGACACCGTGCTGACCAACCCCAACACCCGGCCCGGCCTGACCCTCGACGGGCAGGTCAACCTCGTCGGCGGTGACAACCCCGCAGCCATCGAGCAGGTGGTGATCGGCCTGGTCACCCGGGTCGAGGTCGAGGGCCACGACACGGAGTACGCGGGCACCATGGAGTTCCACCGGATGGCCGTGAGCGGGGCGTTCCAGCTCGCGCCGAAGCAGGAGCTGTCGATCCCGTTCCAGCTCCCGGTGCCGTGGGAGACCCCGATCACCGACGTGTACGGCCAGCGCCTGCACGGCATGACGATGGGCCTGCGGACCGAGCTGTCGGTGGCCCGCGCGGTCGACAAGACCGACCTGGACCACGTGGCCGTGCACCCGCTGCCGGTGCACGAGCGGATTCTGGAGGCGTTCCAGCGGCTCGGTTTCCGCTTCAAGCACGCCGACCTGGAGCGTGGCCACATCCGGGGCGTGCAGCAGACGCTGCCGTTCTACCAGGAGATCGAGTTCTTCGCCTCGCCGCAGTACGCGGGCACGATCAACGAGGTCGAGGTGACCTTCGTGACCAGCCAGCGTGGCGTCGAGGTGATCCTGGAGTGTGACAAGCGGGGTGGCTTCCTCAGCGCCGGTCACGACGCGTTCGGCCGCTACCAGGTGTCGCACGCCGACGTCGACCGGGTGGACTGGGCGCAGGTCGTCGACGGGTGGCTGCGCGAGACCACGTCCCGCTACGGCAGTCTGCGCTCGCAGTACGGCCATGGTCACGGCTACGGCCCGAGTCACGGTCACGGCCGGGGCGGTATGGGCGTGGGCGGGATGGTCGCCGGCGCGGCGCTCGGCGTCGCCGGTGGCATGATCGCCGGCGAGGTGATCGAGGACGCGTTCGAGGGCGACTTCGGCGACTTCGGCGGCGACGAGTAGCGCGTTCCACAGACGACGGTGGCCTCCGGGAGATCATCCCGGAGGCCACCGCGCGCTGTGCTGTCACCCGGTCAGTGCCGGGCCTTGCGCTCCTCGCTGCTGCGCCAGTTGCTGCCGGCCTTGGCCAGGCCGCGGCTACCGAGGTAGCCCAGCGTCAGCAGGGTGATCAGGAACCAGGCGTTGTCGGCCCGGAAGATGTCCACTCCGGCGGAGTTCCGACCGACGACCTGCGACGCGCCCAGTACGGCGGCCACCGCGATCAGGTAGATCCAGAACTCGGTGGTCTTGAACGCCTGCTTGGTCTCCGTACCGGGAGCCTGCATGTCGTTCCGACGCCCGTCGTGCATGACCGGCATCTGCTGCGTGTCCCGCATCATGGCGGGGTTCTGCGGGTCGTTCATGGGCCGGTTCATCGGCCTGGTGGAAGCAGCCTGCGTGCTCATCTGGTCCTCCTCAGGATGCGATGAGTCGTACCTGCCTTCCCTCGCCCCGGTACCGCGTTTCGGCCACGGCACGGTTCGCTTGCACGGCGGGGACGCCCACCGACTACCCGAGGCCGCCGACCAGGTAACACTCCCCGGCCCGAAAAAGAATCGACGACGACCGGGCCACGCGTGTCCCCGCGGCCGGAGGCATCCGACCCAAGATTGTGCACGATCCAGGAAACAGTGCCCTTGCGGCACGGGCGAGGCCACTACAACAGTGATCGAGCACGATCATGGAGGTGGGGCGGGCGCTCGCGCCGCCCGAGCGTGGCGTGATGTGCTCAATGCGGCGGATGTCCGTTTCGGGCTGCCGCACGAGCGCTACGGGTTTGGTCGACCGACGGTCGGGCACGCAGTCAGTTCCACAGCTTCTGCGAGGTGATGGACGTGCGTGAGGACGACATGCGGCAGGAGGCCGCCCGCCAGGCCGAGAACCGGATCGCCGGCGGCGTGTACGGCGAGGGCGCCCTCGACGAGGTGACAGTGCCCCGCACCGACGTGGAGACCCAACTCCAACGCGACGACCCGCTCGACCCCGCACACGAGCGGATCGACCCGCGGGTGTTGCACGACGGCGGCCCGGTCGGCGGGCAGGGCGCGGTGACCACGACCGGTGGCACCGCCGGGCCGGCGAGCGTACGCCGGGTGGCCCGCCAGCCGGAGCGGCATCCCGGCAAGGTGGCCCCGACGACCACCGGTGACGCCACCACGGGCGGCATGAGCACCCCGACGGGTGGCGGCACCAGCGACCAGTCCACCTCGGCGACCGGCCCGGGCAAGTCCATCCGGGACCGTTCTACCGACCGACGGTGAATCCCACCCGCGCCCCCGCCGACCAGCCGGTCAGCGGGGGCGACGGGGTGGTCGGTCAGCGGCAGGGGCGCAGGATGCCCAGACGCTGCGTGGCCCGGGTGAGCGCGACGTACAGGTCACTGCGCCCACGCGGCGACTCGGCCACCATCCGGTCCGGGTCGACCACCAGCACCGAGTCGAACTCCAACCCCTTGGCCTGGGCGACGGTCAGCACGACCACCCGGCTCTCCAGCTCCGGGTGCTCGCCCACCGTGGCCTCGGGCAGCGCGGCGGTCAGCGCCGCACCGAGCGCGTCCACCCGGCCGGCCGGCACGATGACACCGAGCCGGCCCTCGGCGAGCCCGGCGGCCTCGCGGGTCACCGCCGCCACCAACTCCGCGGGTAGCTGCTCGTCGGGCACCGCGCGGTCCCACGGGGGTACGCCGCTCTCCCGCACCGAACGGGGCGGCCGCAACTGGGGGTCGATCTCGGTGAGTACGTCGGCGGCGACCGCCATGATCTCGGCCGGCGTGCGGTAGCTGACCGTCAGCTCGGTCAGCCGCCAGCGCTGTGCCACGTACGGGGCGAGCGCATCGGCCCAGGAGGGCGTCCCGGCGAGCGCGCCGGTCTGCGCCACGTCTCCGACGATCGTCATCGACCGGCTCGGGCAGCGGCGCATCAGCAGCCGCCATGCCATCGGCGACAACTCCTGCGCCTCGTCCACGATCACGTGGCCGAACGCCCACGTGCGGTCGGCGGCGGCGCGCTGCGCGGTGGTCAGGCGGTCGGCCTCCTCCTGCCGTTCCAGCAGCCGGTCCGCGTCGATGAGGTCGGTCACGCCGAGGATCTCACCGCCCTCGGCCTCGTCCTCCACGTCGATCGAGCGGGAACCGCGGGCGATCTCCAGCACGCCCTCGGCGTACTCCCGCTCCATCACGCGGATGCGCTCGCGCCGGGCGGCGGCGGCTCGTTCGTCCTCGCCGAGCAGTTCGGCGGCCTCGTCCAGCAGCGGCACGTCGGCGGGTGTCCAACCGCCCGGCTCGCGGTGCAGCCGTGCCCGCTCGTCGTCGGTGAGCATCGGCGCGGCAGCGGCGATCCGGCCGGGGTCCGCGTACAGGTCGGCGAGCAGGCGCTGCGGGGTGAGCACCGGCCACAACCGGTCGAGTACGGCCTGGACCTCCGTCTCTTCGCGTAACTCCCGGCGGATCTCGGCGCGGTCGGCCTCGTCGAGCAGGTTGTCCCCACCGAGCGGGTCGGCGCCGATCCGCTCGGCCACCTGGTCGGCGAGCGCGTGCACGATCTCCACGTCGAACAGCGCCCGCGCCAGGTTGTGCGGGCGCTCGGTGCGGCGTACCCGGTCCCGCGCGGCGCGCACGGTCTCCGGGTCGAGGGTCAGCACCTCGCGCTCGATCTCGATCTCCAGTGGCTCGTCCGGCACCCACTGCCGGTCCCGCACGGCCAGGGCCAGCACCTCGGCGAGCACCGCACGACCCTTGAGCGCCGCGGTCCGGGCCGGCTCGGCGCGCCGGGCGCTCACCCCGGGAAACAGATCCCCCTGGGTACGCAGCAGCACGCCGGTCTCGGCCAACGTGGGCAGCACCTGGGAGATGTAGCGCAGGAACGTCGCGTTCGGGCCGACCAGCAGCACACCGCGGCTGGACAGCTCCCGCCGGTGTGTGTAGAGCAGGTACGCCGCCCGGTGCAGCGCGACGGCGGTCTTGCCGGTGCCGGGGCCACCCTGGACGACCATCACGCCGGGCAGGTCGGCTCGGATGATGCTGTCCTGTTCGGCCTGGATGGTCTCCACGATGTCGCGCATCCGGCCGGTCCGACCGGCGTTCAGGGCGGCGAGCAGGGACGCCTCACCGGTCAGCTCCTCGTGCCCGCCGGGGGAGGCGCTGTCGATGTCGAGGACCTCGTCGTTGAGCCCGGTCACCTTGCGCTGACGGGTGCGCAGGTGCCGGCGACGGCGTACGCCCTGCGGGTTGGCGGCGGTCGCGAGGTAGAACGGCCGAGCGGCCGGGGCCCGCCAGTCCATCAGCAGCGGGTCGTAGTCGCCACTGGTGTCGAAGATCCCGATCCGACCGATGTAGCGGCGGGAGTCGTCGTCGCCGTCGAGCCGTCCGAAGCAGAGGCCATTCTCCACGGCGGAGAACTGCTCGACCTGGTCGGCGTACATCGCCACGGAGCTGTCGCGCTGGGAGCGGTCCTGGAGGGTGCCGCCGGTGTTGCGCAGTTCGGCGGTGAGCCGGCGGGTGGCCTGCTCACGCAACCCGTCCAGCCGGCCGTAGAGCATCGAGACGTACTCCTGCTCGCGGCCGATCTCGTCGTCGAGCGGCAATTCACCGGTACCGCCGGAGTGCCTTGACAAGCCGTCTCCCTAAAGATTAGAATGCAATGCAGGAACGGCTTTTAAGCCGTTCTTTTTTGTGCCCTCGAATTGTCGAAGATAGCGCGGTCGGCCCGCTGTCACCAAGCCGACCGGGCCGATACGAGTCACACAGAACGCCGGGCCGACCATCTGGTCGACCCGGCGTACGCGTATCGGGGACGTCAGTCGCGGGCCACCTGGTAGAGCCGCTCCGGGGTGACGGCTCCCGCGAGTACCCGCCCGTCGTCGGTGAGCAGCACACTGAACAGCTTGCCGGTGAGCAGTCGCCCGGTGCCCCACTCGCCGCTGACCGCCGGCAGCCCACCGAGCAGCTTCGAGACGTTCGCGTCCGGTGCGTCGCCGGAGGGCTTCTGACCCGGGGCCGCGCCGAGGCGGGCGACCAGGACGGTGGTCCACCCCTCGCCGACCGTACGCACCTGCGGGTTCCGATCCGGCGCGGCGTGCGCCGGCCTGTCCCCGGTCGGGCGCTCGGCGGTCTCCTCGGTGACGGTCACGCCCGGGGGCGGGTTGAAGGCGAACTGGTCGGCGTCGGGGCGGCGGTAGTCGACCTGGGTGAAGGCCATCTCGAACGCCGGCTGGTCGCTGCCCTTGGCGAGCACCTCGAAGCGCAGCGGCACGTGCTGCTTCGCGTCGATGGCGATCCGTAGCTGGTGCACGAGCGAGTCGCGGTCACGCGGCTGGAGCACCAGCTCGTAGGCGTCCCGACCGGCGACGGTGGCCGAGCGGCCGACGCTGACCTGGGTGCTCGGATCGATGGCGCCCAACGCCAGGTCGGCGGCCTCCTGCGGAGTGGCGGGCAGGCTCGGTTCAGCCTCGGGCGTCGCCTTTCCGGCGTCCTTCGCCTCGCCCAGGGTGCGGTGGCGGGCGGTGTTGCTGCGGCTTTCCCAGGTCCACACGTCCCGCCCGTTGCGGATCACGTCCTGCTGGCCGAGCGTGTCCACCAGGGCGACGCGCTGCCGGTCCGGGCCCGAATACCAGACCCGCAGGGTGTGCGTACCGGTCAGCAGGGTCGTCAGGTCGTTGCCGGGGATCAGCCCGACGAGCGGCGGCAGGCCGAGGTCGGCGCGCTGCACGACGGTCCCGGACAACCCCTCCAACTGCGAGGTCTGCAGGTCCACCAGAAGCTGGGCGGCGGTACGCGGCGGCAGGCTCGGCTCCGCCTCGGCGGCGAACGTGCCGACCACGGCGCCTCCACCGATGACGGCGACGCCGGCGGCCACCGGGACCAGCCAACGCAGGACGGGACGGCTTCTCAGGATCGACATGGTGGCTACCTCCTACCCGACATCCTGCCTCCTCGGCGCTGTGAGGGCGCTGAGGACGCCGAACTCGCGGCATTGACCCAGGTGGCACCCTTGAGCCGTGCGGTTGTTGGTGGTGGAGGACGAGGCCCGTTTGGCGGCTGCGCTGCAACGTGGCCTACAGGCGGAGGGGTTCGTGGTCGACGTGGCGGCGACCGGCCCTGCCGGCCTGGACGCGGCACGGCACGGCGGGTACGACGCGATGATCCTCGACGTGATGCTGCCCGGCCTCTCCGGTTACGAGGTGGTGCGCCGGCTCCGGGCCGAGCAGCACTGGCTGCCGGTGTTGATGCTGTCGGCCAAGGACGGCGAGTACGACCAGGCCGACGGCCTGGACTGCGGCGCCGACGACTACCTGACCAAGCCCTTCTCGTACGTGGTGCTGCTGGCCCGCCTGCGGGCGCTGCTGCGCCGGGGAGCGCCGGAGCGTCCCACCGTGCTGGCGGTCGGCGACCTCCGACTGGACCCGGCCCGCCGACGGGTGACCCGGGCCGACGCCGAGGTGGCCTTGACGGCCCGCGAGTACGCGCTGCTGGACTACCTGATGCGCCGCCCCGGCCAGGTGATCTCCAAGATCGAGCTGCTGGACCACGTGTGGGACGCCAGCCTGGAGACCGCGCCCAACGTGGTCGAGGTGTACGTCGGCTACCTGCGCCGCAAGCTCGGCCGGGATCGGCTGGAGACCGTCCGGGGCGCCGGCTACCGGCTGGCGACGTGACACCCGCCGACCCGGGGAGCGGCCGGAGCGGCTGGTCACCCCGTTGGGGTCTGCGCGGACTCGGCCTGCGGGGCAGGCTCCTGGCGCTCGGCGTGTTCGGGCTCACCATCGGCCTCGCCCTCGGCGGAGTGGTGCTGCTGGGCGCGCTCCGTTTCGTGCTCCAGCGCAGTGTGGACACCGAGGCGTTCCGGACCGCCGACGCGGTGGCCCTGCTCGCCGCCGAGGACGCGCTGCCCGACCCGCTGCCGGTGGCCGGTGGGCAGGTCCGGGTCCAGGTGATCGACGCGCAGGGCCGGGTCCGGGCCGCCTCGATCGACGCGGACCGGCTCGTGCCCATCGTCCGCCCCGAATGGTTGGACACCGGCCAGCGGCAGCGCCTGGACGTTCCCGCCGAGCGGGTCGGGCTCCGCGGACCGGTCCGGGTGGTCGCCGTACCCGCCGGCTCGGCCGCCGATCCGCTGACCGTGCTGGTCGCCCGCTCGATGGCCGACGTACGGCAGAGCACCCACGTGGTACGCACCATCCTGCTGGTGGCGTTCCCGCTGCTGGTGGTGGTCCTGGCCGGGGTGGCGTGGCGGGTTGTCGGCGCGACGTTGCGTCCCGTGGAGGCGCTCCGCCGGGGCGCTGAGGAGATCACCGGTCGGGCCGGCGCCGGTCGCCTGCCGGTGCCCGCCTCCGCCGACGAGATCCACCGGCTGGCGGTCACCCTCAACGGGATGCTGGACCGGCTGGAATCGGCCCGGGCCCGGCAGCGGGCCTTCGTCTCCGACGCCGCGCACGAGCTGCGGAGCCCTCTCACCAACATCCGTACCGAGCTGGAGGTGGCCCAGCGACTCGCCGATCGGACGGACTGGACGGCGGTGACCGTCAACCTGCTCGCCGACACCGAGCGGTTGAGCCGACTGGTCGACGACCTGCTGCTGCTGGCCCGCCTGGACGAGATGCCTCCGGCGCGGGGGACCGGCCCGGTCGACCTGACCGCGCTGCTGACCGAGGTCGCCGCCCGGTATCCGTCGCCGCCGGTGCGGGTCGTGCCGTCCCCCGGGCCGTTGTGGACGGCCGGCAACGAGACCGAGCTACGGCGGGTGCTGGCCAACCTCGTCGACAACGCGGTCCGGCACGCGGGCGGCAGCGTCATCCTCACGGCCGAGCCGCAGGACGCCGCGTACCACCTGGTGACGGTGACCGACGACGGCCCGGGGATTCCGGCGGCCGACCGGGGCCGGGTCTTCGACCGGTTCACCAGGCTGGACGACGGTCGGGGCCGCGACGATGGCGGTGCCGGCCTCGGCCTCGCCATCGTCTGGGAGTTGGTCCGTCGCGCGGGCGGCACCATCTCCCTGACCGACGCCGACGGGCCACCCGGCCTGCGAGTACGTCTGCTGCTCCCGGCGCTGCCGACCGGGGCCGAGCCGCACCGGGTGGTCGCCCGACCGTGAGCGTGCGGGACGTCAGCGGCGGCGGGTGCAGACCTGGCTGGCGCTCGCCACCGTGTCGGTGGACCAGACGACGGCGACGGTGAAGCAGTAGTCGTTGGCGCGGTTCAGCGCGTACACGATGTAGCTGTCGGTGCCGGCGGGCAGCGTGGCGATGGCGGTCTTGTCCTGCCCGGCGCGGCCGGCGGAGACGACCACCGGGCCCTCGCCGCCGGCCGGGTACGTCCACCGCAGAGCGATGTTGTCCCGGTTGTCGCGCAGGGACACCGTGCCGGGCGGGGTGCCCGGTGCGGCGGCCGGCACGGCCGTGCCGGCGGCCGGGGTGCCGGTGCTGGGCGGCGCGCCCGTGCCGCTCGGACCGGCGCTCGGGGAGCCGTTGACCGGCCCGGACTTCGGGTCGTCCCCGTCGCCGACGCGCGCCACGCCGGCGATCACCGCCACCGTGCCCAGCAGCACCACGACCACGCCGGCCACCAGCACCGGCACCAGCCGGTTACGGGCCGGCGTCGGCGCCCGGTGCACGGGCACCGGCAACAACCGCGACGGCGTGTACGGCGTCAGCGGCGCGGAGGGCCGATCCGGTTCGGCCGACGCGCCGGGGCGGTACAGCCGGTAGACGCCGGACGCCTCCTCGGTGCCGCCCGTGAACCCGGCGACCGACGGGGGCACCGGCGGGACGGTGGGGTGCGGGGCAGGGGCGTCCGACGGGTCCGGCGGCCAGCGGAAGCCCGGTGAACCGTCCGGCTCGTCGGCCGGCGCCCGCGGATTCGGGACCGGGCCGCTGTGGGTGACCCCGGGGCCGGCCAGACCCTCGGTCAGCTCCGGCTCGACCGGCGCGGACGGATGGTAGGCCGCCTCGAGCGGCGGGTCGCTGGGCGTCGGGGTACGCGCCGCCGGCACCACCGGGGCGTCCCGGACGGCGGACGGGTCGTCGGCGCAGACGTGATCGGGGTTGGCCGCGGCCCGGGCGAGTGACGCCACCTGTAGCGCCAGCGGGTCGTCGGCGGACAGGTGCTGCCGGCACAGCTCGCGGGCCAGTGCCAGGTTGTCGTGCGCCTCGGCGAACTGCCCGCAGTCGCGTTGCATGGAGCCGAGCCGGGCCAGCATCTTGATCCCGCTGGGGTGGCCGTCCCCGTACACCTCGCGGTGCAACTCCCACGCGTCCTGGAGACGGTCGCGGGCCACCGTGCACTGGCCGCGCGCGTACTCGACGGTGGCCAGGTCGGCGTGCGCGGCCAGCACCCGCAGCGACTCGGGACCGTCCTGAGCGGTCAGCTCGATGATCACGTCCTGGTAGAGCCGGGCGGCCCGGGAATGGCTGCCCACCCGGTGCAGCACGGCGGCCAGGGTCGCCGCGGCGGCCACGGTGCGGGGATCGGAGCGGCCGTGCAACCGGGTCGTGGCCGCGTACGCGAAGGCCGCCCAACCACGGGCGGAGTGCGGCTCCCCGAGCGCGACGAGCACCCGCGCCTGCAGGCTCGCCGCCTCGGCCAGCTCGGGCGTGGCGTTGGCCGGGCGAGGGTCGGCGTCGGTGAGCGCATCGGAGAGCAGCCGTTGCGCACCCGCCATGTCGCCAGCGGACACGAGGTGGTGCGCCTGGTCAGTCAACTCGTCGAAGCCGGAGGACACGCCCCATCGTGCTCATCCGACGACGGTAAGTACAAGACCCGCGCCGGTGTCGATCGGTCAGGATCTGCTCAGATGCTCGGCCAACGTCTCGCTGATCCGGCGTAACTGGTCGATCTGGGCGGGGCTCAACGCGTCGAACAGGTGCCGACGTACCCCTTCGACATGGCCGGGCGCGGCGGCGGCGAGGGTGGCGAAACCGTCGTCGGTGAGCACCGCGATCTGCCCGCGCCGGTCGGTGGGACAGTCCTCGCGGCGCACCCAGCCGGCCTGCTCCAGGCGGGCGACGGCGTGCGAGAGTCGGCTGCGCGACGACCCGGTGACCTCGGCCAGTTCGCTCATCCGCAGTTGCCGACCCGGCGCCTCGGAGAGCCGGACCAGGATCTCGTAGTAGGCGTGCGGCATACCGGCATCGCGTTGCAGCTCACGGTCGAGCGTGTCCATCAGCGCCCGGGAGGAGGCGAGGAACGCCCGCCAGGTGCGCTGCTCGTCGGGGTTCAACCAGCGGGTCATGACGCCCATCATACTCCCGATGATTGAACGCTCAACCAAATCGCGCTAGTGTGGGGTCATGGGTATTCACCGGCTCAACCACGCGGTTCTGTACGTCAGTGACCTCGCCCGCAGCGTCGCCTTCTACCGCGACGTGCTGGGCTTCACCCTGGTCGAGATGACCCCGGACAACTTCCGGGGCGCGACCTTCCTCCAGGCCCCCGACTCCACCAACGACCACGACCTCGGCCTCTTCGAGGTCGGCGCGGGCGCCGGGCGCTCGACCGCCGGCCGGGCCACCGTCGGGCTCTACCACCTGGCGTGGGAGGTCGACACCCTCGACGAGCTGGCCGCCACCGCCGAGCGGCTCGCCGCCGCCGGGGCACTGGCCGGCACGTCCGACCACGGCACCACCAAGAGCCTCTACGGGCAGGACCCGGACGGTCTGGAGTTCGAGGTGGTCTGGCTGGTCCCGGCCGACCGGCTCGACGACACCACTCTGGCCGCCCGCAAGCGCATCGGTCGGCTCGACCTGGCCGCCGAACAGCAGCGTTACGGCGGGCAGACCCGCGGCGGTGTGGGGATCTCCGTCCCGGCCTGAACGGCCATAGGGTAGAACGGACCGGTGCCAACCAACCGGACCGCCGACTTCCTCCGCGAGCTGCTGGTCCGCCACCTGGCGACCTGGCTGCCCACCGCTCTGCACCGCTCCCGTCGGGTGACCGTCGCGCTGGCCTGGGCCGGCGCCGACGGCGGCGGTGCCGAGGCGGTGCTGCGGGTGGTCGCCGACCACGCCGCGCAGGTACGCGGCCGACAGGTGACGATCCTGGTGCTGGCCGACGAGGCCGCCGACCTGCCGGCCCGGCTCGGATCGGTGGAGGCCGAGCTGCCTCCCGAGGTGACCGTGCACCTGCTGCCCGGCGGCCCCGGCCGGCTGCCCGTCGCACTGAAGGCGGCCTCCGTGGCCGGATCGCCGCTGTTCTGCTTCCTCGACCTGACCGGCCCGGCGCACGCGGAGGTGCTCCGGGCCTGCGCCAACGGCCGCAACGGCGAAGTGTTGCTGCACGCCGCCAGCAGCGCGCGCCCCGCTCTCGGCCTCGCCGGCTTCCCGCTGGTCGCCGAGGTCACGCCGGTGCTCCCGGTGGACGGGGGAAGGGGCGATGTAGAGGCCGGCGCGGGCGACGTGGCGGCTGGTGCGGGCGACGTGGCGGCCGGGATGGGCGACGTGGCGGCCAGTGCGGGCGACGTGGCGGCCGGAGTGGTCGCGTTCGGCAGCCGGTCGGACCGGAGCCTGGAGGCGGTCCGTGACGCACTCTGGACGGTCGGGGCGGACCTCGGTGTGCGTTACCGCGACCCCGCCGACCCGGCGGCCCCACCGATGGACGTGTCAGGGGGCGTGGCCCTTGAGCCGCTGGCCCGAAATCTGCTGGCCGAACTACGCCGGAGTGGGCCGCAGCCGGTCACCGACCTGCGGCGGTACACCCTCACCACGACCGCCTACCGAGCCACCGACGCCAACCAGGCACTCGCCACCCTGCTGACCACCGGTGAGGTGACCCGAGAACGCGAATCAGGCCGCCTGGCCGGCGACGAACTAATCACCCCAACCCCCTAACCCCTGTCTCCCCGCCCTTGTCTCCCGGCCCTTGTCTCCCCGCCCTTGTCTCCCCGCGATCTTGCACTTTCGGTGGCGACACAAGGGGTGTTCCCGCGCAAAACGACAACCGAAAGTGCAAGATCGACGCGGGCGAGCGCGGGGCGCGCGGGCGAGCGCGGGGCGCGGGTGGGTGGAGATGCCGAGCGGGGTGCCGGTGAATCACCGGCACCCCGCTCGACTCCCGGGTCGTTACGACCGGGCCTTGTCCTGCTTCCAGGACAGCGGTCCCGGCAGGTCGACGCGGTGTGCCCGGGCCTTCGAGTTCCAGGACCAGCGGCCGATCTTGATGCTCCACGAGGAGAAGCCGTTCTCGGTGAAGTTCAGGATCAGCGGACCGATCTTCTTGCGCTTGCGAAACATGAGGCCCATCGGAGCACTCCCCTCGTCATCGTTCCCTGCCGTGTCGAGATCGAACATTCCCGAACGGGCGAATTCCGAAACCACCTCGTCGTCCCGGATGGACGGTGCGGTGCCACGGCACATGAATCTCTATCCACCAGATAGGTGTTGCGCCCCGGTAAACGCTGCTAGTGGCGCTCCGTAACATCGGCAGCGATGCAAGTCTCACCTTCTGGAAGACCGTTGACCGGCCGCTCCCACCGCCGGCAGCATGAGTTCATGTCGCAGCGGGATGAGCTTCTCCTCATCGCTTGCGTGCACGTCGACCTGGTCCGGCACGCGAGCGCGCTCTGTTCCCGCACCGACCCGAGCCGGGTCACCGCCGCCGGTCGGGACCCCGACCTGGTGAAGGTGCTGCCCGGCATCGCCCCGGTGATCGGCGGCACCGAGGCCGAGGCGCTGACGCTCGCCGCCGAGTTCGAGGAGCTGAGCGTGCCCGACTACGCCCTCGCGCAGCTCTGCCGGATGCTCGGCATCGACCTCACCGGTCTGCCACTGGACGGGCACGGCCTGCCCCGGTCGGCCAGCGCGTACGCCGCGTCGACCCTGGTGTCGGCATGACCACCGTGGAGCGTCCCACGACGGACGCGACCGAGTTGCGGCCGGTCGACCGGAACCTGTTCCGCGCGCTGCTGCGTCGGCAGGCCACCAGCGTCACGGTTGTCACCGCCGTGGCGCGGGCCACCGACCCGGCCTGCCTGGGCGGCATCGGCGCGCCGATCCGGGCCGGGTTCACCGCCACCTCGTTCACCTCGGTCTCGCTGGACCCGCCGCTCGTCTCGTTCTGCCTGGGGACGGCGTCGTCGAGCTGGCCGGTGCTGGCCCGCGCCGAGCACGTCGCGGTCCACCTGCTGGCCGCCGGGCAGCGGGAGGCGGCGTCGGTCTTCGCCACCAGCGGCATCGACCGCTTCGCCGCCTACCCGGACTGGACCGCCGGACCGTTCGGAGTGCCCCTGCTGACCGGGGTGCTGGCCCGGCTGCTCTGCCGGGTGGTGCACCGCATCCCGGCCGGCGACCACGCGCTGGTGATCGCCGAACCGCTCGCCCTGGGCGACGGCGGTGACGGCGCCCCGCTGGTGCACCACCGGGGCGGCTACACCACCGCGGCCGGCGCGTGAGCGCGCCCGTCGCGGCCGACCTGCTCGCGTTGGACCGGGCCGCCCAGGACCTGCTGTTCCGGGCGGCCCGCACGGCCGACACGTTCACCGACGAGCCGGTCACCGACGCCCAGGTCGCGGCGATCCACGACCTGATCCGGTACGGGCCGACCGCGTACAACGGTCAGCCGTTGCGGGTGCTGCTGCTGCGCTCGCCGCAGGCCCGGGCCCGGCTGCTGCCGTACGTGTCATCGAGCAACCGGGCCAAGACGGCCAGCGCGCCGCTGGCGGCGGTGCTCGCCGCCGACGTGGACTTCCACGAGCGGCTGCCCGAGCTGTACCCGCACCGGCCGCAGGCCCGGGACTGGCTCGGCGACCGGGCCGCGCGCGCCGAGCAGGCCCGGTTCAGCGCCACCCTCCAGATCGGTTACCTGCTGGTGGGGGTACGCGCGGCGGGGCTGGCCGCCGGTCCGATGGCCGGGTTCGACGCCGCTGGGGTGACCCGGGAGTTCTTCCCCGACGGTCGGTACGAGGCGCTGCTGCTGCTGAACGTCGGCCGCCCCGGCCCGGACGCCTGGCGGGAGCGACTGCCCCGGCTCACGTCGGAGGAGGTGGTGTGGACGGTGTGAGCGGGTGTCAGCGCGGCTCCCACGCGTCGGGCAGCGCGGTGAGCTTGCGGACGTGGGCGGGCAGCCGACCGCTGATGATCTCGGCGAGACTCACCTCGTCGACGACCCGTCGTACGGCGGCACGCACCGCCACCCACAGGCCGGGCAGGTTCTCGGCCGCGCCCTCGTAGCGGGTCTCCTCCGGGCGCAGGCCGCGCACGCCCGCCAGCGGGCCTTCCACCGCGCGCAGCACCGCGCCGACGGTCACCTCGCGGGGCGGTCGGGCCAGGGTGTAGCCGCCCTCGGCGCCCCGTTGGGCGCGGACGATCCCGGCTCGGCGCAGATCCGCGAGGACCGCCTCCAGGAACTTGCGGGGCATGTCCTGTTCGGCGGCGATGGCCTGGGTGGACAGCAGCGACGGGTACGCGGTCGCGAGGCTCAGTGCCGCCCGTACCGCGTAGTCGCCGCGCGCGGAGATCTGCACCCCGTCATCATGCCCGTCCACTCGGGCCATGAGGGCCACCGGGCCGGGTGGTGTGACCGGAGTTGGTGGGCTCGCTGTGCGCGCCGGAGCGGAATCGGCCGCCGTTGGCGCTCGTCGGCTCGGCCGGCGGACGGGGTCGGACGACCCGTCCCACGGCCGGCTGGTCGCGGGCGGCACGGAAGGCGCCGGGGCTGACCCCGATCTCCCGGGTGAAGAACCGACCGAAGTTGGTGGGCTCGGAGAAGCCGAGCCGACGGCCGATCTGCGCGATCGGTTCGTCGCTCGCCGCGAGCAACCGGGCGGCCTGCAACGCCACACGCTCGTCGATGACCTGCTTGGCGCTGTGGCCGGTGACGGCCAGACAGGCCCTGGTCAGGGTACGCACCGAGCAGCCGAGCGCGGCCGCGTAGTCCTCGACCCGCCGGGTCACCTGGTAGCCGTGCTCCACCTCCCGGCAGAACCGCTGGAACGTCTCGGCCTCGTTGCGCTGCCCGGACCGGTTCGCATCCGGCAGCGTCAACCGCAGCAGCAGGACGGCGAGCTGGTGGCGCAGCAGCGCGCGACCGGCCGGGCCGTCGCCGTGCCGCTGGCAGTCCACGGCCAACTGGCTCACCTCGTTGATCACCGCGTCCTCGTCCTCGCCGGCCAACTGCCGCCACGTCGGCGCCGCGTCCGGGTCGACGGCCAGGCCGTTCAGCGCCGCGGTGGTCCAGCCGACCACCGTCGCGTCGAACTGGGGGCCGGCGCAGCGCAGCACCTGACCGGCGCGGACCCGCAGCAGCGTGCCCGGCCGGCACGGCAGGAGGTGGAAGTCCAGCTCGGCGTCGCCGTGGCCGCGGGTGGTGAGGATCAGCAATTCCCGTTCGACGAACACCGGCCGACGCCAGCCGGGATCACCGGCAAGGTCGGCCAGCGCGAACGTGGAGATCTCGTCGGGTACGGGTGATGCCGTTCCGATCGATGGCGCGGGGGAGGGATCGGTGGAGACCATCGCCTGCGACGGTAGCCCGAAGCGCAGGTCACCGCATCCCGACCTCTGTACGCGACGGCGCCGAGGCTTGTCGCGATCCCTGCGGCCGGGCTACGTTACCCGGCGGTAGCGCCGTCCGGTCCCTGGCCGCCCGGCGCCCCGCCGGCCGCTCGCCGGACGGCGGACCCGCCGACTCGCGATGGGATGGGCATGACGCAGCTGTTCTCGGTCGAAGGCAAGACGGTCCTGGTCACCGGCGGGTCACGAGGAATCGGGCTCATGATCGCCCAGGGTTTCGTCCGGGCCGGCGCCCGCGTGATCATCTCGTCCCGCAAGGCGGACGTCTGCGAACAGGTCGCCAGCGAACTGTCGGCCGAGGGCCAGTGCGAGGCCATCCCCGCCGACCTGAGCGCCGACGACGGCGCGCAGGCCCTCGCCGCCGCCGTACGCGAGCGCGTCGACAAGCTTGACGTGCTGGTCAACAACGCCGGCGCTACCTGGGGCGCGCCACTGGAGAGCTACCCGGAGGCCGCGTTCGACAAGCTCTGGGCGGTCAACGTCAAGGCCGTCTTCCGACTCACCACCGCGCTGCTGCCGGCGCTGCGCGCCGCCGCCAGCGTCGACGACCCGGCCCGCGTGATCAACATCGGGTCCATCGACGGCATCCGGGTGCCGTCCATGGAGGTGTACGCCTACTCGGCCACCAAGGCCGCCGTGCACATGCTCACCCGCAGCCTCGCCCACCAGCTCGCCGGCGAGCAGATCACCGTCAACGCGATCGCGCCCGGCCCGTTCGAGAGCAAGATGATGGCGTTCGCCCTCGACGACCCGGGCAGTCGTGCCGCCATCGAGCAGCAGGTGCCGCTGGGCCGCATCGGCCGCCCCGAGGACATGGCCGGCACCGCCATCTACCTCTCCTCGCGGGCCGGCGCGTACCTCACCGGAGCCGTCATCCCCGTCGACGGCGGCATCACCACGCACGGCTGAGCACGGGCCAACCCGGGTCGGGCTGTGGTCGTACCCCCGGGGGTGGATGTGCCGGGGCCGCGCGGACTCGGCAGATCCGCGCGGCCCCGGTGTTGATTTTTCTCAGCGGCCGGCGAGCAGCCGGTTCACCGCCGTGTCGACGTCCAGGTGCTCGGCCTCACGACCGCGCGGGACGACCACGTACGTGCGTCGAAGGAATCGCACCAGGACGCTGCGCGGCACCTCGAAGAGGGCGTTGCCGTCCGGTGACGAGAGGGCCAGCGCGACGAAGTCGCCGCGCGGTGTGGCCCAGGGCCAGACCCGCACATCCCCGATGCCGGCCGGCTCGTCCAGGCCGGTGACCAGGAGTTCACGAGCGAACGACCAGCTCACCGCCTCGCCCCCGGCCGATTCGGCATGGAACAGGACATGGACCGCATACGGGTCAGCAGGGTCGTAACGCAGACTGGCACGCACCGGCAAGGCGGTGGCGTCAGGCGCGACGAGCCTTAGCGACGTCTCGACCTCTACGGTCGTCGGTCGGATGACACTCATGGACGTTCTCCCCCCGGCACCGCTGCGGAACGCGCGTGTCCCGCTTTTCCCATACTCAGGTGCTACTCCTGGCTACGCTCCGCCATACGCTGACTTCACCCAGTGGTGGGAAGGGGGACGGAAGCGCCTCGTGAATGTGAACATTCATGTAGGATTTCCGGTTCTGCCCAGTGTGTGATGCCGCCCGGCGTCGGGTGGCTCAGTCGTCGACTTACTCCGGTAACGTCCAGTCGGCCGTTGCAGTGACGGGCCCGGGCGACACTGGGGGGTGAAATGGTCACGAACCGATCCTCAGTGGATCCGGTGGCCGCGCCAGGCCCGCCGAACGTCGCGGTCCGAGCAGCCGAAAAGCGGGGGTACGACGTGCCGATTGAGCAGCCCGAGCGACCCGGACGGTCGACGCCAGAGACGGGCCGTCCCGGCGGTGTCCTCGTCGTCGGGGAGCCGCCGCGGCGCCCCCACTGGCGGCAGCGGATCTCGACGACACTCGACCTCATCCGGGCCAACCCCACCGGCCGGATCGCCCTCAAGATCTTCATCGCGGTCGCCGGCGCGCTGGTGGTGACCATCGGCATCGCCCTCATCCCGCTACCCGGCCCCGGCTGGCTGCTGGTCATCGCCGGCCTCGGCATCTGGGCCGTCGAATTCCACTGGGCCCGCCGACTGCTCGGCTTCACCCGCCGACACGTCCACGGCTGGACGCGCTGGGTGACACGACAGTCACTGCCGCTGCGACTCGTCCTCGGTGCCGTCGGCCTGGTCTTCGTCGGCGCGGTGGTCTGGCTCTCCCTCAAGCTCAGCCTCGGCATCGACGTGGTGGCCGAGGCGAGGCAGTGCCTCGCGGCGCGCTGACCCCGGATTTTTGGTCTCGTTCCACGATCGGGTAGAGTCAACGGCGCTGAGGGCGATTAGCTCAGTGGGAGAGCGCTTCGTTCACACCGAAGAGGTCGCTGGTTCGATACCAGCATCGCCCACTCTCAGTTCGTGCAGTTCAGAAGCCCGTTGCCGAATCCGTCGGTAACGGGCTTCACCTTATGGACGCTGCTGATCGTCTATCGGTCGGTCGAAGTCGATGCGGTGGTCGTACAGCCAGGCAAACGCCTCAGGGGTGCTGAATTTCCTCACGAACAGGGGGAACGTCACGTCGCGCAGGACTCGACTCACGCCGGTGGCCGCTTTGCTGCGGTTGACCTGCTTGGCTCCCGCCAGCACCTTGCTGACTCGGTCGGCGCGCAACCGTTGGTACGCGTGGAACGCCGCAGGCGGATCGTCTCGGTCTCGCAGACAGCGGGCCAGTTGCACGGCGTCCTCGAAGGCCATCGACGCGCCTTGGCCGGAGCTGGGTGAGCTCACGTGTGCGGCGTCACCGATCAGGACGACGCGTCCGCGGTGCCACCGCTTCGGGGCATGCATGTCGTGCATGGGAAACCACGTGTAGTCCGGCGGTGTCGCGCGGATGAGCTGCGCGGCCGGCGACCTGTCCCCGGCGAAGACTTGCAGCAATCGCTGTTGCCACTGCGCGCCGGAAGTCGCGGCAAGGTCGGCTGCGGTGGGTTCGTCGGCCCGGGGCAGATTGGCGAACCACCAGACGCTGCCGTCCGGACTGGCCATGGAGGCGAAGAACGCCCGCCTGCCGAAGACCATATTCATCACACCGGGATCGGACTGGGGTGTGGCCATGCGGGTGATCCCGCCCGTGCCGACGAGCCCGACGTATCGGGGTTGTGGTGCGTGCGGGTCGACAAAGTGCCGGGTCGTCGAGCCGATGCCGTCGGCGCCGATGAGCAGGTCGCCGACAGCTTCCGTGCCGTCGGTGAAAACTGCGGCGACCCGGTCACCGCGTTGTCCGATGTGGGCCAGGCGCTTGCCGTGGTGGATGGGCACGCCACGACGGAGGGCCTCCTGACGCAGCGCGGCGTACAGGTCGTAGCGGCCGATGACGATGGGGAGTGTCCCGTCGGGCAGCGGAGTGCCGGTGTGTCCTTCGCCAAGGCATCTGCCGTTGCCGAGCCACATGACGCCGCGGGGTACGGGAAATCCGGCGTCGCGGACGACTGTGTGCGCGTCGAGGGTGCGTAGCGCGTCAGCGCGGGTCTTGCCGTCACACCCACCCAGCTCGCCGAACGGATGGGCATGACCACCGGCGCGGTGAGCAAGATGCTCGACCGGATGGAGGCGCAGCGCCTGGTCCGCCGCAAGCATGATCCGCACGACCGCCGCCGGATCACCGTGCACGCCAGGCCCGACCGGACCGACGAACTGTCCGCGCTCTACCAGCCGATGGCCGCGTACCTGACCGAGCGCATCGCCGGGTTCACCGACGACCAACTGCGCCTGCTAACCGACTTCGCCCGTACCGGCCGCGAAGTGGCGCTGCGCGAGGCCACCCGGCTCCGCGAGGGCGGCAGGCCACATTCCACGCGGAAACGCCGGCGGTCGGATGGTCTACCAAGCTGAACGTGCGAGGTGTCGCAGGTTTCGATCAGCAGACCTGGAGCGAACACCGCTCCGCTAAACGGCGTTGCTGCTGTGCGGACTCCGTGCGCGAAGGAACGCGGTGGCCATCCTGCGCTGCGTCGGCGTGCCGACCGCGGCCAGGGCGCCCAAACTGAGTCCGACAGGGCACTGGTCGGCGAGGCCCGACGGATGCGGGAGGGCGGGTCAGGGGTCGCGGTGGTGGAGGAGGAGAGCGCCGAGCAGGAGGGACGCGCCGGACCAGGCGGCCAGGACGGCGAGGCCCGCCCAGGGACCGATCGGGAGGTCATCCAGGTCGGTGGTGGCCTGGACGGCGAGGCCCGCCGTCATCGGCGCGAACCGGCGCAGCGTCCGTTGGAGTTCCGGGTCGTTGATCGCCGCCGCGACGAGCGGCACGGCGTAGAGCAGGGCCAGCACCGCCCCCATCGCGGCCGCCGAGTCCCGGATCGCGGCGGCGACGCCGAGCGCGAGCAGCCCGATCAACACCAGGTAGAGCACCGACCCGACGACCGCCCGCAGCGTGGGACCGTCGGCCAGCGACGGCGCGGCGTTGCCGTTGCCGTTGCCGTTGCCGGGCAGGATCGCCCGGCCGGCGGCCACGCAGCCGAGCACGGCAACGGTCCCGGCGGCCAGGGTCAGGCCGCCGGTCAGGACCGCCTTCGCCGCCAGGACCACCATCCGGCGGGGCGCGGCGGTGAACGTCGTGCGGAGCAGGCCCGTGCCCTGCTCGCCGCCGATCGCCAGCACGGCCAGCATCACGACGACGGCCTGGCCGAGCTGCACCCCGGCCAGGCTCAGCGCGACCGGATCGAGGCCGCATCCGCCCCCTTCGCAGCTCGCCGCGGCAATCGCGAGCAGGCTCACCAGCACCGTCGCCACCACGATGGTCGGCAGCAGCCAGCGGGCT
The DNA here is from genome assembly GCF_040608495.1 of Micromonospora sp. NPDC005174. Lineage (NCBI taxonomy): Bacteria > Bacillati > Actinomycetota > Actinomycetes > Micromonosporales > Micromonosporaceae > Micromonospora > Micromonospora sp. NPDC005174. The sequence goes on along the minus strand of NZ_JBEXIJ010000003.1, from coordinate 7,011 downwards.
GTCGGCTCGGTCCGCACCTTCGTCCACTCGGCGTGCAGCACCCGGTTCACGCGTCGCTCCGGCGCAGTCGCGCGGACGCCAGGCCGAGGGCCAGCGCGGCGTACCCGGCCATGACCGCGAGGCCGCCCCATGCCGGCAGCGGGTAGTAGCCGGACCCGGGCGTATAGCTCGCCAGCACGTGCGCGTACTCGGGAGTGACCTGTTGGATCGCGAAGGCCGCAGCCGGAGTCAGCCGCAGCAGCCATTCCGACGCTGCGGTCGGCAGGCCGCCGACTACCGCCGCCAGGTACGGCAGCACCACGACCGCCACCGCGATGCCGACCGCGGCCAGCCCGCGCCGGAGCAGCGCCCCGAGCCCCAGGGCGAGCAGTGCCGCGCCGGCGACCAGCAGACCTGCCTCGAGGGCCACCCGCGCGATGGTCGGCAGCGGCACCCCCGGCTGTCGGAAGCCGTTCGACCGCAGCGCAGCCCAGGCAAGCGGGATGACCAGCGCGGCGGCGGCCGTTCCGGCGACGAAGGTAACAGCGCCGAGCACGACAGCCTTCGCCGCCAGGACGCGGCCCCGTCGCGGGCTCGCCAGCAGCGTCACTCCGATCACGCCCCGCCTGAGTTCCGTCGTGATGAAGAGGGCGGCCACCACGATCACCACGATCAGACCGATGACCAGTCCGATCAGGGCAAGCTGAATAGCGGGCCCGGACTCGCCGGTGAGTGGTGCGATGTCGCCGTTGCCGGACACCGTCATGACGCCACCCGCCTCCTCGACGCTGCCCGGATGGTGCAGGGTGCCGTCCGGGTTCGGCTCGACCCCGATGTCGTCGCGGAGCCAGTCGCCACCCGGCGCGGTGCCGGTCAATCCGACGCTGTCGAAGGTGGCGGTCGCCTTGGCCAGTCGGGCCTGGAAACCCCCACCTCCGACACCGCCGTGCACGGTGAGGTCGCTGGGCGAGGTGACGAAAAGCCCGATCTCGACAGTGCCCGCCAGCTGAGCGGTGCCGACGCTGGTCCAGGAGGCGCCGTCGGCCGACTCCTCCCCGGTGAGGGTGTCACCCACGCGGGTCAGCCGCAGCCAGCGCGGGGCGTCGGCGGATACGGCGCCCGGCTTGCCCGCGGTGTCGTGGACGAAGTCGTGCTGCATCCGGACACCGTGCTTCGCGGTGACCATGAGGGCCACGTAGCGGGATCCCTCGGCGGTGCCGTCCTTGACAATGACACCGGCCTTCGCCCACTCCACCAGGCCCGGGACGATCTCGTCGTGATCCGGCGGCGGGTAGGTGATCAGGCCGGTCATCGACGTCACCCGTACCGTGATGGCGCCGTCCCCAGCCAGCGGCTGGTGCACGAAGTAGAACTTGTCCCGCACCGGCTGGCCGTCCGGGCCGACCGGGGAGGTCGGGCATTCGACGTCGACAGTCCCCTTCGAACAGACCGAGTGGCTGTTCGACGCGACGAACAGCCCCAGCAGTACGGTCACCAAGGCCGCGGCCACGGTGCCGAGCACCCAGCCGCGGACCGTTCGGAACTTGGTCCATTCGGCCCGCACGAGCCTTCCGAAGTCGCTCATCGGGCCGCCTCCCCGCGGAACTCGACCGCGTCGCGGGTCAGCGCGAAGTAGGCATCCTCCAGCGAGCCCGCGCCTTCCCCCGGTGACGCCGCCAGCAGTTCGGACATGGTGGTGTCGGCGAGGACCTTGCCCCGGCCGACAATCACCACGTGCGCGGCGATGTGCTGGAGTTCGCTCATCAGGTGGCTGGAGACCAGCACGGCCCGGTCCTGGGCGGCGAGGGTCCCCAGCAGCCCGCGCATCCACACGATTCCCTCCGGATCGAGGCCGTTGAACGGCTCGTCCAGCATCAGTATCGGCGGATCGCCGAGCAGCGCGGCGGCGATCCCGAGCTGCTGCCGCATGCCCAGCGAGAAGCCGCCGGCCCGCCGGCGGCGGACCTCGCCCAGCCCAGCCTGCTCCAACACCTCGTCGACCCGCCGGGTGGCGAGGCCCTGCGAATGGGCCAGCCAGAGCAGGTGGTTGCGGGCGGAGCGGCTCGGTTGCAGCGCCCCGGCGTCGAGCAGCGCCCCCACGTGCGTCAGAGGCCGGCGCAGCGTCCGGTAGGGCACGCCGCCGACGAGCGCGGTGCCGCCGTCCGGGGCCGCGAGGCCGAGGACCACCCGCATGGTGGTGGACTTGCCGGCGCCGTTCGGGCCGACGAAGCCAGTGACGTGCCCCGGTCGTACCGTGAAGGACATGCCGTCCAGGGCGACGGTGCGCCCGTACCGTTTGCGCAGGTCTGAGACCTCGATGCTGGATGCCATGGCCCGGTTCTACCGAGCACGCCATAACAGCGGCCGAACGCGTACCGTCACTCCGTTGTTAGGTCCGGGCCGGCATGCTGGTCACGTGCCGGTCGGCGGCGCGGCGGGGGGAACGGGATGCGGACGGCTCGACTGCGGTTCACGATCATGTACGTGGCGCTGTTCATGCTCTCCGGCGTCGCGCTGCTCGGCCTAACCGGCGTAATCACGATCGCCCGCAGCAGCACCGCGGTCGCTCCCGGACAGCAACAGCAACGACAGCCGGCCGCCTCCGCCGCGAGGGTCGCCGAGCTGGAGGCCCGGCTGGAGGCCGTGCACCAGGACCAGGCCCGGCAGCTGCTGGGGGGCTCGGCGATCGCGCTGACCGTGATGGGGGCGGCCTCGGTGCTGCTGGGGCGGTCGGTCGCCGGGCGGGTGCTGCGTCCGCTGCGCACGATCACCGCCGCCACCCGTCGGATCACCGCCGACAACCTGCACGAGCGGCTCGCCGCCGCCGGCCCCGACGACGAGGTCAAGGCGCTCGCCGACACCATCGACGAGCTGCTCGAACGTCTGGAGCAGGCGTTCGCGGCGCAGCGCCGGTTCGTCGCCAACGCCTCCCACGAGCTGCGAACCCCGCTGGCCACGATGCGCGCGTCGCTGGACGTCGCGCTCGCGAAGCCCGGGCCGGTGCCGCCGCAGACGGTCGCGCTCGCCGACCGGCTGCGCACCGAGTTGAGCCGGATCGAGGAGCTGCTCGGCGGCTTCCTCACCCTGGCCCGCGCCCAGCACAGCGCGCTCACCGACCGTGCGCCGGTCTCCCTGGGTGCGCTGGTCGCGGAGGCGGTGTCCGCCCGCGCCGCCGACATCGAGGCCAAGCGGCTGACGGTCCACGCCGACGTGCGGCGGGACACCTGGACCGACGGCAACGCGACGCTGCTCACCCAGATGACCGGTAACGTGATCGACAATGCGGTCATCCACAACGTGCCGGACGGTTGGATCCGGGTGGTCGCCGCGCCCGAGACCGGCACCGCGCTGCTGTCCGTCGAGACCGGCGACCCGCCCCTCGACCCGGAGCAGGTCGCTCGGCTCGGCCAGCCGTTCCAGCGGCTCGGCGTGGAGCGGACCGCAGGCGGCGGTGCCGGACTGGGCCTGTCGATCGTGGCAGCCATCGCGGCGGCGCACGGCGGCACGCTGGTGCTGCGCGCCCGGCCCGAGGGCGGCCTGCACGTGGCGATCCGGCTACCGCTGATGCCGTCAGCGCGCCGGGACGACGGGGCAGCATGAGGGTGCTGGTGGTCGAGGACGCGCGGGCGCTCGCCGAGGTGGTCGCGGAGGGCCTGCGCGACCAGGGGATGGCCGTCGACGTCGCGCTGGACGGCCTGGCGGCCGCCGAGAAACTGGACCTCGCGCCGTACGAGGTGGTGGTGCTCGACCGCGACCTGCCGGGCCTGCACGGCGACACCCTCTGCCAGATGATCACCCAACGGGACGACCGCCCGATGGTCCTGATGCTGACCGCGGCCGGCGCGCCTGGCGACCGGGTCACCGGCCTGACGCTCGGTGCCGACGACTACCTGGCCAAGCCGTTCCACTTTCCCGAGTTGGTGCTGCGGATCCGCGCCCTGGCCCGCCGCCGCCCGTCGGCGCAGCCGAGGACGCTGCGGGTGGCCGGCCTCGAGCTCGACCCGGCTCGGCGCACCGCCACCCGCGACGGCCGCCGGCTGGACCTGTCGGTCAAGGAGTTCGCCTTGCTGGAGGTGCTGCTGCGGGCGGCGCCCGCGTTCCTGAGCTCCGAGTCGCTGCTGGAGCAGGTCTGGGACGAAAACGCCGACCCGTTCACCAACACCGTCACGGTCACGATCGGCCGCCTCCGCCGCAAGCTCGGCGACCCGCAGATCATCACCACCAAGACCGGCGTCGGCTACCGCATCGCCGACCTGACAACAGGTTGAACATCAAGGTGTGCCCGTGCCGTGGTCGACGCCACGGTCTTCGCGGCACCGCTGGGCACGGTCCACGAACTCGGCTAAGCGCGCGCCACCGTGCGAGCCACGCGTCCAACAATCTGGTGATTCGCCCCTGACCATTGTCCTGGCCCGACCGGCTTCGCAATCCGAAAGGGCTTACCCGAGCTGCCCCGCGCATGCGCTCATCTGCCGCTGACAAGGCGCGGTGATCGTGGGCGTGCGTTCCCGATCGACCGATGCGGCTGAGGGAGCGTGCCAAGCGTAGCGCTGGGCAGGCAGCCTCACGAGCGGTCGGCGGCCCGGTGCGAGCCCGGTCTGGGGAGCAGGCTGGGAGCAGCGGGGTGCCCTGAACAGCTTTGAACTGCGTCCAATGGCATCGAACAGCCCCCAACTGCACCCACCCCGGCCTGCGGCGCCACGTTCTCCCAGGTCAGAGTAGGTGCGGCGTCCTGTTCCACACCGAAGAGGTCGCTGGTTCGATACCAGCATCGCCCACCAGTTAGAGGCCCAGGTCACATTGATGATCTGGGCCTCTTTCCATTCCTGGGTGACTACGGTTTCACACCGAAGATCGAGGGCCGCCCCTCCAAGCTGCGGGCGAGGTCACGCTGGACATTGTCTTCACCCCCGCGCCGGGGCAGAAGCGGCTCAAGGGCGCTAGGCGTCGCAAGCGACGGCCCTACGGGCCGCCCTTGACCTTGGAGCCTCTGCGACCCTCGGGCGGAAGTCGTGGGCAGGCCGACGGCCTGCCCCTACAAGGTGCGCGCCGCCAACCCCGCCCCCGATTCGTCGCCGGTCAACCCAGGGCGTCACGGCCGCTTGACGTGGCGGGACGGGCGGCGGCCCGCTCCCCGTGTGGGCGGGTTGATGGCAGACGTGATGGCAGGGTCCGCCGTGGTCGAGGCGTCGACGCCCGGCGGACTCAAGCGCCCTTGAGGATATGGTCAGCGATCGAGGAGCAAGGCAGGCAACCCGGCAAGGAGAGCGTTCGTGCGGCGTCCCGGTCGAGTTCCCACTATCGCGCTGACCGTTGCTGCCACGTTGGGGCTCATCGCTGCGACCGGCTGGTGTGCCGTGACAAGCTACGTCGATGCCTTCGTCTATCCCGGTGGCCCTTGCTCAGACACAGAAGCACAGCTGACGGATGAACTCACGTCCGACCCCATGCTGGTTCAAGCCTTCCCAGATTCGAAGCTGCAGACGGCGGACAGTTTCGAACCCTGCAGGGGATGGGGTAGCAACTACTGGGGCGGGGCGTTCGTCACTCGCTCCTATACGAAGACACCCCCGTCAGGGGACACCGCCGTCGAAGGCTTCTACGCCTCATTGGGCAATGCCAACGGCTGGCACATGACGCTGGACGGCACAAGCCGAAGTGTCTGCGGACGGAAAAACTTCGGCGGCCAGGTGGTCACCTTCAACCTGGAGTTTCAACGATCGTCACCGACTACATCGACGGGCTACACAGCCAGCTTGCTCTACGCAGGGCAGCGACAGTCGGTGAACGAGTGCCGTGAGTGATTACGAGTGCGTGCCTCAGGTCAAGGCGGTAAGGAGCCTTTGTTCACTTGGCCTTGCAACTGGGAGCAGGTTGGGTGCACGTGGCGAAGCGGTCTCCGCGTCCGAAGTGCGCCCAGACGGCGGACAGGTTGAAGCTTCGTTGTGAGAGGCCCGCATGTTGGCCGGGTAACGTCCGCTCGTGCCGATGTCAGCGCGTTCGACCAGCTACCGCTAGGAGCGGTATTCCGGAAGATCGTCTCGGTTCCAGCCGCGGGGCGCCAAGTCTGGAATCCGTCTGTATACCCTGTGCGGATGCCTTCAGCGAAGCAGCTTCTGCTGCTCCTCGGGGCCGCGCTGCTCGCCGTCGTGGGCGCGCTGTTCGGATCCCCCTGGGCGACCGGGGCCGGCGGCGTCGTCGTGCTGGGCGTCCTCGCCGTCGACCCCGCGGTGACCGGTCCTGCCGTGCCCCGGTCGACACGTCTGCTGCTGCAGGGTGGCCTGCTCCTCCTCACCCTCGCGGGTGTCGTGGAGATGTGGGGATGGGCGGCCTCGTCATTCGGCGCCGCCTCACCGAGCGCGAGCGAGCTGATCGCGCTGGTGACCGACCCGGTACGGCAGCGGACGCAGTTCCTGCGACAGCTAGCCGTGGCAAGCTGTCTGATCCTGGCCTGCGTCTTCCTCGGCGTCGCTGTCGGGCGGCTGCCGCGGGATCGGCTGCGCCGGATCGGCCTGGCCGCGCCGGTCGTGGGCGTGCTCACGCTGGTCACCCTGGTATTCGTCGCCCTCCTGCCGTCGGGGCTGAGCGCCCTGCTCGGCTCGTTCACCAATGTGGCCGTGGCGGCGTTGCTCGTGCTCGGGGGGTATGCCTGGGTCGTGAGCCGCGCGGTCCGGCGCCATGGCACCGCCCCGATCGCCGTAATGGGTGCCACGCTGCTGGCCACGGAGGCCTGGCTCGCGGTGGACATTGCCTGGCGGAGTCGGCCGGAGCCGCGCGGCAGCGATGCCTTCTACCAGACAGGCGTCAGTGTGTCCGTGGCCGTCGAGACCGGGCCCGACGTCGAGATCGCCGTCGCCGTCGCGGCGCTGCTGCTCGGAGCCGCCCTGACCGTGCTGGCCTGCGCGAGGCTCAGCACGCCCCACAGCGAGACGCTCTGAGAGGGCGTTTCACATTGCTGTCAGTCGGGTGTGTCGAAGGTGAGGCGTTGTTGGCGGGTGGCGGGTTCGCCTCGGGCGAGGCGGCGGAGCATGC